>NZ_JBTYHB010000003.1:0-497514 GCF_054871485.1 Streptomyces sp. UC4497 | reverse complement strand
GCGACGTCCGGTCGGGAGAAGGCGTACGCCTACCTCAAGGGGACGGTGCTCACCGACCCGGAGATGCAGGGCGAGTTCCTCTCCGAGCAGGAGATCGCCGACCGCATCGGCGTCTCCCGCACCCCCATCCGCGAGGCCCTGCTGCTGCTCGCCGCCGAGGATCTGGTCGAGATGGTGCCCCGGCGCGGCGCGCGCGTCTCCCGGCTGACCGGGCGGCAGATCACCGAGCTGATGGAACTGCGCGGCATGGTGGAACGGTACGCGGCGGAGCAGGTCATCAAGGCGGACCGGGTGCCGCTGGAGGAACTGGGCGAACTCCTTGAGCGGCAGCGCGGGTTGAGCGGACCCGACGACGCCAAGGAGTTCATCGCCATCGACCACCGCTTCCACGCGACGATCGTCCAGGCCGTGGGCAACGGCCTGCTGGACCGCCACTACGACGGGCTGCGCAGCCGCCAAGTGCGCGCGGGCGTCGTGGCGTTGTACAACCAGAGCGGACGGCAGAAGTCGGTCATCGACGAGCACAAGACGATCCTGGACGCGCTCGCCGCGGGCGACGCGGACGCGGTGGGCGCGGCGATCGACAGCCACTTGGAGTCGACGCTGAAGGTACTGCTGGCCGGGTGATCCGGGCCGACCCGGGGAGTTCTGGGCCGACCCGGGTGTCCCTGGGCCGGCCCGGCCATGTCACTTCGGGTAGGTGATCACCGCGTCGTCGCGCCCGAGCCTGCGGTTGGCCAGCACGGAGGTCTTCTCGCGCACCCGGTCGACCTCGGCGACGTCCAACTCCGCGACGATCAGGCCCGGTTCGGCGCCCAGGCTGTCCCGCACGGTGCCGTCCGGGCCGACCAGCATGCTGTGCCCGATGCCCGTCGGGGCCGTGCCCTTGACGTCGATGCCGCTCGCCGCCGGGTCCGCCTGGTCCACGGCGGCGACCCAGACCGTGGCGTCCAACGCCCGGGCCCGTACGAGGAGTTCCCACTGCTCGCGCTTGCCGGGGCCCGCGCCCCAGGAAGCGGGGAGCAGCGTGCCGACGGCGCCCGCGTCGGCGTGGGCCCGGAAGAGTTCGGGGAAGCGCACGTCGTAGCAGGTCGCGAGGCCGAGGCGGACGCCGTCGACATCGATGGTGACCACCCGCGTACCGGGCGCGACGTTGCGGGACTCCGCGAAGCCGAAGGCGTCGTAGAGGTGGATCTTGTCGTAGGTCTCCTCGACGCCCGGGCCCGTCGCGAGCAGGGTGTTGGTCACCCGCCCGTCGTCGGCCGGGGTGAACATCCCGGCGACGACGACGATGCCGGCCGCCTCGGCGATGGCCCGCAGCCGGTTCGCCCACGGGCCGTCGAGCGGCTCGGCGAGCGGGGCGAGGGGCGTGCCGAAGCAGGCCATCGCCGCTTCGGGGAGGACGACGACGCGGGCGCCCGCGTCGGCCGCGCGCCGCGCCTGCTCCTCGATGAGGTCGAGGTTCTTGGCCGGATCGGGCCCGGTGGTGAGCTGGCTCAGGGCGATCAGCATGAGGTGTCCCTCCTGGTGTGGCGGTAGGTGTGCGGTTCAGGCGGTCGCCTGCGCGACCAGCTCCGTGTCCTCGTCCGTGGCCGCCTCCGCGTCGCGGCCCAGCAGCAGTCCTGTGACGGTCACGGCCGCGGTGACGGCAACGTAGATCGCGAGCGGCACCCAGCTGTTGAACGAGCCGAGCAGCGCCGTGAACAGCAGTGGAGCGATCGCGCCGCCGATCAGACCGGCCAGCGTATACGCGAGCGAGGAGCCCGTGGAGCGCAGCCGCGGCGAGAACTGTTCGGCGACGAACGCGGCCTGCGGGCCGTACATCAGCGAGTGCAGGATCAGCGCGACGATCACACCGAGGACCAGCAGGCCCCACGAGCCGCCGTCGACCATGCCGAAGAAGACGAACGGCCACACACCGGCGCCGACGGCCGAACAGCCGTAAAGCAGGCGCCTGTTGACGCGGTCGGAGAGCGCGCCCGCGAGCGGGATCAGGACGATCTGCAGCGAGGAGCCGATGAGTACGGCGGTCAGCGCGGACCCCCGCGACATGTCCAGCTCGTCGGTGGCGTACGTCAGCACGAACACGGTGAACAGGGCGTACAGCACGTCCGGGGCGACGCGGGCGAGGATCGCCGCGATCAGGGCGCGCGGCTGCCGGGTGAGCACCTCGCGCACCGGCGCCTCGGGGCGGGTCTGCTCGGCCTCCATCGCCTTGAAGACCGGGGTCTCCTCCAGCTTCGCGCGGATCCACAGGCCGAATCCGACCAGGACGCCGGAGACCAGGAAGGCGACGCGCCAGCCCCAGGAGAGGAACTGGTCCTCGGTCAGCAGGGCGCCGAGCGCCGCCAGGACGCCGTTGGCGAGGAGGTTGCCCGCGGGCGGCCCGACCTGCGCGGCCGAGGCGAAGAAGCCGCGCTTCTTCGGGTCGCCGAACTCGCTGGAGAGCAGCACGGCGCCGCCCCACTCGCCGCCGACGCCCACGCCCTGCGCGAACCGCAGCACGACCAGCGCGATGGGGGCGGCGGCGCCGATGCTGCTGTGGGTGGGCAGCAGGCCGATCAGGAACGTGGCCGCGCCGATCAGTACGAGCGTCGCGATCAGCACCTTCTTGCGGCCGATCACATCGCCGAGTCGCCCGAAGACGATGCCGCCGAGCGGGCGCGAGACGTAGCCGACGGCGTACGTGGAGAAGGCCAGCAGGGTGCCGGTGAGCGGGTCCTCGGAGGGGAAGAACAGGTCGCCGAAGACGAGGGCCGACGCGGCGGAGTAGACCGCGAAGTCGTACCACTCCAGGGCGGTGCCGGTGAGGCTCGCGAAGAAGGCCCGGACGAGACCGGAGCGGTTCGGGGTGACGACCGGTGCGGCGGGCGCGCCGCGTGGGGAGTCTTGCAGCATTTCGGTCCTCGGTTCGGGGAGCTTCGACGGTCTGAGGGGGGACGTCGACGTTCGGGGGGACATCGACCTTCCGGCATACTTCTTGTATACAGGTCGTATGCGCAAGCCCCGAACGGGAAGTTAACCGCTTCGCAACCCTCCTACCTGCTCACCCCTGGAGATTTCCATGACGCTGCTCACGTTCGAACTGCCCGACGGCTCCACCCGCGACGTGGATGTCGTCCAGGTCCTCAACGCCGGATACGCCGGGCGCAGCCAGGACGATGTCGCCGCGCACGTCGCCGAGCTCGCCGAGCTCGGTGTGCCCGCGCCGACCACCACCCCGGCCCTGTACCCGATCTCCCCCTACCTCGCGCAGCAGACCGAGCGGGTCGCGGTGCAGCACGGGCGGACCTCGGGCGAGGCGGAGTGGGCGCTCGTCGTGGCGCGGGACGGCGAGCTGCTGCTCACGGCCGCGTGCGACCACACGGACCGCGAGCTCGAGGTGCACGGCGTGGCCTGGAGCAAGAACGCGAGCCCGGACGTCCTGGCCCGCCGCGCCTGGCGCCTCTCGGACGTCGAGGGCCGCCTGGACGACCTGACGCTGCGCGCCTGGGTCACGGTGCAGGGCGAGGAGTCCCTGATCCAGGACGGCTCCCTCGCGGAGCTGCTCACGCCGTCGTACTGGGCCGACGTGCTGCGCGAGCGCGGTGAGCTGCTCCCCGGCACGGTGCTTATCTCCGGCACCATCCCGATGGCGGAGGGCGTGGACCAGTTCGGCGAGGCCTGGCGGGTGGAGCTGTCCGACCCGTCGACCGGTGACACCATCACGCTGGCCTACGCGGTGACGCCGCTGCCGGTGCCGATCGGCTGAGCGGGCCGCGGAGAACGGGCGTGGGGTGCGACGCCCACGGCGTGCGCACCCGACGACAGAAACAGAAAGAACTCGGTCAGTAGATCGCCGCCGTCAGCGCGTCGAGCGCGCTGTGCTGGCGGGCCGCGTCGGCCTTGTCGAAGGGGCCGTTCCAGTGGAAACCGTAGAAGTCGCCGCTGCGGTCGAGGGTGTTGAGGGCGTCGGCCTGGCGGTCGATGAAGCCGGAGTACGGGTGGTCGGGAAGGGTGCGGTTCAGCGCACCGAGGCCGCGCATGAAGGCGCCCTTGAAGGACGGTCCGTCGGCGCCGCCGTCCGTGTCGTCGTCGTTCGGCTCGGAGAGGATCCCGTCGGGCGCGAGCAGCGGCGAGGCGGCGACCGCGTCCGCGATCTTGCGGCCCTTCGCGAGGACGGCGCTGGAGCCGGTGGCCTTGTGGAGCTCGACGAGGCCGCCCAGGATGACGCCCTGGTTGTACGTCCACGTGGTCGACTCGCCCGTGTTGACGCACGCGTCGTTGAGGCCGTCGTTGATGAGGTTGTCCTTGTTGATGAGCTTCTTCGACTGGAACCAGCCCCAGACGCTCTGCGCCCGCCCCAGGTACGTCGAGTCACCGTCGAGGCGGTTGTGGATGCCCGCGGAGAGGGTGATGAACAGTTCGTTGGTGATGCTGTTCTTGTACTTGTGCTCGTAGTTCCACCACACCCCACCGCCGCAGGTGTTGTCGTGGTGCTTCCACATGTGGTCGGCGTCGGCGATGGCGGTGTCCAGGTAGCGCTTCTCGCCGGTGAGGTCGTACGCCCGCAGCCAGGCCAGGCCCCACCAGCCGGTGTCGTCGAGGTACTCGTTGCGGAACCGGCCGTCCTTGGCGTCGACGTTCTTCTCGTAGATCCGGTCGGCGATCTTCTTGATGTCGTGGCCGCCCGTGTCGCCGGGGGCCTGCCAGAAGTCGAGGAGCGCCTGCAGGTCGTTCGCGTTGTTCCACCAGCCGGTGCTCTCGAAGGCGCCGGTGTCCTCGTTCCACCAGGTCATCAGGCCGTCCACGGCATCCACCGCGTCCTGGTGCCGGTCGGCGCGCGGGGCTGCGCCGGCGGGGCCCGCGGCCAGCAGGCTCAGGCCGAGGGTGGCGGCGGTCAGGAGGAGGGAGAGCCGTCTTGTACGGGTGCGCATCATGCGGTCCCTTCGGAGAGGCGGAGCCGACCGGCGTGCGCGGCCACCACCTCCCCGTATACGTTTGACATCGTTGTCAGAACGCGCCCGGATGGCGCCGCGCCCTGAGAACGAAACCAGGTGCCTTTTTCACCGTCAACCCTCGTGCACCACACGGAACTTGTGGGCAGGTGCAGGGCGCCCACGACGCGTGAGCGGCCGACGTGGGCCACCCGAGGCGGCGCTCTACGAATGGCCGTGTCCGTACGGAGGCCGCAGCATGGTCATGTCGTCGGTTTGCCCGGTGTGCCCTTCGAGAGGCGGCTCCGCCTGAAACGTCCTCCGAGGCCCGCACCCGCAGGGCACCGAGGGCGTTTAGGACCTCCGTCGAAAGGCACGCGTAGCCCATGAGTGACGACACAGCCAAAGCGACGACCACGGATGCCGGCGTTCCGGTCGAAAGCGATGAGCACTCGCTCACGGTCGGCGCCGGCGGACCGATCCTGCTGCAGGACTCGTATCTGATCGAGCAGATGGCGCAGTTCAACCGGGAACGGATCCCGGAGCGGCAGCCCCACGCCAAGGGCAGCGGCGCCTTCGGCCACTTCCAGGTCACCGCCGACGTCAGCCCCTACACGAAGGCCGCGGTGTTCCAGCCCGGTACCCGGACCGAGCTGGTGACCCGGTTCTCCACGGTCGCCGGCGAGCGCGGAAGCCCGGACACGTGGCGCGACCCCCGCGGTTTCGCGGTGAAGTTCTACACCACCGAGGGCAACTACGACATGGTGGGGAACAACACCCCGGTGTTCTTCGTGAAGGACCCGATGAAGTTTCAGCACTTCATCCGGTCCCAGAAGCGCCGCGCGGACAACAACCTCCGCGACCACGACATGCAGTGGGACTTCTGGACCCTCTCGCCCGAGTCCGCGCACCAGGTCACCTGGCTGATGGGCGACCGTGGCATCCCGCGCACCTGGCGCCACATGAACGGCTACACGTCCCACACCTACATGTGGATCAACGCCCAGGGCGAGCGGTTCTGGGTGAAGTACCACTTCAAGACCGACCAGGGCGTCGAGTGCTTCACCCAGCACGAGGCCGACCAGATGGCCGCGGCCGACACGGACTACCACACCCGTGATCTCTTCGAGCACATCCGCGACGGGGAGTACCCCAGCTGGACGCTGTACGTGCAGATCATGCCGTACGACGACGCGCCCACATACCGCTTCAACCCCTTCGACCTGACCAAGGTCTGGCCGCACGCCGACTACCCGCTGGTCGAGGTCGGCAAGATGACGCTCGACCGCAATCCGACGGACAACCACGCGGAGATCGAGCAGGCGGCCTTCCAGCCGAACAACCTGGTCCCGGGCATCGGCCCGAGCCCCGACCGGATGCTGCTGGCGAGGCTCTTCTCCTACGCCGACGCGCACCGTCACCGCATCGGCGGCAACTACCAGCAGCTGCCGGTCAACGCTCCCGTCGCGCCCGTACACACGTACTCCAAGGACGGGGCCATGGCGTACCGCAAGACCACGGACCCGGTCTACGCGCCGAACTCCAAGGGCGGCCCGGCGGCCGACACGGACCGCTACGGCACACCGCCCAGCTGGTACGCGGACGGCGACATCACCCGCGCCGCCTACGTCGACCACGCCGAGGACGACGACTGGGGCCAGCCGGGCACCATGGTGCGCGAGGTCCTCGACGACGCCGCGCGCGACCGCCTCGTGGACAACGTCGTCGGCCACCTGCTCAACGACGTGAGTGAGCCGGTGCTGCACCGTGCGTTCGAGTACTGGTCCAACATCGACCGGACCATCGGCGAACGCATCAAGCAAGGCGTGCAGGCGAAGGCCGGCGAGAAGGACCCCAAGGCGGCGGAGCAGGCCAACCCGGCGCGCAGCAGCATGCAGGACAAGGCCTGAGCGACCGAGGTCCTGACGCCCTGACGTACACCCCGGGCATGCGGGCGGTTCACGGCCACCACGACTACTGACGTGTGGCCGGAGTCCAGCCCTCATGCCCGGGGTGACGTGCGCGACGAGGACGAGGGCGGCTTCCTCCGTCGGGGTTCGATGGACCTGGCTGCGCGGTTGCGGGGAGCGCGTCGTAGCCTGCCGTCGTGACCGAGACGCTGAATCCCACTCCCGACGAAGCCTTCGCGATGCTGCTGGACGGCAACCGACGCTTCGTGACCGGCACCCCCGGACATCCCAACCAGGACGCCGCGCGCCGTACCGAGACCGCCCCCGGGCAGAACCCCTTCGCGGTGCTGTTCGGCTGCTCCGACTCCCGCCTCGCCGCCGAGATCATCTTCGACCAGGGGCTCGGGGACATGTTCGTGGTCCGCACGGCCGGCCACGTCGTCGGTTCGGAGGTGCTGGGCAGCATCGAGTACGGGGTGAGTGTGCTGGGCTGCCCGCTGGTCGTGGTCCTCGGCCATGACTCGTGCGGGGCGATCGCCGCCGCCAAGGACGCCGCCGACGGCGGCAGGGCACCCGCCGGTTTCGTGCGGGACGTCGTCGAGCGCGTGACGCCGAGCGTGCTCGCGGCCCGCGCCGCAGGCCGCGGCGCGGACGAGGAGATCCTGCACGAGCACATCCGGCACACCGTCGACCTGCTGCTCGACCGTTCCCGTGTGCTGTCCGAGCAGGTGGCCGCAGGCCGCCTCGCCGTGGTGGGCCTGTCCTACCGACTGGCCGACGGCACCGCGCAGCTGGTCGCCTCCCACGGCCTGAGCGAAACCGCCGACGCCGCACTCTGACCCCGCCCCATCGAAAGAAGCGCACCACAGTGAAGGACAACGCGCGGGTGCCGGCACCCGCCCGTGACATCGAGATCGACGCCGACACCGCCAAGGCGGTCGGCGTGCTGCGCGCCGGCGGGCTCGTCGCCGTCCCGACGGAGACGGTCTACGGCCTGGGCGCCGACGCCGAGAACCCGGCCGCCGTCGCCCGCATCTTCGAGACCAAGGGCCGCCCGCCCAACCACCCGCTGATCGTCCACATCGGCGGCGCCGAGCACCTGGACGACTGGGCCGAGGACGTGCCCGAGGCGGCTCGCCTGCTCGCGGAGCGCTTCTGGCCGGGGCCGCTCACGCTGGTCCTGCGGCGCAGTGGCCGGGTGCCTCACGAAACCACCGGCGGGCTGGAGACGGTGGGGCTGCGCGTGCCCGACCACCCTGTCGCACTGGAGCTGCTCAAGGCCTTCGGTGGCGGCATCGCGGCTCCGTCAGCCAACCGCTTCGGCTCGGTCAGCCCCACCACGGCCGACCACGTCCGCACCGAGCTCGGTGCCGGTGTCGACTTCGTGCTCGACGGCGGCCCCTGCGAGGTCGGCGTCGAGTCGACCATCGTCGACGCCACGAGCGAGTCGCTGAGCATTCTGCGGCCGGGCGGTGTGACGCGCGAGGCCCTCGAACGGGCGCTGGGGCGTCCCCTCGACGTCCCCGACACCAGCGAGGTGCGTGTGCCGGGCCAGCACCCGTCGCACTACGCGCCGAACGCGCGCGTCGTCCTCGTAGCCCCGGAGGAGCTCCTCGCCGAGACCAACCGCGCGCACGAACTCGGCCACCGGGTGGGCGTGTTCCTGCCGTCGGCCCTCGCGGACGCTCCGGAGCCGGTGAAGGCGCACGCCGTGGCCGCCGTCCCCGCGTCGCTGGACGCCTATGCGCGCGGCCTCTACGGCTACCTGCGCGAACTCGACGAGCAGGGCTGCGACCTCATCCTCGCGTCGCTGCCGGCGCAGGAGGGCCTCGGCCTCGCGATCGCCAACCGTCTGCGCCGGGCGGCCGGGCCCCGGCCCGCGTAACCAGCGGGCGGGGGCCCGAGGGCCCTTCTGACGGATCAGCGGGTGGCGAGGAGCTCCAGCGTGTCGATCACCCGGTTCGAGAAGCCCCATTCGTTGTCGTACCAGGCGACCACCTTGATGTGCCGGCCGTCGACGCGGGTGAGGGCCGAGTCGAAGATCGACGAGGCGGGGTTGCCCACGATGTCGGAGGACACGAGGGCGTCCTCCGAGTACTCGAGGACCCCGGCGAGCGGGCCGTCTGCCGCGGCGCGGTAGGCGGCCAGCACGTCGTCGCGCGTCACGTCGCGGGCGACGGTCGTGTTGAGTTCGACGATCGAGCCCACCGGTACGGGGACGCGGATCGAGTCACCCGACAGCCTGCCGTCGAGGTTCGGGAGGACCAGGCCGATCGCCTTGGCGGCGCCGGTCGTGGTCGGCACGATGTTGACCCCGGCGGCGCGGGCGCGGCGGGCGTCGCGGTGCGGGCCGTCCTGGAGGTTCTGCTCCTGCGTGTAGGCGTGCACCGTCGTCATGAACCCGTGCTCGATACCGGCGAGTTCGTCGAGAACCTTGGCCAGTGGCGCGAGCGCGTTGGTGGTGCACGAAGCGTTCGAGACGATGGTGTGCACGGCCGGGTCGTACGTGTCGGTGTTGACCCCGTACGCGAGGGTGACGTCGGCGCCGTCGGACGGGGCGCTGACGAGTACCTTCTTCGCGCCCGCGTCGAGGTGGGCGCGGGCGGCCTTGGCCGAGGTGAAGCGGCCGGTGGCCTCCAGGACGAGGTCGACGCCGAGTTCGGCCCACGGCAGCTGCGCCGGTTCGCGCTCGGCCGTCACCGTGATCCGCCGGCCGTCGACGACGAGGGTGTTCCCGTCGACGGTGACCGGACGCCCGAGCCGTCCCGCCGTGCTGTCGAAGGCGAGCAGCCGGGCGAGCGTGGCGGGCTCCGTCAGGTCGTTGACGGCGACGACCTCGAGGTCGCTGTCGCGCTCCAGCAGGGCGCGCAGCACATTGCGGCCGATGCGGCCGAATCCGTTGATGGCGATGCGAGTCATGAATGGTGTCCCTTCCGTTCCCCACCAGGCTCGCGCGGGGCTCGCGGCGCGGACAGTGGCGCGATCGCCAGGGTTCAAAAGGATCCCGCCACGCGGCGTCGAGCGGCCCCGGGACGCGTCAGCCGCCCGGCGTGAAGGTCCGCCGGTACTCGCTCGGTGTGGTGCCGAGGATGCGCTGGAAGTGCAGCCGCAGGTTCGCGCCGGTGCCGAGCCCGACGTCGGCGGCGATCTGTTCGACGCTGCGCTGCGAGCGCTCGAGCAGTTCGCGGGCCAGGTCGATACGGGCGCGCATCACCCACTGCATCGGGGTGTATCCGGTCTCGTCGACGAAGCGCCGGGAGAAGGTGCGCGGTGACACCCCGGCCTGCCGCGCCAGTGTGTCGAGGGTGAGCGGCTCGCCGAGCCGGTGCAGCGCCCATTCCCGGGTGGCGGCGAACCGCTCCCCGAGCGGCTCGGGAACGCTGCGCGGCACGTACTGGGCCTGGCCGCCGCTGCGGTAGGGCGCGGCGACCAGGCGGCGGGCGGCGTGGTTGGACGCGGCGACTCCGAGGTCGCCGCGCAGGATGTGCAGGCACAGGTCGATGCCGGAGGCGGCGCCGGCCGAGGTGAGCACCGGGCCCTCGTCGACGAACAGCACGTTCTCGTCGACCTGGATGAGCGGATACCTGGCCGCGAGGGCGCGCGTGTAGTGCCAGTGCGTCGTGGCGCGCCTGCCGTCGAGCAGTCCCGTGGCGGCGAGCGCGAAGGCGCCGGTCGAGATGGCGGCGAGCCGGGCGCCCCGCTCGTGGGCGGCGAGCAGCGCGTCGACGACGGCCCGCGGCGGGTCCTCCCGGTCCGGGAACCGGTAGCCGGGGACGAAGACGATGTCGGCCCAGGCGAGGGCTTCGAGCCCGTGCGCCACGGAGTACGCGAGACCGTCGCCGCCGGTCACGAGCCCGGGCTCGGCCCCGCACACCCGCACCTCGTACGGCATGCTCGCGCGGGTCGTGAACACCTGCGCGGGGATGCCGACATCGAGCGGTTTGGCTCCCTCGAGCACGAGGACGGCGACATGGTGGGGGCGAGAGGCTGACACATCTGACACAGGAGGAGGTTACGCGGGGGTCGACCGCGTACCACCTGAATGCAGGGGCAATTTCACGTGCACGGCATTTCCGGGCGCAGGCCGTCCGGCTGTCATACGCTTTCCCGCACTCGGCCCGGACGCGGCGCCATATGCCACCGTCCGCTCAGGACCGTCTGTTCGCGCCAATAGGCCCGTCCACCATATGCCGTAGGCATGTCCAACAAGCAACCTTGGCCGCCTTCCGCCGGTTCTGATGCCAGGACCGTGCGCTCGGTGCTTCCATGGAACACTCAACGCACCTCAAGCGGGTAGGCCGAGGAGCAACAACCATGAGCACGCCGACCTCACCCCTCTTCGACATCAACGTCGTCGACGCCGGAGATCTTGTCCTGCTCCGCGCGCGCGGGGAACTCGACCTGAATACCGCGCCCGGCCTCGACCGGGTGCTGATCCCGTTGCATCCACGCCGCTGCGAACTCGACTTCGCCGACGTGCCGTTCACCGACTCGACCGGGATCAACCTCCTCGTGCGCCATCAACAGCTGGCCGCGGACGCGGGAGGCAGCCTGCGCCTGATCGCCGTGAGCGGCCCCGTCCGCCGGGTCCTCGACATCTCCGGCACCGCCTGCCTCCTCCTCGCCTCCCCCGAACCACCCCCACAGGAGGCCACCGACTCCTGATCCGGACGACCGAACTACGGTTTCGCCACGGTCGAGTTGCCCGGGGTGGCGCGGCGTACGAATTCGTCGGCTTCCGCCGAGGTGATCTCGACGTGCTCGTCGTCGTTGTGGCCGAGTTCGTGGCGCCGCAGGTACTCCGTCGCCTCCCAGCGCAGGTTCCGGGTGAAGGCCTCGTCGCGCACGACGGCCTCGGCCCGACGGCGGCGTACGACACCTGCCGGGTTGCTGCGCGAAAACCCGTTCCCGACGCGCGCGTAGTACGTCGTCGTGTCCGCAGGGGAGTTCAGCACCTCCACCGTCGCTCCCCGCCCCGCCAGCCACAACTCAAGGGCGAGGCCCGCCAGTTCATGTCGTCCGTCCTGGTCCGCGACGCATGCGGGCCCGTAGATGCTGCCGTGCAGGCCCTCGAGCCGGGTGCGCTCGTCGAGGACCACGCGGAAACTCGTCCGGGACAGGCCGGCCCCTCGCAGGTCGGCACCCTCCAGCAGAGTGCCGCCCAGCAGCGAGGCGCCGTCCAGGCGCGCGCCCGCAAAGCACGCCCGTCGGGCGTCGACCGCGTACAGGTCCGCGGAACCCAGATCGGCCTGCGTCAGGTCCGCATCGCGCAGCACCGTCTCGGTCAGCTCAGCCTTGACCAGACTGGCGCCGGTCAGCACCGCTCCGCTGAAGTCCGACCACCCGAGGTTCGCCCGATACAGGTCTGCTTCCTTCAGTACGACGCCCCGAGCCGTCGCCGGGCAGAACAGCGCGCTGCCGAGGTCGGCGCCGGAAAGGTCTGCTCCCGTCAGGTCCAGGTACGTTGCGTCCAGGGCGACGTCCTGTTCGGCGGCCTCCCACTGGGCAAGGACCGCGGCGGCCTCGGCGTCGGCCGGCGCTGCACGCATGTGCCGCCCGGCGTGGCCAGGTGGCTCGGAAGGGGCCCGTTCAGCATCCGTCACTCCCTGACTGTACAAACGGGCCCCGCCGGTGGGAGCGCCGAGCGGGGCCTCACGCGGTCTCCTCGGAGCGGCGCACCCTGTAGCGCAGGTGCGTGACGTCCCGGTCGTCGAGGCGGCGGGCGAAGTCGAGTTCGATGTGGTCGGCACCGAGGTGGTCGAACAGGCGTCGGCCGTCCCCGAGGAGGACCGGGACCAGGTGGATCTCCATCTCGTCGATGTGGCCGGCCCGCAGGAGCGCCTGGGCCGCGCCCGCCCCGTGGACCATGACCGGCCGGTCCCCGGCGGCCGCGCGCGCCTGCCGGGCGCAGTCCTCGACGTCGGTGACGAATCGCGCGTGGCCGGGCGGCACGTCCCCGTCGTCCACGTGATGGGTGAGGACGAAGATCGGCACCCCGTCGTGGTGGTCGCCCTTCCAGCGTCCGGCGAGTTCGAAGGTACGACGGCCGGAGATCACCGCGCCGGTCGCCAGGGCCTCGCGGTAGACCTGTCCGCTGGGGCCGTCGGATTCCCTGTCGTCGAGCCAGTTGAAGAGGCGTCCGCCGTCGCGGCCGAGCTCCTGGCCCGGTCGATCGTCCGGACCGGCGATGAAGCCGTCGAGCGACATCGACATGTACAGCCGAATCGGGTTGCGCATGACCGCCTCCCTCTCTCTCCTAGATGGCACGGAAGGGCTCCGTTGTCACAGTGGAAGACCCCAGGCAGCGGGCAAACTCATCGACCTGGCGAGGCGTACGTCGAGGTCGGTTCATCCCGGCTCCGGCCAGAAACACCCCTGTGGTCGGGACTGTCACAGAAATGTCTTGTGTTCATGACATACGCCGAAGGGTCGCGGGCCGCATGCCACGATCGCTCGGACCTTCCGTACCCGACGACGAACCGGGCCCACGCCGAACGCCGTTCGGGCCCTCGTCCCAAGGAGCGTGTATGTCCGCGATACCGGTCAGCGACGTCGATCTCTACACGCCCGGTGCGCGGGCCGACCCGTACTCGATCTACAAGGAGTTACGAGCGCTCGGACCGGTGGTGCACCTGTCGCGCTACGACCTCTACGCCCTCCCCCGCTACCAGGACGTGCGCGCGGCGCTCATGGACTGGCGGACGTTCTCCTCGGCCCGCGGGGTGTTCGTCGATCCGGACATGAACGCGCAGCTCGAGGGGATCACGCTGTGCAGCGATCCGCCAGAACACACCGCGATGCGTGCGGTGTTGGGCCGTCCGCTGCGCCAGGACCGGATGCGCAACGTCACCCCCACCATCGAGGCGGAGGCCGAGCGGATCGTCGCGGAGCTGGTCGCGCGGGGCCGGTTCGACGCCGCGACGGAGCTGGCCGAGCATCTGCCCATGGCCGTCGTCTCCGACCTCGTCGGCCTGCCCGACCGGGGGCGCGACAAGATGCTGGAGTGGGCCGCGGCCATGTGGGACATGCAGGGGCCGGCCAACGAGCGCTTCACGAAGGCGGCGCCCGTGGTCGAGGAGTTCATGGACTACGTCGCCCACGAGGCGGTCTCCGGGCGCATCGACCCCGACGGCTGGGCCGCCCACCTCCACCAGGCGGCCGACCGTGGGGAGTTGCCGCGCGAGAAGTGCCCGGCGCTGATGCTCGACTACGTCACGCCGAGCCTCGACACGACGATCCTCGCGATCACGAACGCGATCGCGCTCTTCGCCCAACACCCGGACCAGTGGGACCTGTTGCGGGCCGACCGCTCCCTGATCCCCCACGCCATCAATGAGTCGCTGCGGCTTGAGACCCCGGTCCCCCAGTTCAGCCGCGTCCTCACCGAGGACCACGAGATCGACGGGGTCCCTCTCCCCGCGGGCAGCCGGGTGGCCCTCCTCTACGGCTCCGCGAACCGCGACGAGCGCCACTATCCGGACCCGGAACGCTTCGACATCACCCGCCGCCCCTCGGACCACCTGGCCTTCGGCCGCGGCGAACACGTCTGCGTCGGCATGCACCTGGCCCGCGTGGAGATGGGCACGCTCCTGGACCGCCTTGCCGACCGGGTGCGCCGCTTCGAGACCGTGTCCTCGACGCCGCTGCTCAACAACGGGCTGCGTGGGCTGGAACATCTGGAGGTCACGGTCAGCATCTAACCGGCGGGGGCCCGGACGGGCGGGGCGTGCGACGCTCAACCGCCCGCCCCGGATGCTCTTCACCGGACCGCGGGCTCCCTCACGTCGGACGCCTCCGTACGGAAGCACACCGCGAGGAGCAGCCAGGTCAGTAGTCCGAAGACGAGCGCGCCGCTGGCACCGAAGTTCGGAAACTGCTCGTCGATGTTCGTTGTGATCACGTACGACGTCACGAGCCAGCCGAGCGCCCAGGCAGGCGGGTTCGCAACGGCCCACCAGAACGCCCCAGTGTTGCCGCGTCGCGCAAGCACCAGCGCCTGCGACACCCCTACGCAGAGGCCGGTCACAGCGCCGATGACGACGACATCTCCTCGACCGGTCCCGTAATCGGCCAGGGCCGCTCCGGCGGCCAGGCCCGTGGCCATGCCCGCGCTCGTCGCCGCGATCCAGAGCCACGGGACCCACTGCCGCAAGGCGAACCACTCCGCCGCCCCGATGATCGCCCCCGCGATGAGCCCGGCAACGAGCGCACTCCCCACGGAATCGACTCCGTCGACGACAAGATCTGCGACAAGCCCGCCGATCGGGAAGCCGACCAGAATCGCCACCGGCCAGAGCCATGTTCGACGCGCGGTACCTGCCCAGTCGCCTTGTGTCTCCATGACCGTGCCTCCCCTGCGAGTTGCCGGGGGCCAGGCCGGCCCGAGGCCGGTGGCTGGTCTCCCAGATGGCGCGCTCGGTCACAAGTGGCCAAGCCCCACACTCCTCCTCCAACGGCATGCAGAACGAGGGAGGCCCGCGCATTTCCTCTACGCCAGGGACTCGGATGCCCGGTCCGTGGTGATGTCCGCGAGGCGTTGCGCGGTGTTGAAGTGAGGGGTGAGGCGGGTCTTCGTCATCGCGAAGGAGATGCCGGTGGCCGGGTCGGCGTAGACATAGCTGCCGCCTCCGCCGATCCAGCCGAACGTGGTGGACGCTTCGGCCTGTTGGGCGCCGATGCGGCCGAGCGGGTAGCCCAGGCACAGTCGGGCGGGGTTGCCGAAGACCTGGTCGGTGCCCTCGAAGGCGACGGCCGTCAGCTCCTCCAACTGGTCCGGGCCGATGAGCCGACCGTCGAGCACCGCCGCGTTCATGGCCGCGACGCCCCGCGCGGTGAAGGTGCCGACCGACGGGATGTCCGCGAGCAGGATGTCGTGGCTGTTGCCCATGGCCGCGCTCGGTCGCATTTCCCAGGGCGCGAGAACGGCATCGTCGTCGGGTGCGGCGGCCGGTGGCGGCGTGGCGTCATCGAGTCGCGCCAAGCGGGTCAGGTCGGCGCGGGGCACTCCGAAATACAGCTCGCCGTCGAGGCCCAGGGGCACGGCGATCCACTCGCGCAGGAGCTGCCGCATCGGTTTGCCGGTGGCCCGGCGTGCGACCTCGCCGACCAGGAAGCCGAAGGTGAACGAGTGGTAGCCGGTCCTGGCCCCGGGCCGCCAAAGGGGTTCTGCGTCGGCCAGAGCGCCGCAGACCCGCGGCCAGTCGGCGAGGTCGGCGGGGCCGATGTCGCGTGGCATGGCCGGCACACCGACCGAGTGCGTCAGCACATGCCGAAGCGTCGCGGCCTCCTTGCCGTGGGCACCGAACTCCGGCCACAGGTCGATCAGCGGTGTGTCGTATCCGACCGCTCCGGTCCTGACGAGCAGGTGAGCGATCAGCGACGTCATGACCTTGCCCGCGGAGAAGCTGAAGAACGGGGTCCGCGCGGTCACCCTGCACCCATTCCGGGAGTCGGCGACCCCGGCGACGGCGTCGGCGACGAGCACGCCGTGCCGGAAGACGGCGATCTGAAGGCCGGTCTCGGCTCCCGTCCCGACGAGCTCGTCGACGGCGCTCTGGATCTCTTGCCGCAGCGGGGGCACGGTCGTCATCCCAACAGGACATCTGGTTCGCGGTCCACGATGTTGCGTCCCCCGATCCGGCGCGTTCGGCCTTGGGTACCGTCCTTCATGATGACCCGGGTTCACCGGGAAACTCATCGGTCGGCGCAGCCGGCCGAACGCGTCGCGGGGCCGGGGGAATTCAGTCCTTGTCGACGTGCTCGTTCAGGACCTTGCCGTTGGCCGCGTCGATGTCGAACGACGTCTTGTCCCAGGTGGCAGGCGTGACCACGTCGACCGACCAGACCGTGGACCCGCTGTCGTCGTCATCGAGGGCGACGGAGGTGACCTTGCCCTTCTTCCGGTCGATGGCCGTATCGGCGGCCTTCATTGCCGTGATCTTGGCCGCGGCGAGCTTGTCGGAGTTCTCCTTCTTGTCGTCCGCGTCCTGGTCCTTGTCCGTCGTGGAGCCGCTCACCTTGCCGGTGACGGCGTCGACGCGTACGTCGGTGCTTGTGCCGTCGGACGCGGCGACCTCGGCCTCCCACTCCGGGTTGCCCTGGTTGTCGTCGCCGAGCTCGATGTCCAGGAGCTTGCTGCCGGAGACTTCCTTCTCGGCGGTGCGTGCCGCCTTCTCCCAGTCGACCTTCGTCGCGGAGAGCAGCTTCTTGCGCTCGGCCTGGTCCTCGTTCAGCCGGCCGGTCGGGGTCGCGTCGCTGGCCTGATCCTGCTGGGAGGCGCTCTCGCTCTCCTTGGCGCCCGAGGAGGTGTCGTCCCCGTCGTCCGACGAGCAGGCGCTCAGCAGGGAGAGCGATGCGGCCACGGCGCACACGACGCCGACGGCACGCCCTCGCGCGCTTCGGTTGCTCCGCTTCACGGGTACAGAGTGCATGGCTGGGCCTTTCGTGCCGTGGGCCGGGGAGATCCGCGCCGCTCCCGCGCCCAGGTCACCCCGTGCGCCCGCCGCCCTCACGGCGACTCCGCAAACGGGCACGAAGCGGACGCCCGCCGATCGTCCCAGCACCGCCGGGGCTCGGCATCCCGACGCCCCGCGCACGGCCTCGACCCTGGTAGACGCCGCGGCCCGCCGCACGGCCTCCCGCCCGCCCCGCACGCACACAGGAGCCGAGAGGCCGATTGACCCGATCGGCCGTCAGCCCTTCTTCAGCTCCTCGGCGAACATCACGATGATGCCGCTGGGGCCGCGGACGTAGGTGAGCTTGTAGATGTCCTCATAGGTGCCCACGCCGCGGAGCGGGTGGCACCCGTGCTTGGCGGCCGTCTCGAGGGCCTCGTCGATGTTGTCGACCGAGAAGGCGACACGGTGCATACCGATCTCGTTGGGAAGGGTCGGCTCCGTCTCGATCGCGTCCGGGTGGATGTACTCGAAGAGCTCCAGGCGGCCCTGCCCGTCCGGCGTCTGGAGCATCGCGATCTTGGCGTGATTGCCATCAAGGCCGACGGCGGTATCGGTCCACTCCCCACTGACCGTGTCACGGCCGAGGACCGTGAGGCCGAGGTCGGTGAAGAAGGAGATCGTTGCTTCGAGGTCGCGAACAGCGATGGCGACGTTCTCAAGTTTGATGGCCATGCGCTGCATGCTACGAGCCGGGCCGCCCGCTGGGCGTGCGTTTCGACCTCGTGGTGCTCGTGGTGCTCGTGTTCGCGGGTCGTGTGCGGTCAGCCCTCCGGCCGCAGCAGCCCGCGCTCGTACGCCTTCACCAGCCGCTGCGGCACCAGGTACGGGACGCCGTCGACCGTGACCGGGGCGAGCTGGGGCGTGGTCGCCTTCCACTGGGCGCGGCGGTGGCGGGTGTTGCTGCGGGACATCTTCCGCTTGGGAACGGCCATCGGATCCTCCAGGGGGCGGTGGGCGGGAAGGGGGCGCGGCGAGGCGCGACACGGGGACGCTACATGAAAATGGATCCCATTACCAAGTTGGGGAGGGGGTGTGAGGCCGTCGCGCGCGGGGGCGAATTGCGTTAAGAGGCCATCAAGCCGCTGGTGGCAGGCCATACTTGAGGGCACGGGGGCGGGATGGCCTCTCGGTGACTCGGGGCAGGGAGGCGGCGTCCGGTGAGCAGCGTCACGACGGGATTGCAGAAGATCGAGGTCAGGCTTCGCTGGGACCCGAGCCCCGTCGGGGAGTCACCGCGCCATCTCGACATCGTCGCCGCGACGTATTCCGAGGACGCCATCGACGGAGAACCCGCGTACGTCGTCCACTACGACAGCCGCTCCCCCGACGGCACCATCAACATGATCCGGGACAGCAAGACCGGGATGGGTTTCGGCTTCGTCGAGGTCATGACTCTCGAACTCGACCGACTGGCGTCCTCCTACGCGCGAGTGGTGGTCGGAGTGGTGATCCATCAGGACGTCGACCCGCGCACCTTCTCCGACATCGAGAACGCCGGGGTCGTGGTCGTGGAGAAGTACACGGAGCTTCTGGAGACCGATTTCACGCCGGTCGCCGGGGCCACCGCCGCGACGATCGTCGAATTCCGGCGGAATGACTCCGGGGCGTGGAAACTCCACGAACTGATCCAGGGCTTCGACTGCGACGCGAGCGCGTTCCCGGCCGAAATGGGCAGCGCCCGGCAGGGTTGAGCCGCACCGGGACCGCTCCCCCCCCTCCCGCTCAGCTCAGCTCAGCTCAGTTCGAAGCCGTGGTAGTGGCTCACTGCGATGCCGTCGGTGAGGTCGCGGTAGAGGCCGACGCCTCCGATGAACGGCATGAACACCCGTTGTTTTCCTGGGACGTTGGCGCCCATGTACCAGGACGCGGCCTGTGGCATGAGCGTGAGGTCGGCGAGGTCGTTGGTGGTGTTGACCCAGTTGTCCTCGGCGTCCGGGTCGGGCTCCATGCGGTGCAGTCCGCGCTCGCGCAGGTGCGTGAGGGCGCGGGTGATCCAGTCCACGTGGTGCTCGATCGAGGTCATCATGTTGGAGAGGACGGACGGGCTCTGGGGGCCGGTCACCGTGAAGAGGTTGGGGAAGCCGGCCGACATCAGGCCCAGATACGTGCGCGGGCCGTGGGCCCACTTGTCGCGCAGCGAGCGGCCGTCGGCGCCCCGAATGTCGATGGCGTTCAGGGCGCCCGTCATCGCGTCGAATCCGGTCGCCATGACGATGACGTCGACGTCGTACGCGGCCCCGTCCTCGGTGCGGATCCCGCGCTCGGTCATCCGGTCGATCGGCCGCTCGGCGAGGTCGACCAGGGTGACGTTGTCCTGGTTGAACACCTCGAAGTAGCCGGTGTCGACGCACATCCGCTTGCTGGCGATCGGGTACGTGCGCGGGGTGAGCCGCTCGGCGAGTTCGGGGTTCTTCACCTTCTCGCGGATCCGGGCGCGGACGTACTCGGCGACGGCCTCGTTGGCCTCCGCGTCCCTCAGCAGGTCGCTGAAGCCGCTGCCGAAGCACAGGCCGCCGATGTCCCAACGGCGGTCCAACTCCCCTACGATTTCCTCCTCTTCGGTCTCGACCAGCAGCACCTGCGCCTCTTCGTCACAGTCGAATCCCTTCGATGAGGCGCGGGACACTTCGCGCCGTTCGGGGTAGCGCGCCCGCGCCGCTGCGAGGCGGGCGGCGTTGGGGCCGTTGTGGGCGGGCACCGCGTAGGACGGGGTGCGCTGGAAGACGGTGAGCGAGCCGACCAGCGGGGCGATCGCGGTGATCGTCTGCAGCCCGGAGGATCCGGTGCCGATCACGGCCACCCGCTTGCCGGCCAGGTCGGCGCCCTCGTGCGGCCAGTTGGACGTCCACAGCACCTCGCCGGTGAAGTCCGCGAGGCCCTCGAAGTCGGGCCGGGACGGTACGGACAGGCATCCGGTGGCCGCGATGACGTACCGGGCGGTGCGGGGCGTGCCGTCGGAGGCCCGGACCGTCCAACGCTCCGCCGCGTCGTCCCAATCGAGCGATTCCACGCGGGTGTTGAAGACGACGTCCGTGCGCAGGTCGAAGCGGTCGGCCACGTGGCGGGCGTAGGCGAGGATCTCCGGCTGGGCCGCGTAGCGCTCGCTCCAGTCCCACTCCTGCTCCAGCTCGGCGTCGAAGGAGAAGGAGTACTCGACGGACTCGATGTCGCAGCGGGCGCCCGGGTAGCGGTTCCAGTACCAGGTGCCGCCGACGTCCGCCCCGGCCTCGACCACGCAGGTGTCGAAGCCGAGCGCGCGCAGTCGGTGCAGCTGGTAGAGGCCGGCGAATCCGGCGCCGATGACGATCACGTCGTGGTCGGCCATGGCTCACACCGTCCTTTCGGCGACGAACTTGTTGATGTGCTCCGCCACGAGACGCAGCCCGTCCTCGAAGCCCGGCAGGATGCCCACCATCTGGAAGAAGGCGTGCATCTGGCCCTCGGCCTCTTCCAGGGCCACAGGGACGCCGGCGTCGCGCAGCGCCTGTGCGTAGGCCACACCCTCGTCGTGCAGCGGGTCGTACTCGGCGACGTACACGAGCCCCGGCGGCAGGCCCGCGAGGGTGTCGGCGCGCAGCGGGGAGGCGTCCGGGTGTGTGCGGGCCCGCTCGTCGGGGAGGTAGTGGCCCCAGAACCAGGCCATGGTGTCGCGGGTGAGCATGAGTTGGTTCTGCGGGGCGATGTACGAGGTTCGGTTCAGGTCGTAGTCGGTGACGGGATAGATCAGGGCCTGGTAGTCGACGGCGGGCCCGTCGCGGTCGCGGGCCCAACGGGTCATCACCGCCGCGATGTTGCCGCCCGCACTGTCACCGGCGACGAGCAACGGGACTCCCTGCGGGGCGAGTTCCGACGCATGCTCGGCGGTCCAGGTCAGGGCGGCCCAACTGTCCTCGACGGCTGTGGGGAACGGATACTCGGGCGCTTTGCGGTAGTTGACCATCACCACGGTCGCCTGCGTGGCGTTCGCGAGCCGGCGGCCCACGTGGTCGTACTGCAGGTCGATGTCCCCGATGACCCAGCCGCCGCCGTGGAAGTACACGACGACCGCCTGCGGGGTGCCGGCCGGCCGCAGCACCCGCGTGCGGAATCGCCCGCCGTCACGGCCCTCGATCTTGATGTCCCGTACGGCGCCGACCTCCGGGCCCAGGCCGCTGATACCGGACAGGATCGGGCCGTAGAGCCGGGCGATGGCCGGCGTGGACTCGTGCATCGCCGGGCCGTCGGACTTGGCCAGTTCCGCCAGAAACGCCTGGGTCACCGGTTCCAGTGGCATACGGCCGTCCCCTCGTCGATCCCGCTCGTCTTCTCGGAGGTGATGCTCGTGCGGTGGCTGGGTCCTCGGCTCACCCGCCGCCGGTCGCGAACGGCAGCGTCTCGTACCGACGTACGTAGCAGCCGTCCGCGAAAGTACCGCGGGGTGCGTCGACCGTGAAGTGCGGGAAGCGGGAGATGAGTTCGGTGAGCGCGATCCGTCCCTGGAGGCGGGCCGCCGCGGCGCCCAGGCAGTGGTGCGGGCCGTAGCCGAAGGCCAGGTGCTGTGGGGTCGTACGCCCCAGGTCGACCTCGTCGGCGTGGGGACCGAAGGCGCGTGGGTCGCGGTTGGCGGAGCCGTAGAGCAGCAGCACCTTGGCCCCGGCCGGCGCGGTCCTGCCGTGCAGGCTCAGGTCCTCGGTGAGGGTGCGGGCCAGGCCCTGCACCGGCGACGCAAGGCGCAGCGCCTCCTCGACGAAAGGCCCGACCGACTCCGGGTCCGATGCGATCCGTGCCCGTAAATCGGGTTGCTCGGTGAGGAGTTCGGATGCGGTGGTCAGCAGTCCGATGGTCGTGTCGTTGCCGCCGGCGATCATGGTGAAGGCGAATCCCAGGATCCGGATCACGGCCTGCGGATCGTCGGCCAGGACACGGACGAGGTCGGAGACGGTGTCGTCGGCCGGGTGCACGCGGCGCCGCTCGATCAGTTCCGCGAAGTACGCGAAGAGGTCGGCGACCGCCTCGCGCGCGTCGAGGGCATGGCCCTTGGCGCCCGCCTGCACGATCGACTGTGTCCAGCCCGCGAACTGCCGACGATCGGCCGCGTCGACCCCCAGGTAGTGGGCGACGACGAAACACGGGAGTGGCCGCATCAGTTCGGCGACGATGTCGACCGGGTCCCCCGCCGCTGTCATCTCGGCGATCGCGTCGAGCCGGGTGCGTACGAAGTCGCGTACCGCGTCCGCCACGGATTCCACGCGGCGCGGAGTGAACCCCTTGGTGAGCAGCCCGCGGAACTCCGTGTGCTCCGGCGGGTCGAGCATGACCAGCGGCGGCGCGACCTCCACACCGGCCGCGGCCATGTCGTCGCGGACCACCGTCAGCCCCTGACGTGACGAGAACACCTCGGGGCGGCGCAGCGCGTCCAGGACGTCGTCGTAGCGGGAGAGCACCCAGTGGTCGCCGTCCTCGACGTGGTGCAGCGGATCGTGGTCGCGCAGGGCCGCGTACATCGCGTAGGGGTCGCGCCAGGACTCGGCACCGCGGGGTAGGAATCGGGCGGGTGGCGGGACGATGGTCATGGCGGCACGGTGAGCGACTTCTGACGCACTGTCAATGGACGCTCGGGCAGGCGTCGGTCGACGACAAGCACCCGGCGGGCGCACCGGTCGTCGTGGTCACTCACCGCGCGCCCGAGGACGCCGCCACGAAGTGGCCCACCACGACGTTCGTCGACGGGGTCGAGGCCGCGATCGTCCGGGCCAAGGAGATCGCCGGCGATCAGGACGTCACCGTCGCGAGCGCGGCGATCACCCAGCAGGCGCTCGACCTCGGTCTGGTCGACGAGGTGTGTGTCAGCCTCGTACCCGTACTGTTCGGCGAGGGGATCCCCTACTTCGCGAAGCTGGCGCGCGGCCATCTCCTCCTCGAGGACCCGATCGTCGTCCAGGGGCGCCGCGCCCTCCACCTGCGGTATCCGGTCCGCCGATAGCCGGCCGTCGAGTCCCCGATGTGGCGGGGCGGCGCCTGGGCTCGATGCCCGTCGCGCTCTTCCCCGCCCCACGGTCGTGATCTACGTTTGGCATCGCCCCGCCACCGAAAGGCCGACGATGCCGTTTCCCACCAGCGTCCAGCACAATCCGGTCGTCCAGCAGGCGGTCCGCCGCCTCGACGAGCTCGGCGACCCCCGCTTCGGACAGACGCTGCTGCGCTGCCTGGACGACACGCTGGCCCGCACCATCCGCCCGATGCCCGACGGCACCGCCTTCGTCGTGACGGGCGACATCCCCGCCATGTGGCTGCGCGACTCGACGACGCAGATGATGCCCTACCTGGCGCTGCTCGAGGACGACGAGCACCTGCAGGAGCTTCTCCTCGCCGTGCTGCGCCGCCAGTTCCAGCAGATCGCACACAATCCGTACGCCAACGCGTTCAACGCCGAGCCCTCCGGGCGGGCCCACGACACGGATGATCTGTGCGAGGACCCCTGGGTCTGGGAGGAGAAGTACGAGGTCGACTCCCTCGCCTTCCCGCTCCTGTTCGCCCATCGCTTCTGGCGGGCGACCGGGCGCACCGACCATGTGGCGCAGGCGATGGAGGCGGCGCGTGCCGCGATCTCCGTATGGCGCACGGAGCAGGACCACGAGCACCTCTCCAAGTACCGCTTCGTACGGGCGAACGTCCCGGCGACCGACACCCTCCAGAACGAGGGGCGCGGGACACCCGTCGGCGAGACCGGGATGACCTGGAGCGGGTTCAGGCCCAGCGACGACGCGTGCACCTACGGGTACAACGTGCCCGCCAACCTGTGCGCCGCCGCTGCCCTCGACGGCGTCGCCGAGATGGCGCGGCACGTACAGGACGGCGAACTGGCCGACGGTGCGGCCGAGTTGGTGGGTGAGCTGCGCGCGGCGACCCAGCGGCATGGCACCGTCGACCATCCCGACCACGGCTCCATCTACGCCTACGAGGTCGACGGGCTGGGCAACGCGCTCCTGGCGGACGACGCCAACATGCCCAGCCTGCTGTCCCTGCCGCTGGTCGCCGACGTCTCGCCGAAGGATCCGCTGTACCTGGCGACCCGCGCGTTCGTGCTCTCCCCCGCCAACCCGACCTGGTACAGCGGAACGGCCGCCGAGGGCGTGGGCAGCCCCCACACCCCTGACGGTTACATCTGGCCCATCGCCCTCGCCGTGGAGGGCCTGACCAGCAACGACCCTGAACGGCGGCTGCAGTTGCTGCACACCCTGATCGATACCGACGCCGGGACCGGGACGATGCACGAGTCCTTCCACAAGGACGACCCGGACAGGTTCACCCGCGACTGGTTCTCCTGGGCCAACGCGATGTATGCGGAACTGGCCCTGGATCTGGCCGGGTTCGGCACCCGTTCCCTGTGGGACGCGTCATCGGGAGACTCCGCGTAGGGCTCACGCGGACAGTTGCGGATACAGGAGGGCCGGGTCCTCGCCGAGCCGCGACTTCCACTGGGTCGTCCGCTGGTCGGCCAGCACTTCGAGGGCGCCGGCCTCCAAGCCGTCCAGCGCGGCCTTGGCGATCACATCGGGGTCCGACTTCACGTCCTCGATGCCGGCCATCATGTCGGTGTCGACGCTCGCCATGGCCAGCGCCGTGACCTGGGTGCCCTGTCCTGCGAGTTCGTACCGGATGCCGTTGGTCAGCGCCCAAGCGGCAGCCTTGGACGCGCCGTAGCTGTTGGAGTGCTCGTATGCCATCCACGCCATGACCGACAGCACGTTGAGCACGGCACCGCCGCCGTTGGCGTCCAGGACCGGCGCGAAGGCGCGCACCATGCGCAGGGTGCCGAAGAAGTTGGTCTCCATCTCCAGCCGGATGTCCGACTCCGCACCGTCGGTGAGCCGGGCGAAGGTCGACACCCCGGCGTTGTTGACGAGCAGGGCGACGTCGCCGACCGTGTCCGCGGCCCGGGCCACCGAGGCGTCATCGGTGACGTCCAGCATCAGCGGGACGACGCCCGGCAGCTCGGGCACGGTCTCCGGGCGGCGGGTGGCCGCATAGATCTTCTTGGCTCCCCGACGCCGCAGCTCGGCGACGAAGCTCTGTCCGATACCGCGGTTGGCGCCAGGGCTTGCTCAGTCCGGAGCGCACACCGTCGGGACAGCGCCGCTACGCCGAAGGCACCGTCGAGGTGGTCCGTCTCTTCCAGCAGTACTACGCGGCCGGCCTCAGCAGCCGTTCCATCGCGGCACTGCTGCCCTGCGTGAACAACGGCCGCACCACCGCCCCGCAGCGCCGCTTGCTGCACACCGAGCGCGACCGGCTCTCGGCCAAGGTCGAGGAGATGACGCATACGCTCCGTCGACTCGACCAGCTCATCTCCGCCGCCGACCATCGCGGTGGGACGACTGACAGCCGCTCGTTGACGGATGAGAGCAGTACGGTCGCCTCATAACGTTCTGCAGCCGGAGATCATCCACGGCTTCAGTACGGCAGCCCTTCCGACGCCGCGCGCAGGGCGACCTCCAGGCATGCGGCGAACTCGTCGTACGAGGCCTCGGGCTGGTCCGCGTAGCGGCGGGCGAAGTCCTCCGCGGCCGCGCGCAGGGCGCCGTTGAGGGTCGCGGCATGGACCGTCACGCGCAGGTCGTCGGCTTGGCCGCCGGAGCGTTCCGCGAGCAGGCGGCCGAGGACGGGGAGCGCGTCGTCGTGGGCCTGGAGCCAGACGGCGCGCAGCGCGGGCTCGGTCGAGGTCATGCGGATCAGCGCCAGGATGGTGGGCGTGCCCTGCGGCAGATCGCCCGTTCCGCGCGTCTCGGTGAAGAAGTCCAGCAGGCTCATGTGGGCGGGCCAGTGGCGCAGTTGGGTCACCGCGAAGTCGAGTCCCGCCGCGAGCAGCGGGAGGACGCAGCTCTCCTTCGTCGGGAAGTGCCGCCACAGCGTGCGTGAGGAGACGCCGACGGCCTCCGCTATCTGCGCTCCCGTCGTGGCCGTGACGCCCTGGGACGTGAACAGGCGCACCGCCTCACAGGCGATCTCGAACCGGAGCGCGGCCTTGCGGCGGTCGGCGAGCGAGGGCCGCTCGCCCGTCGGCGTCGACTCCTTCCGCCACTCTTCCCATGGCATCTGTCGCATGCCGCCATCTTGTCACTGAGTGACACGCGACTCTACTCTGCGGTAGCTGACCGGCGAGTAACCACCGTGCTCTCGCCGGGAGTTGGCCGGCGTATGCGTATACCCCTGTGCCCTTTGCCCCTGTGCCCCCTTGTGCCCTCCCTCCCCCACTTGGTCAAGGAGTTGCCCATGCCCTCCCCCACCAGGCGCGCCCTGCTCACCGGCGCCACCGCCCTCGCCGCCACCGCCGCCCTCCCGGCCCCGGTCGCGGCGGCCGCACCCACCCGCGTACGCCTGACCCGCGAGGAACACCGCGTCGTCGTCATCGGATCGGGATTCGGCGGCGGCGTCGCCGCGCTGCGGCTCGCCCGGGCCGGCGTCCCGGTGACCGTCCTCGAACGCGGGCGGCGCTGGCCGACCGGCCCGAACGCGGAGACCTTCCCGCGCATCTCCGGCCTCGACAAGCGGGCACTCTGGTACGGCACCCTGCCCGAAGCCGTCAGGCCGCTGGCCCGTCTGATCGGCACCCCGCTCGGCTTCGCGCCCTACACCGGCCTCCTCGAACCGGTCCTCGGGGAGAACATCCTGAGCGTGTGCGCGGCCGGGGTCGGCGGCGGATCGCTCGTCTACCAGGGCATGACCCTCCAGCCCTCGGAGGCCGTCTTCAACACCTGGCTGCCCGAAGGCCTCGACTACCGGCGCATGGACCGGGTCCACTATCCGCGCGTGGCCCGCATGCTCAAGGCGGACACCGCGCCCGACCAACTGATCGACTCGCCCAACTACTTCGCGTCGCGGATCTTCGGCGAACGGGTCCGCAAGGCCGGGTACGACCTGGAGAAGATCCCCATGCCGATCGACTGGGACTACGCCCTGGCCGAACTGCGCGGCGACATGAAGCCCTCGTACACGAACGGCGACTGCGCGCTCGGCGTCAACAACGGCGGCAAGCACTCCGTGGACGTGACCTACCTGAAGCAGGCCGAGGCGACCGGCAAGGTCACCGTCGCCACCCACCACAACGTCACCTCCGTGGCCCGCGCCGCCGACGGCCGCTGGGAGGTGCACGTCGACCGCACCGACGACTCCGGCACCGTGCTGGAGCAGAAGGTGCTCACCACCCGCGCCCTGATCATGGCGGCCGGCAGCGTCAACACCAGCAAACTCCTGGTCCGCGCCGGCGCGACCGGGGCCGTCCCCGACCTGCCCGACGGCCTCGGCGAGGGCTGGGGCACCAACGGCGACCGCATCTACGCGTGGACCAGCCTCCAGGAGGACTTCGGCAGCGAGCAGGGCGGTCCCGTCGTCTACGGCAGCAAGGACTGGGCCGACCCGGCGACCGCGAACACCGTCATCCAGGCCTCCCTCCCGCCCCTGGGCCTCGACATCCGCACGACCATGCTGGTGGGCTTCGGCGTCAGCCCCGACCGCGGCCGCCTGCGCTACAACGCCGGCACCGACTCCGTGTCCCTGCACTGGCCCGCGGGCGGTGACGACACCAGCTACCGCGCCATCCATCGGCGGGTCACGAGGATCTCCCGGGGCCTCGGCACCCTCATCGACACCAACTCCCTGGTCAACAGCACATGGCACCCGCTGGGCGGCGCCCCGATGGGCACCGTGTGCGACCTGGAGGGGCGTGTCCAGGGCCAGCGCGGTCTCTACGTACTCGATGGCGCGCTCATCCCCGGCACCACCGGCGCCTGCAACCCTTCGATGACCATCGCCGCGGTGGCCGAGCGCGCCATGGACAGCATCACCGCCAAGGATGTCGGAACGGTCATCTGACCGTGCCGAGGCATGACCTCTGGGCCCAACTGAGCGCCAACCCGGTGGAGTTCAAAAGTCCCGATTGACCTGCACGATCCGCGTCCTGCGCCCCGGACGCCGTAACATGTCCCGGTTGTCCGGCTCCGGCCGGACAACTCAGGGCAGTTCGGGGGCACTTGCGTCGCGCAGGCCGGGGCTGTCGTCCTCTCGACGTTGGGACCCGATGGACGCCACTCGCGCACACGACGAGCTCAGCCTGCTCGAAGCGGAGCTGACCGAACGGCTCGACGCTCCGGCGCGCTTCTTCGCGAAGGACGCCACCGCCCCGCGCACCCTGGTCGACATCCTCGACGCGACCGTCCGGGAGCACCCCGACGAGCTCGCCCTCGACGACGGCGTGCGTCGTCTGACGTACCGCGCGCTGGACGCCGAGGTCGACCGGCTGCGCAGCCGTCTGGCCGGGGCCGGGGTGGGGCACGGCGACCGGGTCGGCGTGCGGGTGCCGTCGGGGACGAACGACCTGTACGTCGCGATTCTCGCCGTGCTCTCGGCAGGCGCCGCGTACGTACCCGTGGATGCCGAGGATCCGGACGAGCGGGCCGAACTCGTCTTCGGCGAGGCGGGAGTGCGGACCGTGATCGGGGCGGAGCACGCCTTCACCGTCGCGGAGCCCTCCCCCGTTCCCGCCGAGCGGCCGGGGCCCGGGGACGACGCGTGGATCATCTTCACGTCCGGTTCGACCGGGCGGCCCAAGGGCGTCGCCGTCGGTAACCGCAGCGCCGCGGCGTTCGTGGACGCGGAGGCCGCGCTCTTCCTCGCCGAGGATCCGATCGGGCCCGGCGACCGGGTGATGGCGGGCCTGTCCGTCGCGTTCGACGCGTCCTGCGAGGAGATGTGGCTGGCGTGGCGGCACGGCGCCTGCCTGGTGCCGGTGCCGCGCGCCCAGGTGCGTGGCGGCGCCGACCTCGGGCCCTGGCTGGCCGAGCAGGAGATCACCGTGATCTCCACCGTGCCGACACTGGCCGCCCTGTGGGAGCCGGAGGCCCTCAACGACGTCCGGCTGCTGATCTTCGGCGGCGAGGCGTGTCCGCCCGAGCTCGTCCAGCGTCTGGTCACCGAGGGCCGCGAGGTCTGGAACACGTACGGGCCCACCGAGGCAACCGTCGTCACCTGCGCCTCCCTGATGACCGGCGCCGAGCCGATCCGCATCGGGCTGCCGCTGGACGGCTGGGAACTCGCCGTCGTCGACGAGACCGACCGGCCCGTCCCGATGGGCGCCAGCGGTCAACTCGTCATCAGCGGCGTGGGGTTGGCCCGCTATCTCGACCCGGCCAAGGACGCCGAGAAGTACCCGCCGCTGCCCGCCCTGGGCTGGGAGCGCGCATACCGCAGCGGCGACCTGGTCAAGGCCGACCCCGAGGGCCTGGTCTTCCTCGGGCGCGGCGACGAGCAGATCAAGCTCGGCGGGCGCCGCATCGAACTCGGCGAGGTCGACTCCGCACTGCAGGCGCTGCCCGGTGTCGCGGGCGCGGCCTGCGCCGTGCGCACCGCACGCGGCGGCAACCAGCTGCTCGTCGGCTACATCGTCACCCAGGAGGGCTGGCAGCACGCGGCCGCCGTGGACAAGCTGCGCTCCGAACTGCCCGCCGCGCTCGTGCCGTTGCTCGCGCCCGTCGCCGAGCTACCCACGCGGACCTCCGGCAAGGTCGACCGCGACGCGCTGCCGTGGCCGTTGCCCGATGTGGCGACCGATGCCCCGGCCGAGCAGCTCTACGGCACCGAGGCCTGGCTCGCCGAGCAGTGGAGCGAGGCCCTCGGCGTCCCCGTCACCGACGCGCACGACAACTTCTTCACCATCGGGGGCGGCAGTCTCGCCGCCGCCCAGCTCACCACCCGGCTGCGCACCCGCTACCCGGACGCGGCCGTCATCGACCTCTACGAGCGGCCGGTCCTGCGCAAGCTGGCCCGCCGCCTGGAGAAGTCGGCGCAGGACGACGGCGCGAAGCGGACGATCGCCCCGGTCCCGAACCGCGCCAAGCTCGTCCAACTGCTGCTCCTGATACCGCTGTTCACCCTCAACGGCCTGCGCTGGACGGTCGCGCTCGCCGCGCTGGCCGACGTTCTGCACCGGTTCGGCGGCTACGCGTGGGCCCCGTCCGCCTCCTGGTGGCTGCTCGCGCCCGCGGCGCTTGTGCTGTTCAGCCCGCCGGGCCGGCTCACGCTCGCGGTGGGCGGCGCCCGGCTGCTGCTGCGCGGCGTCGGCCCGGGGACGTATCCGAGAGGCGGCGGCGTCCATCTGCGGCTGTGGACCGCCGAGCGGCTCGCCGAGCACAGCGGCGCCACCTCGCTGACCGGTTCCTGGTTGCAGCGCTACGCCCGCGCGCTCGGCGCCCGGGTCGGCCCCGACGTCGACCTGCACTCGCTGCCGCCGGTCACCGGTCTGCTCAAGCTCGGCCGCGGCTGCGCCGTCGAGAGCGAGGTCGACCTGGCGGGGCACTGGCTCGACGGCGACCGCCTGGAGATCGGTGCCGTGAAGGTCGGCGCGGGCGCCGTGGTCGGCACCCGGAGCGTGCTGTTTCCGGGCGCCCGGGTGGGCAAGCGGGCCGAGATCGCGCCGGGCTCGGCCGTCCAGGGGCACGTCCCGACCGGCCAGCGCTGGGCGGGCTCCCCGGCGGTCAAGCTCGGCAAGGCCAAGCGGGAGTGGCCCGCGCAGCGGCCTCCGCGCACGGTGGGCTGGCGCGCGATGTACGGCGCCGCGGGCCTCGGCCTCACGCTCCTCCCGCTCCTGTCCGCCCTCCCGGCCCTGCTCGTCGCGCGCGCCTTCGTGCCCGCGGGCGCCGGGCTCGGCGAGGCCCTGCGCGGCGGGCTGCTCGCCGCCGCCCCCGCGGCCCTCGCCTACGGACTCACGTACGCCGTGCTGATCCTGGCCGGTGTCCGGGTCGCCGGGCTCGGCCTGACCTCCGGCACGTTCCCGGTGCACAGCCGGGCGGGCTGGCAGTCCTGGACCGTGACCCAGCTGATGGACCTGTCCCGGCAGACGCTGTTCCCTCTGTACGCGGGGCTCGTCACGCCGGTGTGGATGCGGCTGCTCGGGATGCGCGTGGGCCGGGACGCCGAGGTGTCCACGGTGCTCGCGCTGCCCGGCCTCACCACGGTCGGCGACGGCGCGTTCCTCGCCGACGACACGCTGACCGCGCCGTACGAACTCGGGGGCGGCTGGGTGCGGATCGGGCGCGCCCGGATCGGCCGGCGGGCGTTCCTCGGCAACTCGGGCATGACGGCGCCCGGCCGCTCGGTGCCGGACGACGGCCTGGTCGGCGTCCTGTCGGCCACCCCGAAGAAGGCCAAGCAGGGCAGTTCGTACCTGGGTCTGCCGCCGGTCCGGCTGCCCCGCCCGGCCACCGGGGTCGATCCGAGCCGCACCTACACACCGCCGGTCCGGTTGCGCTGGGCTCGCGCCCTGGTCGAACTGGGCCGTCTCGTCCCGGTGTTCTGCTCGGCCGCCCTTATCGTCCTGGTCCTCGGCGCGCTGGCCACCGTCGCGGCGGCGCACGGCCTGTGGGCGGCGGCGCTCGTCAGCGGCCCCGTTCTGCTGGCCGCGGGCGTCCTCGCGTGTGCGGTGTCGATCGTGGCCAAGTGGCTGCTGGTCGGCCGCCACCGCACGGGCGAGCACCCGCTGTGGTGCGGTTTCGTGTGGCGGGACGAGCTGGCCGACACCTTCGTGGAGATGCTCGCGGTGCCGTGGCTCGCCGGATCTGTGCCCGGCACCCCGGTCCTCACCGCCTGGCTGCGCGGGCTCGGCGCGCACATCGGGGCGGGCGTGTGGTGCGAGAGCTACTGGCTGCCGGAGACCGACCTGGTCACCCTGGAGGCCGGGGCGACCGTGAACCGGGGCTGTGTCCTGCAGACGCACCTCTTCCACGACCGGATCTTGCGGACGGATACTGTGACCCTTCGCGAGGGCGCCACGCTGGGTCCGGGCGGAATCGTGCTGCCGGGCAGCGAGGTCGGCGCCCGCAGCACGCTGGGGCCCGCGTCCCTGGTGATGGCCGGCGAGTCGGTGCCGCCGGGCAGCCGGTGGCTCGGCAACCCGATAGAGGCCTGGCGCCCGTGAACCGGTGGGCCCCGAAGGCGCGTTGGCCATGTCGTACGGGTACGAAGACGAGTACGGGCACAGGGACAGGGAGCGGACGAGGCGTGAACGGGCAGCACTACGGTCAGCACCACAGCGGCCGGTACCACGGGCCTGACTCCTACTTCCCGTCCAACGGGGACCCCCGCTACCGGGTGCACCGCTACGAACTCGACCTGGACTACCGGCCCGAGCCCAACCGGTTGGCCGGAACCGCCCGGCTCAGCGCCATCACGGGCCGCGCCGAACTGGACGAATTCCAGCTGAACTTCGCCGACTTCAGGATCGGCCGGATCCGGGTCGACGGCCGTCCCGCGCACTACACGCTGCGCGGCGGCCGGCTGCGGATCCGGCCGGCGAAGCCACTGGCCGCGAGCGCCGCGTTCACCGTCGAGGTGCACTACTCCGGCAACCCGAAGCCGGTGAAGAGCGCCTGGGGCGGCCTGGGTTGGGAGGAGCTGACCGATGGCGCGCTCGTCGCCAGCCAGCCGGTCGGCGCGCCCTCCTGGTACCCGTGCAACGACCGTCCCGCCGACAAAGCCGCGTACCAGATCTCGCTCACCACCCCCTCCGCGTACCAGGTGGTGATCGGCGGCCGGCTCCTCACGCGTACGACCAGGGCCTCGACCACGACCTGGCTGTACGAACAGGCCGCCCCCACCTCCAGCTACCTGGTCGGCCTGGCCATCGGCAGATTCCAGACGGCGCTGCTCGGCGATCCGGGCCTCGACGGGGTCCCGCAGACCGGCCACTTCCCGGCCCATCTGCTCACCGCCTTCTCCCGCGACTTCGCGCGCCAGCCGCAGATGATGGCCCTGTTCCAGGAGCTGTTCGGCCCCTATCCGTTCGGCGAGTACGCGGTGGTGGTGACCGACGAGGAGCTCGACGTGCCCGTGGAGGCGCAGGGCCTGTCGCTGTTCGGCACCAACCACGTGGACGGCGCCCGGAGTTCGGAGCGGCTCATCGCCCACGAGCTGGCCCACCAGTGGTTCGGCAACAGCGTCACCGTCGCCGACTGGCAGCACATCTGGCTCCACGAGGGCCTCGCCAAGTACGCGGAGTGGCTCTGGTGCGAACGCTCGGGCGGCCGCGGAGCCCAGGACCTGGCCGCCGCGGCCCACCGGCTGCTCGCCGACCTCCCCGAGAACCTGTCCCTGGCCGACCCCGGCCGCAAGCACATGTTCGACGACCGCCTCTACGAGCGCGGCGCCCTGGCGATCCACGCCCTGCGCTGCGCACTCGGCGACCAGGCGTTCTTCGAAGCCCTGCGCGCCTGGACGGACCTGCACCGGCACGGCGTCGTCACGACCGAGATGTTCGCGGCGCACATGGAGCGGTTCGCGCGCCGGCCCGTGGACGAGGTGTTCCGGGCGTGGGTCCACGAGACGGCGCTGCCGGAGGTCCCGGTGCTGGTCAGTACGCCGTAGCGCCTACGGGGTCAGTTCCTGCTCCGCCGCGGCCGCGTGCTCGACGACGGTGGCACGCTGCTCCTTCGTGAAGAGGCCGGCGGCGGCCCACTTGTCAGCGGTCCGCTCCACCCGGCGGACGAAGTCGCGGTGCTCGGCGAACGGTGCGCCGTCCCACACCACGTCGAGGAAGGTCAGGCCGTCGTCGCCGGGTGAGGTGACGCCCTCGACCGGCACGTCGTAGTCCGGCAGGTTGTCGTCGCGCTTGCGGTTGGGCACACCGGTGGCGATCGAGCCGAAGACCACCTCGGGTTCGACGCGCTTGAAGTAGGCGGACTGGGGCTGCCGGTCGCCGACGTAGTGCGGGCGCAGGGTGCGGTCGCCGACGGCCAGAGTCTGGCCGCGGCGCGGGGTGATCGCCGACCGGGCGTAGTTCCCGTCGCGCTTGAGGTGCCGGTAGAGCGTCAGTTCCTGGAATTCACCCTTGGCCACCTCGCCGAGCACCGGCATCAACAGCGGTCCCCAGAACACCGATTGGATCTCCGGGCGGTCGATGGCGCGCTCGATGCGGACGGTGAACGGCATCGAGATCTCGACGGTGTCGCCGGGGCGCCAGTCGCGGTCGATCGTGAGGTAGCTGCCCGGCTTCGGGCGCGGGCCGGTGACGCGGCGCCCGTTGACCGAGACCGCGAAGCCGTCCTTGGTGTCGGCCACCCAGCCGGGGACGCGCAGCTTGAGGGCGAGCCGGCCGCGTCCTTCGACCTTCAGGGTGCTGCGCTGTTCGCGCGGGAAGCCGGTCGTCTGGGTGACCGTGAAGCCCCGGTCCCGCCAGCGCAGGGTGGAAGGGACGTACAGGTTGACCCACAGGGTCTTGTCGTCGGCCGAGCGGAAGTACACCGTCTCCTGATACTTGGTGCCGCCTTCGAGGCCGCTGCCGCCGCAGCAGGTTCCGGTGTTGTCGTACTCGCGGGCGGAGCCCGGGGTCAGCGGCTGGAAGTAGGCGAGCTGCGGATCGTCCGTCCGGTCCGTGTCGGCGCGCTGCCCGAGCACCATGTTGACCAGACCGCGCTCGTAGTAGTCCATGTAGGCCGGGTCGGGGTCGAAGCTGAAGAGATTGCGCGCCAGCTTGAGCAGGTTGTACGTGGTGCAGGACTCGGCGCCGTCGCCCGCGATGGCGTGGGCGATGTTGTCGCGGTTCTGGAACGCCTCGGGGTTGGTGTTGCTGCCGGGGACGGTCCCGCTGGTGCCACCGTGCGCGAACATCCGGTGGGGGACGACCATGCCGAAGAAGTTCTCCGCCGCGCGCCGGTAGTCGTCGTCCCGGTTCTGCTCGAAGACCCTTAGGTAGCCGATGAAGTTGGGGACGTGCGTGTTGGCGTGCAGGTGGTTCGGGCGTCTGCGGCCGGGGCGGTTCTCGTCGGTGGTGACAAGGATGTCGCGGTTGTCGACGCAGGCCTCGAAGAGGGACTCGCGGCTGTCGAAGAGCCGGGCGGTCTCCAGGTGGCGCCCGTCGCCGGTGAGCGCGTGGATCTCGGCGAGGACCTCGTTGGCGCCGCCGTACTCCCCCGCGATGTAGGTGTCCCACAGGTAGTTCAGGTCGTCCCGGGTGACGGGCCCCTTGTAGTCGGGGTGTTCGACGTCGCCGAGTGTCAGCGCCAGGTGGGCCCAGTCCGCCATGGACCGGACGATCTCGAAGGCCTGCTCGTTGCCGGTGAGGGTGTACGCGTCGAGGAGGCCCCGCATGATCTTGTGCTGGGTGTACCAGGGCGCCCAGGTGTTGGTGTCCGGGTCGCTGCCGTACACCGCGAAGCGGGGCGGGCCCGCGCGCAGCACGGTGTCCTCGGGCAACGCGCCGAGGTAGCCCGGATGAACTGTTTTGCCCTTCAACGCGTCCTGGCAGGCGCCCAATTCGGACACCATCCGGTCGAGCTTGTCCTTGTAGATCTGTTCGCCCTGGTCGACGTGGGACTGGGCGAGGGCGGTGAGGTAGTGGCCTGCCCAGTGGCCGCTGAGCAGGCCGCCGTCCTCCCAGCCGCCAGGGACCTCGAGGCCGGGCGGGTTGGGCCGGCCCGCGACCTTGTTGAACAGCACGAGGAAGCGCCGCTCGTCGTAGGCGCGGATGAAGGCCTTCACCCGGTCGCGCTTCTCCTGGAACAGGCCCTTGCCCAGAGCCACTTCGTTCAGCCGGAAGGGCCGGACGGGGGCCGTGCTGCCCGCGCCGACGTACGGCGGGAGATCCTTCGCGAGCGAGCGAGCCGCGAGCGCGTGGGCCGCGCCGGTGCCGGGCTCTGCCGCCCGGGCGGCCGTCGGCCAGGAGCCGGCCGCCACGGCGGCGGTGCCGAGGGCCGAAGCGGCCATGAAGTCACGCCGTCTCATCGACCGGCCTCCGGACGTCGTCATGTCCCTCCCCTTTCCCGGGAGTTACGGCTTGGTTCGGGATACCGAACAGCCTCTGACTTATCGAACAGTCCTGAACGGGGCCCAAGATCTCACGCAGGGTGGACAGCACGTCAACACCTCTGCACGCCGGGCGCGATCACCCTGGAGCGGTTTCCGGCCCTGGCCGACTATCGCCGCCGCGGCGGTTCTTCCGTGAATGACCTTTATGCGAGGCGGTTTCACTCTCTCCACCTCAAACAATCTTGGGGCGGAGAGGCGCTGGCCAGGCACGCTCTTTGCGTCAACCCCGGCCCTGTATACGAACTTTGGAGGCATGAGACCGCTCAGTCTTGGACAGCGATGCGCTCAGACCGTGCGGCTCCCGAGTGCTGGAGCTCTGTGCCGTCTTGGGCTGCCGCGTCAGGGCAAGATTCCTCAGAGCTGAAGGGTTCCCCATCATCGTGCAACCGGCCCAAGAGTTCGGCGACAACCCTGTCGAAGTACGCGAAACCGGGCACTACACGGAGGAGTACGTCCCCAGCTTCGTCGAGAAATGGGACTCCCTCATAGATTGGGAGAAGAGGGCGGAGAGCGAAGGCAATTTCTTCATCGACCTGCTGCGGAAGTGGGGGGTGAAGAGCGTGCTCGATGTGGCGACGGGCACGGGATTCCATTCCGTCGCGCTGCTGTCCGCGGGATTCGAGACCGTCAGCGCGGACGGCAGCGCGGAAATGCTGGCGAGGGCCTTCGAGAACGGCCAGAAGCGGGGAGACCACATCCTGCGGGTCGTCCAGGCCGACTGGCGTTGGCTCAACCGGGACGTCCACGGGGAGTACGACGCCATCGTCTGTCTCGGCAACTCCTTCACGCATCTCTTCTCGGAACGCGACCGGCGCAAGGCGCTGGCCGAGTTCTACGCGATGCTCAAGCACGACGGAATTCTCATCCTGGATCAGCGCAATTACGACGCGATCCTGGACGACGGGTACACGAGCAAGCACCGCTACTACTACTGCGGTGAGGACGTCATCGTGGAGCCGGAGTACGTCGACGAGGGGCTGTGCCGCATGCGGTACAGCTTCCCGGACAACTCGATGTACTACCTCAACATGTTTCCGCTGCGGAAGGACTACACGCGGAAGCTGATGACCGACGTCGGTTTCCAGCGCATCGAGACCTACGGCGACTTCCAGCACACCTATCGGCGTGAGCAGCCGGACTTCTTCATCCATGTCGCGGAGAAGGAGTACAGGACGGAGGGAGAGGAGCCGTACAAGGGTGCGGTCGGCACCGCCCGCAGCTACTACAACTCCCCCGACGCCGACACCTTCTACGCCACGGTGTGGGGCGGCGAGGACATCCACATCGGCCTGTACGAGCGCCCCGACGAGCCCATCGCGGACGCCAGCCGACGGACCGTCGAGCAGATGGCGTCGAAGCTCGGGCTGACCCGGGACTCCGTGGTACTGGATCTCGGTTCCGGGTTCGGCGGTTCGGCTCGGTACCTCGCGGAGACGTACGGCTGCCGGGTGCTGGCGCTCAACCTCAGCGAGGTGGAGAACCAGCGCCACAAGGAGCTGAACTCGGCCCGCGGGCTCACCGACAGGATCGAGGTCGTGGACGGGTCCTTCGAGGACATCCCGTACCCGGCCGACCAGGTCGATGTCGTCTGGTCGCAGGACGCCTTCCTGCACAGCGGGAACCGGGGCCAGGTCCTCAAGGAGATCGCCCGGGTGCTGCGGCCCGGCGGGCACCTCATCTTCACCGACCCGATGGCGGCGACGGACGGCGGCAGCACCGACGTGCTGCAGCCGATTCTCGACCGGATCCACCTGGACGACATGGGCTCGCCCGGCTTCTACACGCGCGAGTTGGAGCGGCTCGGGTTCACCGCCGTCGACGGCGGGTTCGAGGAGCACCGCGAGCAGTTGGTGAACCACTACACGCGGGTCCTCGAGGAGACCGAGCGCCTGGAGGCCGAGGGGCTGGCCAGAAGGATCAGCCACGACTACCTCTCCCAGATGAAGACGGGGCTCGGCCACTGGATCAACGGCGGCCGCGAATCCCACCTCACGTGGGGCATCTTCCACTTCCGTCTCGGTGGCGATGCCTGAGCGGTACGGCTGAGCGAGACCCCTGCGCGACCTTCCACCGGTCGGCCCCGAGGTACCTACGGGACCGGCCGGTCGGGCTGTCACCTGCTCTTATGCGGTACGCCTGTGACAGAACGAAGACACCCCGGAGCACTGCCTGTGACTCGGTGCGGGATACAAATACTTCTGACCGCACACACCGCGCAACCCACGGGGGAACCCCATGAAGTACACCCGCATCTCCGCTTTCGCCGCCCTCGGCGTCGCCGCCACCCTCTCGCTCACCGCCTGCGGCGGCGGTGACTCCGACGCCTCCGCCAAAGAGTCCTCGGCCACTTCTTCGTCCTCGTCATCCGACAGCGGCTCGAAGTCGGAGGCCGGCGACGCGAAGGCGGGCTCCGGCAGCGACACCGAGGTCAAGGCCGGCGCCGCGAACAGCGCGACGGAGTCCGGCACCAAGGCCACCTTCTGCAAGACGGAGGACCTGGCCATCGACGCCGTGGACGCCGCGCCCGACGAGACCACCGGCCGGATCAACATCTCCATGGTCAACCGGGGTTCGACCACCTGCTCGGCGACGGGCTTCGCGGGCGTCGACATCAAGGACGCGGACAACACCTCGAACCCCATCGAGCGCGGCCACGCCGAGCCCCGTGTCACCACCCTGAAGCCGGGCGACGCCGCGGTCTTCAACCTCGCCTACGACATCGACAGCTCCGGTGACAGCCTCTCGTCCCCGACCAACATCCTGGTGACGCCCCCGAACGAGACCCACTCCGTGACCCTGGACTGGCCCGCGGGCGCGGGAGACATCAAGGGCGCCTACACCGACGTCCAGGTCTACCCGACGCACACCGCCAAGTAGGGCCGTCGGCGCGTTCGTGCATCTCCTCGACCCGTGCGGCCATCCTTCAGGCATGACCAAGTTGTTCCTGACGGTCGGCCTGCCCGGGGCCGGCAAGACCACGCGGGCGTAGTGGACTTCGGCTGCTGGTCCCGGGACGAGCGATCCGCGATCCGCTCGCTGGTGACATCCGAGGGCGCGTCCTGCCACCTGGTGTACGCGCCGGTGGACCACGACACCCAGCGCGCCCGCATCGCCCATCGCCAGGCGACCACCCCGGAGCAGACCTTCCCCATGAGCGAGGCGGAACTCCTGCGCTGGAGGTCGCAGTTCGAAGAGCCCGACGCGGCGGAACTCGAGGGGCACCGGATCGACGGCCCGCCGCCCGGATGGGCGGAGTGGCGGGAGTGGGCCGCGCACCGGTGGCCGTCGCTCGACTGACTCCCGCGCCCACGAGGTGCGCATTGGTTCAACGAGGCCCGGCCGGAGCCAATTCGGCCACAGACCGGAGCCGCTGAAATATGATCACGCCATGCCCGACATGACAGAGACAACGCCCGGGTGGCTGGCCTCGGACGAGCTGGAGCTGGTCCGTGCCCGCATGCCGATCCTCTACGTCGAAGCCGTGCCGGTGCGCGTCGCGGACAGCGGCGAGGTGACCAGCGTAGGAGTGCTGCTCCGCATCGGCCCCGACGGCAACGTGAGCCGCGCGCTGGTCTCCGGCCGCGTGCTGCATCACGAACGGGTCCGTGACGCCCTCCTGCGCCACCTCGAAAAGGACCTCGGCCCGGTGGCGCTGCCCCGGGTGCCGGCCTCCCTGCAGCCGTTCACCGTCGCCGAGTACTTCCCGACGCAAGGCGTCACGCCGTACCACGACCCGCGCCAGCACGCGGTCTCGCTGGCCTACATCGTTCCGGTCGCCGGGGACTGCCAGCCCCGGCAGGACGCGCTCGACCTGGTCTGGTTCAGCCCCGAGGAAGCACTCTCGCCTGCCGTGCAGAACGAGATGCCCGGCGGCCACGGCGCCCTCCTCAAACAGGCCCTCGCCCACGCGGGCCTCGGCCTCTGACCCCTCCCGCGACCGGCGCCCGGCACCGCCTTGTTCCGAAACGCCGGGCCTGGTAGCACCATTGGCTGACTCACCTGCGCCATCGAGCCTGCGCCCACGAGCACGCGCCACGAGGGAGAAGTCATGTCACGAGCGTCCACCGCCCAGGCCTGGATCACGGAGCATCTGCCCAAGCTGACAGCCGTGCACAAGGTGCCCGGCGCCCAGGTCGCCGTGCTCGTGGACGGCGAGGTGGTGGACGCGGCCGCCGGTGTGGTGAACAAGGCCACCGGGGTGCCCGTCACCCCGGACGCGGTCTTCCAGATCGGGTCGATCACCAAGGTCTGGACGGCGACCCTGATCCAGCAGCTGGCGAACGAGGGCCGGCTCGACCTGGACCGTCCCGTGCGGCAGTACCTGCCGGAGTTCGCCCTGGCCGACGAGCGAGCCGCCGCCACCGTCACCATTCGCCAACTGCTCTGCCACACCTCGGGCGTCGAGGGCGACCGGTTCACCGACACGGGCGCGAACGACGACGCGGTCGAGCGCTATCTGCCCACCCTGGCCGACGCCGAGCAGCTGTACCCGCCGGGCGAACAGTTCTCGTACTGCAACAGCGGCTACGTCGTCCTCGGCCGCCTCATCGAGGTGCTGCGCGAGCAGACCTTCAACGCGGCGCTGCGCGAGCACCTGATCGCGCCCCTCGGTCTCGCCCACGTGGCGACCCATGTCGGCGAGGCCATCCTGGAACTGCCGGCCATCGGCCACCTCGGCCCCGACCCGCAACCCGCGCCGGTCTACGGCCTGCCGCCCTCCACCGCCCCTGCCGGCGCCGCCCTGGCGATGCCGGCACGCAGCCTGCTCGGCTTCGCCCAACTGCACCTGGACGAGAGCGCGTTCGACGTGATGCGCGAGACGCAGGTGACGGCGCCGCCCCTGGGGGCGCTGGGCGACCGCTGGGGTCTCGGCTGGGCGCTGTACGACCAGCCCGAACACTCCATGATCGGCCACGACGGCGGCACGATCGGGCAGTACGCGTTCCTGCGGGTCGTGCCGGAGGCGGGCGTGGCCGTCGCCGTGCTCACCAACGGCGGCGATGCCCCGGCGTTCTTCCAGGACGTCGGCGGTCATCTCCTCGGCGAACTCGCCGGCGCCCGGCTGCCGGCCCTGCCGCGGGTCCCCGAGGAGCCGGCACCCGTCGACGCGCATCGCGCCACCGGCACGTACCGCTCCACGCTGCTCGACTTCGACCTCACCGTCCACGACGACGGCACCACATCACTGACCACCACGCCACGCACCAGCGAGGCCAGGGTGCTGCTCGGTACGGACAGCATCACCCAGCAGTTGGTCGGCCTCGGCCCAGACCGCCTGATCACCGTCGAGGAACGCGCGGGGCGACACGAGGTGTTCGTCCTGGTCGGCAAGGACGCGGACGGCCGGGCGCAGTACCTCCACAACAGCCGGGCGGCGGCACGCTTCACGGGCTGACCTCGCACCGAGCGGCGCCGGTCCGTCAGCCGGTGACCATGCCCGCGACCAGGTTGATGGCGGTGGCCAGGAGGCTGGTGCCGAAGAGGTACGAAAGGAGCGAGTGCCGCAGCACCACCGACCGGATCACCGAACTGGAGACGTCGGTGTCGGACACCTGGTACGTCATTCCGAGGTTGTAGCTGAAATAGAAGAAGTCCCGGTACGCCGGAGGATCCTCGGAATTGAAGTCGATTCCGCCCGCGGAGCCCTGGTAGTAGAGGTAGGCGTAGCGCGCGGCATACATCAGGTGCAGGGCCGCCCACGCCATGAACACACCGCCCAGGGCGACCGCGGCCCCGGCGTGCCGGGCTCCGGAGCCGTCGAGGAGCAGCAGCACCACGATGGCGCCGAGCCCGCACAGTGCCGTGCCGACCACCGCGAACTCCTCGGTGACGGGGGCGAAGTCCTCACGCCGTGCCTCGCGGCGGGTGGCGGTGGCGTCCATCGGCCACATCACCAGCCAGCCCGACACCACGAAGAGGAGTTCCGCGGCGGCGATGCCCGTGAGGATGCCCATGGGCACACCGACCGGAATGCCGACGGCCACCGCGGCCACAAGCCCGACCCCCACGGAGACGGCCAGGCGGGGAACCGCGGACGTCGGCAACCAGGCGCTCATGGCTCGTCACACTAGACGGGTCCGCGCCACATCGCCCCCGGCGGTCGTCGCGACACGGCCCGGGCCCGGCGGGCGCAAGGGACGTTACGTTCTGTGAAGATCAGCTTGCGGGGGATCAAGGGCAGAGGTTGGCTTGGACAAACCCATTGCGCACCTGGAGTCACCATGTCGATGTCGCCGTTCGGGTTCGGTCCCTCGGACCCCTTCAGTGAGATGTTCAATCGGTTCTTCGGTACGTCCCCCGCGAGCTCGCCGCCGGCGGTGCAGCGCGTGCCCATCGGCCGGCTGCTCACCGAGTCGTCCCAGGAGCTGCTCAACCTGGCGGCGCAGAAGGCCCATGACGACGGCACCTCCGATCTGGACACCGAACATCTGCTGTGGGCGACGACGCAGGTGGAGCCGTCCCGCCGGGTGCTTGAGCAGGCCGGTGTCGACCCCGACCGGCTGGCGGAGGAGATCGCCAGGATCCTTCCGCAGGAGGCGGGACAGCCGTCTGCGGAGCCGGGGCTCACTCCGGCGGCCAAGCGGTCGCTGGCCGCCGCCCACGCCCAGTCGCAGGCCTCGGGCGTCTCCTACATCGGGCCCGAGCACATCCTCGGCGCCCTGATCGCCGACCCCGGGACGGGAGCGGCGCGGCTGCTGAGCGCGGGCGGCCTCGATCCGCAGCGGCTGGCGAACGCCACGGAGCAGGCGGCCCGACCGGAAGGCAGCGGCGGCGGCAGCGGGTCGACAGGAGCGTCCACGACGCTCGACGAGTTCGGCCGCGATCTCACGGAGGAGGCCAAGGCCGGCAAGCTCGATCCGGTCGTGGGCCGCGCCGAGGAGATCGAGCAGACCGTGGAGATCCTCTCGCGGCGCTCCAAGAACAACCCCGTGCTGATCGGCGAGCCCGGCGTCGGCAAGACCGCCATCGTCGAGGGGCTCGCTCAGCGCATCGTCGCGGGCGAGGTCCCGGACACCCTCAAGGACAAGCGGGTCGTCTCCCTCGATCTGTCCGCCATGGTGGCGGGGGCGCAGTACCGCGGCCAGTTCGAGGAACGTCTGAAGAAGGTCATCGAGGACGTCCAGAACGCGGGCGGCGACATCATCCTGTTCATCGACGAGCTGCACACCGTCGTCGGCGCGGGCGCTACCGGCGAGGGCTCCATGGACGCGGGCAACATGCTCAAACCGGCCCTGGCGCGCGGTGAGTTGCACGTCGTCGGCGCCACCACCATCGACGAGTACCGCAAGCACATCGAGAAGGACGCCGCGCTGGAGCGCCGCTTCCAGCCCGTGCTCATCCCGGAGCCGACGGTCGAGGAGACCGTGCAGATCCTGGAGGGGCTGCGGGACGCGTACGAGGCGCACCACCAAGTCCGTTTCGCCGACGGCGCGTTGACCGCCGCGGCGGAGCTGTCGGACCGCTACATCAGCGACCGGTTCCTGCCCGACAAGGCCATCGACCTGATGGACCAGGCGGGCGCCCGGGTGCGGCTGCGTACCGCGAGCCGTTCCACCGAGGTCGTCGAGCGCGAGGACCGGATCGCCAAGCTGACCCGTGAGAAGGACCAGGCCGTCGCGTCCGAGGACTTCGAGAAGGCCTCCGAGCTGAAGAAGCAGATCGCCGAGGTGGAGGGCGAGGTCGCCGGGATCGAGGAGCGCCGCGAGGGCGTGGTCTCGGTGACGGCAGGCGACATCGCCGACATCGTCTCGCGCCGCACCGGCATCCCGGTCGCCCAGCTGACGGCCGGCGAGAAGGAGCGGCTGCTGCGCCTCGAGGAGGAGATGCACGCCCGCATCGTCGGACAGGACGAGGCGGTCACCTCGGTCTCCGAGGCGGTGCGCCGCAACCGGGCGGGCATGGGCGACCCGAACCGGCCCGTCGGCTCGTTCCTCTTCCTCGGCCCGACCGGCGTCGGCAAGACCGAACTCGCCAAGACCCTGGCCGAGTTGCTGTTCGGCGACGAGAGTCGCATGGTCCGCTTCGACATGAGCGAGTTCCAGGAGAAGCACACCGTCGCACGGCTCGTCGGCGCCCCTCCCGGTTACGTCGGCTACGACGAGGCGGGGCAGCTCACCGAGAAGGTCCGCCGCCAGCCGTACAGCGTCGTCCTGTTCGACGAGGTCGAGAAGGCGCACCCCGACATCTTCAACACGCTGCTGCAGATCCTCGACGACGGCCGGCTCACCGACTCCCAGGGCCGCACCGTCGACTTCCGGCACTGCGTGATCATCATGACGTCCAACATCGGCGCCCACCGCATCCTCGCCCACCAGGGCGACGCCGCCGAGCTCAAGGACGAGCTGATGGAGGAGCTGCGGGGCCGCTTCCTGCCGGAGTTCCTCAACCGCATCGACGACATCATCGTCTTCCACAGCCTCACCGAGGACGACCTCGGCCGGATCGTCGACCACCTGCTGGACCAGAGCGAGCGCCGGGTGCACGCGCAGGGGCTGAACCTGGAGGTCACCGAGGCGGCCAAGAAGCTGCTGATCGCGCACGGCCACCAGCCGGAGTTCGGCGCCCGCCCGCTGCGCCGCACCATCCAGACCGAGCTCGACAACCGCATCGCGTCCCTGCTGCTCGGCGGCGAGGCCGACCCGGGCGACACGATCGTCGCCGACGTGCAGAACGACACCCTGCACTGCACGATCCGCAGGACCTCCACCGACAAGGAATGAGCCCCGTGAACGCCTCCCAGGACGGACAGGACACACCGGAGTCGCGCGTCGGCCCTGCGCCCGACGAGAAGCCGGACTTCCACCCGTACCACCACCCGGCGGCGGGCTGGGGCGCGGCCAAGAGCGTCACCCGGTTCATGGTGCGCGAGCGCGAACTGCTCGACGGGCCCCGGGCCGTCCTGAAGATGAACCACGAGAACGGCGGCTTCGACTGTCCCGGCTGCGCCTGGCCGGACGACCGCAAGGGCCTGCACCTGGACATCTGCGAGAACGGGATCAAGCACGTCACCTGGGAGATGACGCGCAAGCGGGTCGGGCGCGAGTTCTTCGCCGCGCATTCGGTGAGCGAGCTGTCCGGGTGGAGCGACTTCGCGCTCGAGGACCAGGGCCGGCTGACCGAGCCGATGAGCTACGACCCGGACACCGACCACTACGTCCCGATCAGCTGGAAGGACGCGTTCGAGCTGGTGGGTAGGACGGTGCGGGAGCTGGACAACCCGAACCAGGCCTCGTTCTACACGTCGGGGCGGCTCGGCAACGAGGCCACGTTCCTCTACCAGCTGTGGGCGCGCGAACTGGGCACGAACAACCTGCCCGACTGCTCCAACATGTGCCACGAGGCCAGCGGCCGCGCCCTGCAGGCGTCCCTCGGCACCGGCAAGGGCACCTGCGACCTCGCGGACTGGGAGAGCACGGACGCCCTGTTCATCATGGGTGTCAACGCGGCCTCCAACGCGCCGCGGATGCTCACCGCGCTGGCCGAGGCGTACCAGCGCGGCGCGCAGGTCGTGCACGTCAACCCGCTCGTCGAAGCGGCGGCGACCCGCACGATCATCCCGCACGACTTCAAGGACATGGCGCTGAACAAGGCGACGCGGACCAGCACCCTGAACCTCCAGGTGCGCATCGGCGGCGACATGGCGTTCCTGCGCGGCATCGCCAAGGCGGTCCTGGAACAGTCGGGATCCGATCCGAAGGCGCTCGACAGGGAGTTCATCGACCGCCACACCGAGGGCTTCGACGCGTACCGCGCGCTGTGCGAGGCGACTGGCTGGGACGAGATCGAGCGTCAGTCGGGGCTGGACCGCGACGCCATCCTCAAGGCGGCCCGCGTGTACCGCGACGCGGACCGCAGCATCATCAGTTGGTGTCTGGGCGTGACCCAGCACGAGCACGGCGTCGACACGGTCCGCGAGATCGTCAACGTCCTTCTGCTGCGCGGCAATCTGGGCCGCGAGGGGGCGGGCCCCTCCCCCGTGCGCGGGCACAGCAACGTCCAGGGCAACCGGACCTGCGGCATCGACCACCGGCCCAGCGACGCGTTCCTGGCACGGCTCGCGGAGGCCTGCGACATCGACGCGCCGCGTGCGCACGGGCTCGACACCGTCGGCACGATCGAGGCGATGCGGCGCGGCGATGTGAAGGTGTTCGTCGGCATGGGCGGCAACTTCGCGCTCGCGGCGCCCGACACCCCTTATACGTACGAGGCGTTGCGCACCTGTGAGCTGACGGTGCAGGTGAGTACGAAGCTCAACCGCAGCCATCTGGTGCACGGCCGCAGGGCGTTGATCCTGCCGTGCCTGGGCCGCACCGAGAAGGACGAGCAGCGCGGCGGTCTGCAGGCCACGTCGGTCGAGGACTCGATGAGCATGGTGCACCTGTCCGTCGGCATGAAGCGCCCCGCGTCCAAGCACCTGCTGTCCGAGCCGGCGATCATCGCGGGCATGGCGCGCGCCTCGCTGCCCGACAGCGGTACGCCCTGGGAGTGGTACGTCGAGGACTACGACCGCGTCCGCGACACCATGGCGCAGGTCATCGACGGGTTCGAGGACTGCAACCGCCGGGTGCGCCTCCCGCTCGGCTTCCGTATCAAGCAGCCCGCACGGGAGTTGGTCTTCCTCACCGACTCGGGCCGCGCCGAGTTCTCCGCCGCGCCGCTGCCCGACGTCATCCCGGAGCCCGGCACCCTCGCGCTGGGCACGATGCGCTCCCACGACCAGTGGAACACGACGATCTACTCGGACAACGACCGCTACCGGGGCATCAAGAACCTGCGCACGCTGGTCTTCCTGAACCAGGACGACATGCGCGAGCGCGGCATCGGCGAGTTCGACCCGGTCGACATCACGAGCACCGCCAGGGACGGCAGCCGCCGCAGCCTCGCGGGCTATCTGGCCGTCCCGTACGACATCCCGCGCGGCTGCGCGGCCGGGTACATGCCGGAGATGAACGTGCTGTGCGCGATCGGCGACCACAGCACGCAGAGCGACCAGCCCATCATGAAGCACGTCAAGGTGACGGTGACGCTCTCGGCATGACGGGCCGGCCGGGGCCGGTGCGGCTCAGCCGTGCAGTCGCACCGGGATCTGCTGCCAGCCGTACGCGATGAACGACGGGACCTGGCGCAGTTCTTCCGCCTCGACGGCGAGGCGGAGGTCCGGGTAGCGGTCGAAGAGGGCGGGCAGGGCGGTGCGGGCCTCCAGGCGGGCGAGCGGGGCGCCGATGCAGCGGTGCACGCCGATGCCGAAGGACATGTGGTCGTCGGCGGCGTGGGTCGCGTCGAACTCCGAGGCCGTGGGCCCGTAGTGCTCGGGGTCGTAGCCCGAGGCGGCGTACGTGGTGAGGATGGCGTCGCCCGCCGGGATCGTCACCCCGTCGACGGTCACGTCGGTGACCGCGAAGCGCAGCGGCAGGCTGGCGATGGAGGGGTGCACGCGCAGCGTCTCGTCGATGACGGCGTCCCAGGCGATCTCGCCCGAGCGGACGGCGGCGAGCTGTTCGGGGTGGGTGAGCAGGGCGACGACCGCGTTGCCGATCAGGTTGACGGTCGTCTCGAAGCCGGCGCCGATGACGAGGAGCAGGGTGTAGAGCAGCTCCTCGTCGCTGAGCCGGTCGCCGTCCTCCGCGCGCACCCGCAGCAGCTCGGTAGTCATGTCGTCGCCGGGGTGCTCGGTGCGGTGGGCGATGATCGCCGGCAGCACGGTGGCGATCTGCTCCTGCACGAACGCGCCGTGCTCGGGGCTCGGGTCGGAAGTGTCCATGATGGCCGCGACGAGCCGCTCGACCGGGCCGAGCAAGTGGTCGGGGACGCCGAAGAGTTCGCAGATCAGCTGCATCGGCAGCTGGTTGGCGTACAGCGGGCGCAGATCCACGACCTCGTCGGAAGCCGCCGCGTCCAGGGCCGCGAGGAGCTCCTCGGTGATCTTCTCGACGCGGGGGCGCATCAGCTCGGTGCGGCGGGCGGTGAAGCTCGGCGCGACGAGCTTGCGCAGGCGCGTGTGGTCGGGGCCGTACGTGGAGAGCATGTTGACCACGCCGACCCAGCCGAGCACCCAGCCCCACTCGGGGTGTTCGCCGACCTCGGGCCAGAGCGACCAGTGCTTGCGCGGGTCCTTGCTCACCTGCGGGTCCAGGATCAGCGCCCGGAGGGTGTCGTAGCGGGTCGGTGCCCACGCCGGGATGCCGCCGGGCAGTTCGACGGGGACCACGGACCCCGCCGCGCGCAGTCGGGCGGCCTCGGCCGGCAGGTCGGCGCCGAACGGGTCGATGGCGATACGGGGCGAAGACGCGGTCTCGGTCACTCGGACGCTCCTGACTGGGATGCGGTACGGGGGACGAAGCGGACGGGCAGTTCCGTCAGGGAGCGGTGGAACGGCCCGGTGCGCCAGGTCAGTTGCTCGCGCGGGGTGGTCGGCTCCAGGTCGGGGAGCCACTGGGTGAGGCGTTCGATGGCCTCCGTGGCGATGAGCAGGGTGTGCTGCTTGACCGGACAGGAGTGCTCTCCGGCCGACCACGACAGGTGCGAGGCGTCCTGCGGGTGGCGGGCGGCCGGGGACCGCGTGGCCGCCTCCTCCGCGGTGAGTCCGATGGCCCCGTAGGAGATGACGACGGGGACGGCGGCGCGCACCCACACGCCGTGGAAAGTGAGCGGCTTGCGGGCGAAGTGGATGCCGTAGTTGGCCAGCGGTGTCTCGTGCCGCAGGACCTCGACGACCGCGTCCATGACGGGCCGGGAGCCGCTGGTCAGCGTCGAGTAGTACGCCGGGTTGCCGAGGATCCTTGACAGGGCGTTGGAGACGAGGTTGGCGGTGGGCTCGTGGCCCGCGCCGAGCATGAGGAAGACCTGCCAGGTGACCTCCTCGGGGGTGAGGCCGAGGGGGTGGTCGAGCAGCCAGCTGGTGAGGTCCTGGCCGCGCCGCGCGCTCTTGGCGGCGACGAGGTCCAGGATGTAGCGCCCGAACTCCTCCTCGCCGCGCGCCGCCTGCTCGCCGCCGTCCATCACGCGCGCGATGGCGTCCTGGAGCCGGTCGCTCTCGCTGTCGGGCAGTCCGAAGAGGTCGTTGAAGACCAGCGACATCAGCGGGCGGGCGAACTCGCTCACGAGGTCGGCCCGTCCCCGGGACGCCATCCGGGCGGCCAGCACGTCCACGGCGCGGTGCACGCGCTCGCGCAGGTCGTGCGGCTCCACCAGGTCGAAGGCGTCGGAGAGGGAGGTCCGGTAGCGGACGTGCAACTCGCCGTCGTTGAACAGGGCGTTGGGCCGCCACCGCATCATGCCGAGGATCGGCGCGTCGCCGTCGACGGTCTCCTCCCACGGCCGCGGGTCGTGCGACCAGGCCTCGGCGTCGTGGAGCAGGTCGAGGGCGGCCCGCCGGTCCGTGACGACGTACGCGGGGACGCCGGGGGCGAGTTCGGCGTGGCCGACCGGGCCCTGGGCGCGCAGGGTCTCGTAGTAGCTGTGCGGGTCGGCGGCGAAGCCGTCCTCCCACAGGCGGACCGGGGCGGACAGGTGGAAGTCCTCGGCCTGCGCGGGATACGTCATCGGGGCTCCGGGATGCTGCGGTCGATCAGGTGCTGCACGAGGGCGAGCAGGGCGTCGACGGAGGAGTGCGTGTCACGGGCGTCGCAGATCACCATCGGGGTGTCGTCGTCCAGGTCGAGGGAGATCCGCAGCTGCTCCTCGGTGTAACTCCGGGAGTCGGGGAAGGTGTTGAGGGCGACCGCGTACGGCAGCCCCGACTCCTCGACGAGGCCGAGGACCTCGAAGGACTCGTCGATCCTGCGGGTGTCGACCAGCACGAGGGCGCCGAGGGCGCCGTACGCGATGTCGTCCCACAGCGCACGGAAGCGCTCCTGTCCCGGCGTACCGAACAGGTAGAGGACGGCCCCGCCGTTGAGGCTGATCCGCCCGAAGTCGATGGCGACGGTCGTGGTCGTCTTCTCCCGCACGCCCGCGAGGTCGTCGACCGCGGCCGACGCCTCGGTGAGCTGCTCCTCGGTGTGCAGCGGGCGGATCTCGGAGACGGAGTCGATCAGGGTGGTCTTGCCCACCCCGAAGGGTCCTGTGACCAGGATCTTCACCAACTCCCGTGCGGTGTCCGGGAGATGCACGGCGCTTTTGGCGCCTGCGGGCGCGACGTCTGACGGCGCGGGCCCGGCGCCTGCCGGCGCGGACTTAGCGCTTGAGGGCGCGGAGGCCATCGGCGACTCTCTTCAGCAGATCGGGATCGGGCTGCGCGGCGGGCGGGACCGGCGGGCGGGCACCCACGAGCCCCTGGTCGATCAGTGCGGCGGCGAGCACCCGTACGGCGGAGACCGGCAGTTCGAGCAGGGCGGCGGACTCGACCACCGTGAGCGAGCCGCCGTCCAGGGTGCGCAGCAGGGCGTGCTGCGCTGCGGGCAGTCCTGTGGGCCAGGGCGCGCCGACGCCGGTCAGCACGGACAGCCGCTCCAGGCTGTTGCGGCTGGGCTGCGCGACCCCGCCGGTGGCGAGGTACGCGGGGACCAGCGGCCGGCCGCTCCGGCGGCCCGTCATACCCCAGTGCCGCCGGCGATGCCGCCGTCAGCCCCGCGGGGCGCGGCCGCCATGGCCTTCTCGCCGAGCCTGGCCACCTGCGAGTGGACGCGGTGGCCGAGCAGATCGAGCCGGACCTCGGGGTCACCGAAGGCGGCCACGCAGGTGCCGTGCGCGGTGGGCGCGACGAGGATGTAGCCGTGGTCGGACTCGATGACCACCTGGCGTACGTCCGCGGACTCCTGGTCGGCGAAGGCGGCCGCCGCGGTGCGACAGGCGCCCTGCACGGTGCTGGTGATGGCAGCGACGCGCTCCGCGGAAGCCTGCGTCAACGCCTCGGTGTACCCGGAGACCAGGCCGTCCCTGGTGAGCAGGACGGCGGCCTGGACGTGCGGGATCTCCAGGATCGGATCGAGGACCCAAGCGCTGTCGCCGAGGTCACGGCTACTCATCGGGGGTGTTCCCTTCACTGGTGCCGGGGCGGTCGCCCGCGGTGTCGTGCGGTTGCTGTGCGGCCTCGTCGCCTTCCGACGCGGTGCTCCGCGCCGCGGCGGTGGCCGCCTGCAGGGCGCCGAGCGCGGCGGCCTGCTCCTCGGGGCTGCGGTGCGCGGCGAGCCGCGGCTTGGCGGGTGCCGGGCGCGCGTCGGACTGTGCGTCAGGCTTCGCGCCGGGCTTCGCGTCGGTGCGGACCCGGCGGCGGCGCCGGGGCAGTTCGTCGCCATCGGTGAGCGGGGTGGCGTCCGGCCGAGTGGGTGTCACCACCAGGTCCGAGGCCGGGGCGGACGCGGACGTCACCGGCGCCTCGTCCGCCGCAAGGGCGTGGGTCGCGTCGTGGGAGACGTATGGCGTGGTGTCACGGGTGGACCGCGGAGCCGCGGCGGCCGGCCTGCGCCCCTCTGGGGCGATCCGGCACAGGAGGTGGTCCCGCACGAGCAGGACCGCCCGGACGCCGCCGTACGGCGAGGGCGACGACAGGTCGACGGACAGGTCGAACTGCCGGGTCAGCTGGCCGATCGCCGCGAGTCCCATGCGCGGCGGATCGCCGAGCTCCGACAGGAGGATGGGCTCCTCCCCCGCCACCATCCGCTGGGCATGGGCCCGTTCGTCGGAGCTCATGCCGACACCCGCGTCGTCGACGGTCACGCTGACGCCGTGGTGGACGCGCTCGAGGTGCACGCCCACGGTGGTGTCGGGCGAGGAGTGGCGCAAAGCGTTGTCGAGGAGCTCGGCCACGATGATGGCGACCGGCTCGACGGCGTGCGAGATGAGCCCGGTGCCGTCCTCGAGGTGGTTGTGGACCTCCACCCGCTCGTACCCGGCGAGCCGCGACTGGCCGCCGGTGACGGCCTCCACCAGGTACGACTCCCCGCGGGCGAGCCCGACCCAGGCCCCGCAGACCACGGCGGCGACCTGCGCACGGCGCAGCGACTGCTCGTTCTCGTGGTCGAGCGCGAACAGCGTCTGCGCCAACTCGGGGTCGTCGTAGCGCTCCTGGAGTCCGCGCAGGACGTCCTGCAGCCGGTACAGGCCCGCCTGGATCTCGCGCGTCGCACCACGCATCCCGGCGCGGGCGGCGGCGTCGACCCGCTTGCGCTCCTGGGCGATGGCGGTGCGCAGCCCGTCGAGCACGGCGTCGAGGCCGGCGGCCAGCTCCTTGCCGCCGAGTTCGGGCTGCAGGGGGCCCGGTACCTGGTAGTGCGGGTGGGCGGCGTGGGTGGCCGCGGCCGGCATGCGCGTGCCGGACAGGTGGGCGACCTCGGAGGCGAACGCCGCGGCGAGATCGTCGAGTTCCTCGCGGGCGGCCTCCAGCTCCTCGCGGGAGGCCTCGAGGCGGGAGCGGAGCGCATCGGTCTCGTCGCGCTGTCTGCCGCTGTGTTGACGGGCCTTCAGCAACCCGCCGCCGAGCACGAACGCCGACACGGTCCCGGCGGCCAGGGCACCCGCGGCCAGCTCGGGTATCTCAATCATGGATGCGGACCTCGAGGGGAACAGGGCGTGGGGGCCGACTGCGAGGAGGGGACGGGGTGGGGGTAGGAGGGAAGGCACGGAAGCCCGCCTGCCGCTTGCGACCCTACCTCCCACCACACGTTCGAGTGAAGCCGTCCAGGATCTTGAATCACGTCGTTCCGCGGGCGGGTTGGCGGCATTCGGGCGGATTTCCGCGCCCGGGCTCATATGGCCGTCGGCGCCCGCCCCTTTTCGTACACGACCAGGCCTTTCGACCGGCCCAGCGGCACCAGGACCAGCTCCACCACGACCGCCTTCCAGGCGTAGACGACATTGACGAGCTTGGTCGGATACACACACGGGAGATTCACCAGCACTGATCTCAACGGCACCCGCCGTCGGCGCGCCGCATAGATCAACGGCGGAAGCGTCAGTGCGAGTTCGGACCCGAGCCACCAGCCGAACGTCTCCACGGCCGGGCGTCCGAACCCGAGGGTGAGCACCAGGGGCGCGCCCCACCACAGCGGGGCGAGCAGAATCTCCATCAGCGCGAGGACCACCCACAGCGCGAGCATCGGTTTACGGAGCGCCAACTGCCCCGTGTGCAGCCGCACGTTCTGACAGAAGCCCGCCATCCACCGCCACACCTGCTTGCGCAGATACAGCAGGCTCTCCGGGTCGGCCGCCCTGGCCACCGCGTCACCCACGTACACCGCGCGCCGCCCCGCGATCTGCTCGGACCACGTGAAGTCCATGTCCTCCACGATGGTCCGCTCGGGGAACCCGCGCTCCCCGAGGGCGCTGCGCCGGAACATCGAGCAGCACCCCGAGCACACCATCGGGCTGCCCGCGCCCGCCTGGATCGGCCGCTGCCAGTGGAATCCGTGCAGATACTCCACCGACCGGCCGCGCTCCCACAGCGTCCGGGCGAACCGGGTCTGCACATTGCCCGCCGCGATCGTCACGCGCGGATCGGCGAAGACGGGCGCGACCTTCTCGATGTAGTCGGGCGCGAGCACGGTGTCCGCGTCCACCGCGAGCACGAGTTCCGAAGTGCAGTGCGGCAGCGCGTGGTTCTGCGCCTTCGCCTTGCTGCCGAGATTGCTCGGCGGGCGCAGCACTTCGGCGCCGTACCGTCTCGCGACCTCGCCGGTGGCGTCGACGGACGCGTCGTCCACCACGATCACCCTGCGCGGTGGCACGGTCTGCGCCGCGATCGACTCCAGGGTCGCCGGAAGCCCGGCCTCCTCGTTGTGCGCAGGCACGATCACTGTCACGTCATACATGTCCACGCCCCCGAACGAGCCGCCGCACCGCGGCCCTGAACAGCACGACGGCGCCCACCACCGCGTACACAAGAACACTCACTCCGACAACCGGCAGCCCACTGCCCATACCCGCTCCCCCGTCATCCGACCGGCCACTTCCCCGACCACTTCCTCGCTCCGGCACCTCGCCGTCGCACACCCATGAAGCTAGCCCGCCACGGGCCGAGAACCGCCGGGCCGCCGCAATCTGTGGACGACCCCGCGCCTGTGGACAACTGCGTGACACGAACGAGGAGTCACCCGCCAAAAACCCGAGTGCGCACACCCGCACCCCGCTGTCACCATTCCCCCATGGTTCACCCTCTCGAGCATCTGGTCGTCCGGCACACCCACCGTCTCCCCGCCCCCGAGGGCGCGGCCGGTGAAGGTGCCGTGGCCGCGCGGCAGTTCGATGCCGCGCTGATGTCCGTGGGCTTCAAGTTGTCCGCGCCGCTGCTGGAGCGGCTGGCCGGGCTGTCCGAGGGGGCGGTGGTCGATGTCGCCGTGCGGACGCTGAGCGGTGTGCGTGAGCTGGTCGGTGACCATGTGCGGCACAACACGTACTTCGTCGACTTCCCGGCGCATGTGCCGGACACCCTGGACTTCTGGATGCGGTGCATCCGTGAGGCGCTCGCCGACGACGACGCCCGCGAAGACACCCTCAAGCAGCTGAGCACCGGCGTGGTGAATCTGCTGACGCTGCCGTCCTACGGCCGCTACCAGCACACGTACACCGAAATGCTCGGCCACCACGACGAGTTGATCGCGGCGGCCGGTGACCGGATGACGGTGCTGCATCTCGGGCAGGACGCGTCGGCCGAGGTGCGCGAGCTGTACCTGAAACTCGCGGGCAGCCGCACACCGCTGGGCGAGGACGACCTTCGTGACCTCGACGCGCTGGCGGCGCACTGCGTGGACGGCCCGCAGCCCGAGGAGATCCCCGTGCGGGAGAACCGCGCGGTCATCAACAAGGCTCGCCTGCGGGCGGGTTCGGGGCTGCTTCTCGACACCGTCACCGATGTGCTGCGTCTCGCCTGCGCGTTGGCGGGTCCGGACGGCGACGTGTCCCTCGTCGAGCCCACCAGGTTCGGGAAGCTGTCGCGGCCCACCCGCCGGGCGCTCCTCGCGGGTCTGGACGCGGTGGTCGCCACGGCGCCCGCGAAGCTCGCCGATGTGGCCGCGCACCGGGAGATGTGGAAGCGGCTCGGCGAGCGGCTGCACCCGCACGAGTTCCCCCAGTGGCCGTACGCCGCCCAGGTGTTCGCGGTGGCACGCGGCGAGCAGCGGGTACGCACCTTCGCGAGCCGGACCGAGGAGCTGCTCGACCGGGGCGACCTGGCCGGTGCGGTGGAGCTGCTGAAGTCCGCGCCGGGTGTGCTGCTGCGGTCCGTGGACCGGCTGCTGCGCTCGGCCCGCACGGACGAGGAGTGCACGGCCGTGCTCACCGGCGTCGAGGAGGCCGTCCCGCAGGTTTCCGGACGGGTCCTGCTCTCGGTGCGCCAGCACCTGCTGAACCGCGGCGACCGGCTCGAACGGGCAGGTGCGCACCGGGTGTTCATCAACCGTCTCGGGCGCGCCTGGGTCGCCGAGGACACCCGACCCGCGCTGCCGGGTCCCGTCAAGGAGCGGCTGACCGGGCTGCTCGACGCGGAGATCGCGCGCCGGCTGCCGGAGGCCGACGCAGTGCTCGTCGACCCGGACGTCCTCGATGTCGCGCTGCCGCTCAGCGGCAAGGCGGTCTCGGCCGGGCTCGGTGTGCTGCCGCGCGGTTCGGTGTCTCCGGTCGAGGGTGAGCTGCTGCGGTTCTTCGTGTACTGGAAGCAGCAGAGCCTGACCACCGACTACGACCTGTCCGCGGTGATACTCGACGAGAACTACGAGCAGGTCACCTGGCTCTCGTACACCCAACTGACGGACGTGGAGGGGCGGCACTCCGGGGACATCGTCGAAGCGCCCAAGGGCGCCTCGGAGTTCATCGAGCTGCGGCTCGGGGCGGTGCGCGGCAGCTTCGTCGTTCCGCAGGTCCTGCTGTTCTCCGGGGAGGGCTTCATGGACGTCGAGGAGTCGTTCTTCGGGTTCATGCTGCGGGAGGGCGAGCAGAAGGGGCGGCCGTTCGAACCGCGCACCGTGCGGATGAAGTCGGATCTGCGCGGCCCCGGCCGGGTGGCGCTGCCGCTGGTGTTCCGGCGCGGCGCGGACGGCCAATGGTGCGCGCACTGGCTGCACTTGTACCTCAAGGGCATGCCGGCCGCGAACCGCGTCGAGGAGACCCGGGTGACGGTGGAGGCGCTGGCGCGCGGCATCGTCGAGCGCGAATACCTGACCGTACGCTGGCTGTTGGGCCTGATGGGCGATGCGGAGGTGACCTCGTGGGACGGCGGGAGCGTTCCGGAAGGGCCGGTCACCTACATAGGGATGCAGCGCCCCGAAGGGCTGCACCCCGAGTCGCGGATCCTCACCCCGGAAAATCTGCGCGACGCGATCCCTGAGTGATTGGTAGCGTCAAGCGCGGTGAGGCCATGAAGAGGCTTCCTTCTCAACTCCTTTCAATGAAATTAGCCTCCTCGCTTTCCTCACCGCCGACTTCGAGTCCCCGGCGCCACGCGCTGGGGACTTCGTCGTGTCTCCTACGGAGCGGGTTCCGGCGCGTGGCCAATGTGCACGGCGCCGCGGAAGCGGTCCGCCGAGACGGCGGCCATCTCGTCGAGCGGGGCATCGGCGACGGGCAGCAGATGGGCGTCGACCCAGGTGTCCCCCGCCGCCGCGCTCGCCCACGGGTCCTCGATCACGACGGCTCCGGGGACGACGCCGTGGCAGAGCACCCAGTGCGGCACGTCGAAGCCCTGCATCGCGGCGAGCGAGACCAGGAGCAGGACGTGTTCCTGCCGGCCGAGCGCGGCGCGGATCGCGGCCAGGGAGAAGTGGTGTGCGTCGACGGGGACGCCGAGGTGTGCGGCCTGCGTGCGTGACTCCCGTTGCAGCAGGGCGCGCCACTCCTGTTCGTTGTCCGGGAGATGGTCGAGCAGGACGGGGCGGTCCACGTCGAGATGGACCGTGACGGGCGTCGACGGCCACGCCCGGCGCACGGCGACACCAAGTCCTACGGGCTCGCACGCAAGGAAGTTGGTCGCGTCGCGCCACAGCGTCAGCTCCGCCCGGCGGTCCAGCTCCTCGGGCGGCAGTGTTCCCGCGTGCGCCTGGGCCAGCAGGGCGGTGACGGCGCCGCATGTGAAGTGGGTGGTCTGCCCGTAGTACGGGGGCTCACTCAGCACGCCGTCGTGCAGCCAGCGTACGTATCCGGTGGCGGGCCCTGCCGTGTCACCGGGGGCAGGCCCTGTCGCGTCACCCGTAGCCGGCTCCGTCGCGTCGTCGGCCGGCGTGAGCGGTGCACGCAGCGGGGTGAAGCCGGCAGCCGCGGCGTCCTCCGAACTGGCCGTCCAGCCCTCCCACTTGACCTGCGCGAGGCCCTGGTCGCGTGCGTGGACGACGACGGCCGCGACAGCCGCCTGCACATCACCGACGGCGTCGACGATCTTCAGATAGGCGGTGCCCGGGCGCGCCGACACGAGCGCGGCGCCGATCCAGTCCGCGCCATCACCATCGCCCTCGCCACCCGGGACGGCGACGATGTGCGGGGCATGGGCGGAGCGGTCGACCGCGTGCCAACGCTCCGGCACGTCGAGGTGGGCGAGGCGGCTCAGCAGGGCCGGTGGCGTATCGGACTCGAACGGGACGACGATGATGGGGTGCACGAGGGCTTCCTTGACGGGGGACGTTCTGCGGCGCGGCGTCATGCGCGGGACTTCCGGAGCACCCACACGAAGTACGGGGCGCCGACCAGCGCGATCATGAGGCCCGCCGGCATCTGGGCGGGTGCGACGAGCGTGCGGCCGATGGCGTCGGCCACGCAGACCAGCACCGCGCCGAGCAGCATCGCGACGGGGATGGCCCGACCATGCCGGGCGCCGACCAGCGACCGGGCGAGGTGCGGGGCGACGAGCCCGACGAAGCCGACGACGCCGACGGCGACCACGCTGAGCGCCGCGAGCACGGCGGCGATCGCCAGCGCGGTGAAGCGGGTGCGTTCGACCTTGACGCCGACGATGCGCGGGGTGTCCTCGTCGACGGCGAGCAGGTCGAGCCGCTCACGCATGGCGAGCAGCACGGGCAGCGCGAGCGCCAGGGCCACCGCTACCGGGACGACATCGGGAAACGTGCGGCCGTAGGTCGTACCGGAGAGCCAGGTGAAGATGCGGGGCGTGTTGTACGGGTCGGCGCGCAGGAGGAGGAAGGTGGTGACGGCGCTGAGTCCGTATCCGCAGCCGATGCCGATCAGTACGAACCGGTCGGGCAGGAAGCCCCCGCGCCACGACAGCAGGGCGACCACCGCGAACGTGGCGAGCCCCGCCGCGACCGCCACCACGATGAGCACCGGCCGCCCGCCGGGCAGGCCGGACGTGACGACGCTCGCCGCGCCGAGCCCGGCGCCCGCCGTGATGCCCAGCACCCCGGGCTCCGCCAACGGGTTGCGCACCGCGCCCTGCACGATGCATCCGGCCAGCCCGAGCGCCGCGCCTGCGAACACCGCGGCGGTCACGCGCGGGACCCGGTCGTCGAGCGCCTGCCCGATCAGATCCGGCGCCAGGCCCTGCGCCCAGAGCACGATGTCCCCGGTCCGCAGCCAGAGACTGCCCGCGAGGACCGCCACGACGGCCGCCACGGCCAGCAGCGCCACCGCGCAGGCCACGACGAGGAGGAACGCGCGCCGCGACCGTGCGGCGACCCGCGCATGCGGCGGCCTCGCAGCCTGGCCCGTGTCCCGCAGGCGCAGCGCGAGCACCACGATCACGACGGAGCCGAGCAGCGCGGTCGGCACACCGGTGGGGATGGCGGCCGCACCGTCCGCGCCCTGCACCGCGCGCAGGCCCGCGTCCGCGAGCAGGATGAGCAGCGCGCCGAGCAGCCCGGCCGCGGGCACCGAGTACAGGTGCCGGCGCAGCGCCCGGACCCGCCCGGCGATCAGGCGGACCAGGACGGGTGCGCCGAGGCCGACGAAGCCGATCGGCCCCGCGAGGGTGACCGCCGTACTGGTCAGCAGCACCGCACACAGCACGGCGGTCACACGGGTGGTCCGGATCGGGACGCCGAGGGTGGCCGCGGTGTCGTCGCCGAGGTTCATCACGTCGAGTCGCCGGGACAGCGCGAGACCGAGACACAGCACCACGGCCACGAGTGGCCAGGCGCGCACGGCCGCGTCGATGTTCAGCTGCGCGAGCGAACCGCTCCCCCAGGCGAAGAGGCCGGTCGTGTTCTGGTTGAAGAGGATGAGGAGCGCCCCGGTCGCCGCGTCCAGGGCCAACGCCGTCGCCGATCCGGCGAGGATGAGGCGGGTGCCCGCGGTGCCGGCCGCCCGGCCCGCGAGCAGCAGCACGAGCGCCGCCGCGGTCAGGCCGCCGACGAAGGCAACGACGCCGGACGCCCACAGCGGGACGGCGAGACCGAAGGCCGCGACGAGCGTGAGGGTGAAGTAGGCGCCGGCCGTGACCGCGAGGGTGTCGGGCGAGGCGAGGGCGTTGCGCGTGACGGACTGGAGCAGCGCTCCGGCGGCGCCGAGGGCGAACCCGACCGCCACGCCCGCGAGCAGGCGCGGCAGGCGCGAGCCGGTGAAGATCTCACCGACCGGCGCCCCACCGGTGTGCTCCCGCCCTCCGGCGAGATACCGCACCAGGTCCCCGACACCGACACCCGAAGTGCCCTGCGTCAGATGCCACATACCCACCAGGACGGTCGCGACGAGGAGCACCGCGAGAACGGCGATCCCGGCGGCACCCGGCTCCTTGGGGCGGTGGGGCGCGCCCCCTTCGTGCGACGGGCCCACCCCGTGTGGCGCGCGCACCTCTTGCCGTGTGCCCATCTCAGGCGGTGCGCCCACCTCTTGCGATGTGCTCACTTCGTGCGATGCGCTCACTTCTTGTCGAGTACGTCGACGTACGCGTCGATCGCCTGCTCGGTGGAGCGCGGACCGCCGGCGCCCCACACCCGCGCCGGGAACGAGTGCGCGCGGCCTTCCTTCACGGCCGGGATCGTCTTCCAGATCGGGTTCTTCTTCAGCGCCGCGACGTAGCCCCCCGCGCCTTCGTCGTTGGCGTAGAAGAGGTTGGCGTCGCCCACCGCGGTGAGTCCCTCGACGTCGGTCTGGGCGAGGCCGTACGACTTGTCGACGCCGCCGTCCCCGTGATTCTTGTTGACGGACTTGGTCCACGCCGGGTTCATGCCGAGTTCCTTGCCTATCTCGGTGAACAGGGCGCCGTCGCTGTAGGGCCGGACGGTGAGGTTGCCGCCCTGCAGCCATCCGTCGAAGAACAGGAAGTCCTTCGTGGGCAGATCGGCGTCGGTGACCTTCTTCTTCGCCGTCGCCAGGTGGTCGTCGAACTCCTTGAGCACCTGGTCGGCCCGCTCGGTGCGGCCCGTCGCCTCGCCGATCATGCTGAACACGTTCCGCATGTTGCCGATCGGGTCCTTCGGGTCGGCCCCCTTGGTGACCATCACGGGGACCTTCCGCTTCTCCAGCTTCTTGACGGTCTCGTCGTCGGCGTCGAACGCCTCGACCACGACGAGGTCGGGCTTCGCAGCGTAGAGGGTGTCGAGGTCGGGCTCCTCACGGGTGCCGATGTCGGTCACCCCGCTGGGCAGCTTCTCGGCGCTGACCCAGGTGCTGTACCCCTTCGCGTCGGACACGGCGGTGGGCGTGACGCACAGCGTCAGCGCGTCCTCGACCTGCTGCCACTCCAGGACCGCGATCCGCTTGGCGGGCTTGTCGAGCTTCACGGTGCGGCCGACGCCGTCCTTGAAGGAGACCGGCTTCGTCGAGGTGGCCGTGGTGTCCGAGGCGCAGTCCTTCGACGCGGGCGACGCACTGGCCCCGCCGCCCTCGGCCTTGGCGGCGTTGTCTACGTCGGTCGTGCCGCAGGCCGTCGCGGCGAGGAGGACGAGCCCGGTGGAGGCCGACGCCGTCAGGAGACGGGCACGGTTCATGAAGGGGCCTCTTTCTTGAGATGTGTCGGAGGTACGTACGTGTTCGTGGGGAGGGAAGGCGGATGTTCCGCCCCAGGCCTCAGGCGGCGTGCCGCCCGAGGGGATCGATACGAAGGCGGCCGGTGCGGGCGTCCACGCTGACATCGACCCGGATGTCGTAGACCTCGCCGATGTTCTCGGCGGTGAGGACGTCCGCGGGTGCGCCCGCCGCGTGCACGCGTCCGGAGCGCATCAGGACCAGCGTGTCCGCGACACGGGACGCCTGGTCGAGGTCGTGCAGCACGATCCCGACCGCGATGCCGTGCTCCTCGACGAGATCGCGCACCAGGTCGAGCGTCTCGAACTGGTAGCGCAGGTCCAGGTGGTTGGTCGGTTCGTCGAGCAGGACGACGCCGGTGTCCTGGGCGAGGCAGGCCGCAAGCCAGACACGTTGCATCTCGCCGCCGGACAGTTCCCCGACCGGGCGTCCCGCCATGTCCCGTACGCCGGTGACACCCATGGCACGGTCGATGGCGGCCCGGTCCTCGGCGGTCGGTCCCGCGAAGCCGCGGCGGTAGGGGTGGCGCCCGAAGGCGACGACCTCCGCGACCGTCAGCCCCTGGGGCGCGGGCCTCGACTGGGAGAACAGCGTGACCTCACGGGCGAACTGGCGGGCACTGAGCAGCGCCGCGTCACGCTCGGACGGGCCGTCGGGAGCGCCGAGTGTCACCCGGCCGTCCTCCACCCGGTGCAGCCGGGACAGCGCCCGCAGCAGCGTTGACTTGCCACTGCCGTTGGGCCCCACCAGGGCGGTCGCGCGGCCGGGGGCCAGGTCGATCGAGACACCATGGACGACCGGCTTGCCGTCGTAACGCAGCACCAGGTCATGCCCGTTGAGGGCGGTGCCCTCCTGCGCGTCGGGAGTGACAACCGAACGCTCGGTGGGCCGAGGAGAGCGCGTGAACATCGACGAATCCCGGTGGTCGGAAGGGCAGGGGTCGCGGCACCCTCCGACCGGCCGTCACCGGCCGGGCCGCGAACTCACCCGCGTACGGGCAGCGCCGTGCACGTCGAGCACCAACTAAGGGTTACCTAACTCCGAGCAGGTTATATTCCGGCCGCCGCGTCGACAATCACGCGTTCTGGACACCCGATACGGGATTCCGGACATCACCCGGGGCGCCGTCGGCGTCGTCCTCGCCGTCAGCCGCCGCGAAGAACGCGCCCGGTGTGGTGCCCATGACCCGCCGGAACGCGGCGATGAAGGAGCTGGACCGGGCATAGCCCAATGTCTCGGAGATCGTCAGCACGTCGAAGCCCTCGGAGAGCAGCGTCAGCGCGCGGTGCACCCGCAGCAGCTGCCGCCACTGCGCGAACGAGAGGCCTGTGGCCTGGCGGAACGCGCGGGTGACCGTCCGGTCGCTGATCCCGAGCCGCGCTGCCCACTCCTCCAGCGAGCGGGGGTCGCCGGGGTCGTCAAGCAGGGCTTCGGCGATCGGATCGATCCGGGGGTCGTTGGGCAGCTGGAGGGAGAACTGGCGCTCCGACGGCCGCAGCACGTCGAACACGACCGACTCCGCCCGCGCCCTCGCCGCCTCGTCGAGGTCGGTGCGGGACAGATGGATCAGCAGCGACTCGAGCAGTGGCGTCATCGCGATCGCCTTCGGTTCCCCAACCGCGAACGGCGTGCGGTCCGGGGCGAAGAAGGCGTCGTGGAACTGCGCACCCGCCGTCGACCGGCCCCCGTGCGCCACTCCGGCGGGCATCCACAGACCGTGCCCCTCGGACACGGTGAAGACGCGATCCCCGACGCGGGACGTCAGCGTTCCGCCACGTACCCAGACGAGTTCGTGGAAGGGGTGCGAGTGCGGGGCCCACTCGGTGGGAACGCGGGGAATTCGGAACCCGGCGGTGATGGTGAAAGGAGCCGCGCCTTGCTCCGGGGGTGCCTCGACCGGCCGCACGTCGGCGCCCGCCCCGTGCGGCGACGCCCCGGGGCTCGTCTCACCACGGGACGTTCGGATCATGCGCACGAGTCTATCCGCGGCGCCGGCAGCCACCCCTCACACGTTCCGCTCCTCCAGCCGGTGCGGGTGGGCCGGATAGACGCCGAGTACGCGGACCTCGGACGAGAAGAAGCTCAGCTCGTGCAGGGCGAGCGCGACACGGGGTTCGTCGGGGTGCCCCTCGATCTCGACGTAGAAGCAGCTCGGGTTGAGCCCCGCCCCCATCTGATAGCTCTCGATCTTGGTGAGGTTCACCCCACTGCTGGCGAAGCCCCCGAGCGCCTTGTACAGCGCACTCGGGATGTTCCGCACGGCGAAGAACAGGCTCGTCATGGTCGGCCCGCCCTCCAGGGGCGCGAATTCGGCGTCACGGGACAGGACGACGAACCGCGTGGTGTTGTCCGGGTCGTCCTCGACACCGGCCTGCAACACCTCCAGGCCGTAGTGCCCGGCTGCGGCCGGCGGGGCAAGCGCCGCGTGCCTCGGGTCGCCCAGTTCCGCCACCTCGCGGGCGGCCCCCGCGGTGTCGTCACTGACCCGCGTACGCCACCCGCCCGCGCGCACCACCTTCCGGCACTGCCCCAGCGCGTGCACATGGCTGCGGACGCACTCCACCTGACCGAGCGACGTCCCCGGCACCCCCATGAGGTCGAAGCGGATGGCATGGAAGTACTCGCCGATCACGAACAGGCCCGACTCCGGCAGCAGATGGTGCACATCGGCGACACGGCCGGCCGCGGAATTGTCCACCGGAATCACCGCCAGGTCGGCGGAGCCCAACGTCACCGCGTCCAGCGCCTGCTCGAAGCTGACGCAGGGCAGTTCCGTGCACCCCGGGAACAGCCTCTGGGCGACGGTCGCCGAGTTGGAGGCGTGTTCGCCTTGATACGCGATGCTGGTCACAGGGTTTCACCTTCGGTGCGGAGGCCGTTGCCATCGTTCAGGGGACTCAACAGGAGGTCCAACTCTTTCATCCCGGCGCCTGGAGCCCCCGGCCAGGACGTTACGCCCCCGCCATCCGGCACACTGGAGGCCCATCGCTCCGTCCGCCCGTGCACGTCGTCGCGCCCGGGTGGACGCCCGGCCCCCGAAGGAGCCCCCGCGTGAAGCGCCCCACCGCCCGCGACGTCGCCCAGCTCGCCGGCGTCTCGCGTGCAGCCGTGTCGTTCGTCTTCAGCGGGCGGGCCGAGGGGAATCTGTCGGCCCGGACGCAGCAGCGGATCAAGGAGGCGGCGGACACGCTCGGCTACCGGCCGGACGAGGTGGCGCGGTCCCTGCGCGCGGCGCGTACGGGGGTGATCGGGATGCTCAGCGACTCGATCGCGACGAGCCCCTTCGCCGGACGCATGGTGCTCGGCGCGATGGAAGCGGCGCGTGCGCGCGGGCACCAGGTGCTGCTGATGGAGTCGGGCAGCGACGGCGCGGCGGAGGCCGAGGCGGTCGCCGAACTGCGCGCACGCCGCGTCGACGGGTTCGTCTACGCGGCCATGGAACTCAACGCGACGGACGTCCCCGAGGGCCTGGACCCGGCACGCACGGTGCTCGCCAACTGCCTTCCCCGCAAGACGAGTTCGTACGCCGCCGTGGTGGCGGACGAGCGGGCCGGCGGTCGCGGAGCCGTCGATGTGCTGCTCGCGGCGGGGCACCGGGACATCGCGCTGGTGGGCGGACCCGAAGGGAACATCGCCGCCGACGACCGCGCCCTCGGCTTCGCCGACGGCCTGCGCGCTGCGGGTGTGCCGGTGCGCGCCAAGCGGCGGTTGCGAGTCGGCTGGCAGATCGACGAGGGGTACGCCGCCGCGCTGCGCCTGCTGGACGTGGCGAAGCCACCGACGGCCGTGGTGTGTGCCAACGACCGTGTGGCGACAGGGGTGTTGCTCGCCGCCGCCCGACTGGGAATCTCCGTCCCCGAGCGACTTTCGGTGGTCGGGTACGACGACCAGGACCAGATGGCCGCACACCTGGTCCCGGCCCTCACGACCGTGGCACTGCCGCACCATGCAATGGGCGCGGCAGCCGTGGACACACTGCTCGACGCGGTGGAGTCCGGCGGCCCTGTCCCGGCGGGGCACGTACGCCGCCTGGAGTGCCCGGTCGTCGCACGCGCGTCGGTGGTGGCCCCCACCGACGCCTGAACGTCAAACGCCGTACGGGTAGGGCAAGTTGAGATCCCACCCTTGCCCGAGGACATCCCAAAAGAGGCGAGGCGGGCTAACGTCTCAACAAACGGCGAGCGGCAAGCGGCTGCCGACCACGATCGGGAGGTTCCCCATGCTGAAGCAGGTAGCAGAAGGGGTACTGGTCCACCAGAGCGAGTTGCTCCAGAACAACACCGTTGTGGTGGAGGGCACGGATGGGGTGCTGCTCGTGGACCCCGGGATCACAGGCGACGAAATGCTCTGCCTGGCGAACGACCTCGCCAAGTTCGGCCGACCGGTGACCGCGGGCTTCTCGACGCACCCCGATTGGGATCACGTGCTCTGGCACGCCGAACTTGGCGAAGCACCTCGCTACGGCACGGCCCGCTGCGCGGCAGAAATGGAAGACCTCCTGTCGCACGCGGACTGGAAGACCCGCATCACCGAGGGGCTGCCGCCGGAAATCGCCGCGGAAACACCCCTGGACCTGTTCGGCCTCATCACGCCTCTGCCTGCCGGAACGGTACGGCTCCCCTGGGACGGCCCCGAAGTCCGGATCATCGAACACCCGGGCCACGCCCCTGGCCATGCGGCGCTGCTGATCCCGCACAGCAGCGTTCTCGTCGCGGGCGACATGCTCTCCGACGTCCTCATCCCGATGCTCGACGAGTCCGCCGCCCCGATCGAGGACTACCTGGTGAGCCTGCACCTGCTCGAGGACGCGTCGGCCGACGTCGACGCCCTCATCCCCGGCCACGGATCCACCGCCGACGCAACTCAGACACGCACCCGCATCCACCAGGACCGGGCCTACATCCACGCCCTCCAGGCCGGCCTCACCCCCGACGACCCACGCCTCGGCGCATCATCGCCGCCCGGCTGGGAGTGGGTGAACGACGTGCACGAGGGACAGGCCCAGAGCATCGCGCGGCGAGGTGGGGGCACCCATTGACGAACAACTGCTGTCCTTCCAATGCATTCATCCTACGCATACTGCAAATAGGTTGATAAAGGGCAAGAATAGAAACTCTCAGCAGTGAACCAGAGTTGAACGCAGGCCGACTCCCTCGTTCTTCAATGGAGACTGCTCGTGTCTGGGATCAATCTGTCAATTCCCGCCGCCCGACCTGTCATCGGCGAAGCCGAGATCGGAGCCGCCGTACGTGTGCTGCGAAGCGGCCTTGTCATTCAGGGGCCGGAGGTCGCCGCATTCGAGGAGGAATTCTCGGAGCTGGTCGGGGACCGTACCTGTGTCGCCGTCAACTCCGGCACCTCCGCACTGCAGTTGAGTCTGATGGCGCTCGGTATCGGGCCCGGTGACGAAGTGGTGGTGCCCTCCTTCTCGTTCGCCGCCACGGCCAACGCGGTGCGTCTGGTGGGAGCCGTACCGGTCTTCGCCGACATCACGGCCGACACCTACTGCCTCGACCCGGATGCGGTGTCGGCGGCGATCGGCCCGCGCACCACGGCACTGATCCCCGTACACCTGTACGGGCACCCGGCCGCCATGGACCGGCTGATGCCGCTCGCCGAGCGTCACGGTCTCGCCGTCGTCGAGGACGCCTGCCAGGCGCACGGCGCCGCGCTGCACGGCACCCCCGTCGGATCGTTCGGCCAGGCCGGATGCTTCAGCTTCTATCCGACGAAGAACATGCACGCGCTCGAGGGCGGCATGATCAGCACCCCCGACCAGCAACTGGCGCGTACGCTGCGGCTGCTCAGAAATCAGGGCATGGAGCAGCGGTACGAGAACGAGATCGTCGGCGCCAATCTGCGCATGACCGACGTCGCGGCGGCCGTGGGCCGGGTGCAGCTGGCGCAGCTGCCGGCCTGGACCGAGCAGCGGCGGGCCAACGCGAAGGTGCTCGACTCCCGTATCGAGGGGCTCGCCACGCCCCACGTGGCAGACGGGGCCCGGCACGTCTACCACCAGTACACGGTCGCCGTCCCCGACGGCCGCAGGGATGCCGTGCGGCAGGAACTGGCGGCGGAGGGCATCGGCAGCGCGGTGTACTACCCGACGCCGATCCACCGGCTGACGCCGTTCCGCGACCCGGCCGGGCCGTCGCTGCCGGAGACGGACCGCGCTGCCGCGTCGGTGCTGTCGTTGCCGGTCCATCCCACCCTCGGGCAGGGCGATCTGGAGCGCATCGCCCGGGCCGTGAGCATCGCCGGTGGTGTCCGATGAGCCGGCGGACACTGCGTGCGGGGCTTGTCGGTCTTGGCGCGATGGGGCGCAACCACGCCCGAGTGCTGTCGTCGCTCGACGGCGTCGAACTCGTCGGTGTCATGGACCCGGCGGGAGATCCCACGGGGGCTTCCCGCGGTGCCCCGGTCGTCGCCACGCTGCCCGAACTGCTGGCGCTCGGCCTCGACTACGCCGTCGTCGCCTGCCCCACGGTGCTGCACGAGGAGGTCGGCATCGCCCTGGCCGCGAACGGCGTGTGCGCACTGATCGAGAAGCCGCTCGCCCACTCAGCGGTCGCGGCCCGACGCCTGACCGACGCCTTCGCCGGGGCCCGCTTGACCGCCGGCGTCGGGCACATCGAGCGCTTCAACCCGGCGCTGCAGAGCCTGCGTTCGCGGCTTGAGGCGGGCGAGCTCGGCGAAATGTTCCAGGTGGTCACGCGGCGACAGGGGCCCTTCCCGCCGCGCATCGCGGACGTGGGCGTCGTCAAGGACCTGGCGACCCACGACATCGATCTCACCAGCTGGGTGACGGGATGCCGCTACGCCTCCGTGGCCGCCCGTACCGTGTCCAAGAGCGGCCGCCCGCACGAGGACATGGTCGCGGTCGTCGGTGAACTCACGGACGGCACCATGGTCAGCCATCTCGTGAACTGGCTCAGCCCGCTCAAGGAGCGCTTCACGGCGGTCACCGGCGAGCGCGGCTGCTTCATCGCGGACACCCTCACCGCGGATCTCACCTTCCATGCCAACGGCGCCTTCGCCACGGAGTGGGAAGCACTGAGCGCCTTCCGCGGAGCCACCGAGGGCGACATGATCCGGTACGCGATTCCCAAGCGCGAGCCCCTGGTGGTCGAGCACGAGCGGTTCCGCGACGCCGTCGAAGGCAAGGCCATGGACATCGTCACCCTCGACCAGGGGCTGCAGACGGTGGAGGTCGCCGAGGTGGTCCTGGACTCGGCGCGGCGGAAGGTGTCCCTGCCCCTTCAGAACCCGCAGCCGCGGAATCCGCTGCCGACCGGCCGGCGGTCCTGAGGCACCGGCTACGACTCCCGAACCGGCTCGACCTCGGCCGGGCTCTGGGCCACCGGTGCGGCGGGCTCCTTGAAGACCCACCACCGGAACGCGGCGTAATTCGCCACCGCGTTGATGACGGTCGACGTCGTCTTCGCCGCGACGTACGCCAGGCCCAGAGCGGTCAGCCCGGTGACCGTGGCCACGGTTGCGCAGTAGTTCAGTGCGACGAGCGCGAGATATTTCGCAAAGGCCGGGCCGGCCAGCGCGCCACTCCGGAAGACGAACGATCTGTTCAACCCGAAATTGACCGCCAGTACGGTGACGAACGCCAGGGTGGTGGCCACGGCCAATGGCATATGGAGTACACCGTGGAACAGGACCAGCGTTCCGACATCGATGGTGTAGCACACCCCTCCCACCAGGAGGAATCTCGTCGCACCGGCATCTGAGAGGCGGCGTACCGAATTCCATGTCCTCCGAATGATTTCTGTTACCTTCCTCCGCGCTCGATGCCGTCGTGGCAGACAGGTTCCGGGAAAGAACCGTGAGAGGGTTTTTCCTCGTGTATCAGAACACGAAAATCGCCGTTGTGGTTCCGGCGTACAACGAGGAAAAACTGATCGCCCGAACGATCAGGACCATGCCCGATTTCGTGGACCACATCGTGGTGGTCGACGACGCCAGCAGCGACGAGACGTCCTCCGAGGCGACCGGCGCCGGGGACCCGCGCATGGTTCTCATCCGGCACGAGACCAACACCGGGGTCGGTGGAGCGGTGTGCGACGGGCATCAGGAGGCGCTGCGCCTCGGCTGCGACGTCTCGGTGGTCATGGCCGGTGACGGGCAGATGGATCCGGCCTACCTGCCTGCCCTGCTCGCCCCGATCTGCGACGGGACCGCGCTGTTCACCAAGGCCAACCGCTTCTACTCCCGCGACTCCTACCAGGGCATGCCGAAACACCGGATTCTCGGGAACATCGTTCTCTCGTTCATGACCAAGCTGGCGTCCGGATACTGGCACCTGTTCGACCCTCAGAACGGGTACACCGCGATCCACAGAACAGCACTGGAAAGGCTGAACCTCGACCGCGTGGCCAAGGACTACTCGTTCGAGAACGACCTGCTGATCAACCTGAACATCCTCCGCATCCCGGCCTGCGACGTCCCCATTCCCGCCGTCTACGGGAACGAGGTGTCAACGATGCGCATGCACAAGGTGATTCCCGCGCTGATGACGCAGCTGACGCGTGGCATCGGTCGGCGCGTCGTACTGAAGTACGTCGTCTTCTCCTTCTCGCCGATCGCTCTGCTGCTCCTGGCGGGAATGTCCCTGGTCGCCTTCGGCGGCGTGGCGAGCACCTGGGTGCTGTTCCACACGCTCGGGCCCGCGAGTGCCAGCGCGGGAAGTGTCCTGCTGGCAACTCTGCCGATCCTCACCGGAATTCACTTCCTCATCGGCGCCCTCATGCTCGATATCCAGGAGAGTCCGGACCGTCGGGCCGCCACAGCCGCCACCGCCGCCACCGCCGCAATCGGCAGCCCTGTTTGAATCAGGATTCCGTGAGAACGCCGTCCTTCTCGGTGTGCAGCACGCCGGTGTGCGGGCACTCCCACACGCCGGGCGCATCGGGGAGTTCACGGAGCCGGTGCCCGGCGCGGCCCACCCAGCCGATGCGACGGGCCGGGACGCCGGCGACGAGGGCGAAGTCGGGCACGTCCCGCGTCACCGTGGCGCCGGCGGCGACCATGGCCCAGCGGCCCACACGGACCGGAGCCACGCAGACCGAGCGCGCGCCGAGCGAGGCACCCTCGGCGACCACGACCCCCACGGGCTCCCAGTCGGCGCGCCCCTTGGGCCGCCCCTCGGGATCGACCGAGCGCGGGTTGTGGTCGTTGGTCAGAACGACGGCGGGACCGACGAAGACTCCGTCGCCGAGCTCCGCCGGCTCGTAGACGAGCGCGAGGTTCTGAATCTTGACCCCGTCGCCGATCCGGACGCCGGGGCCGACATAGGCGCCCCGCCCCACCACGCAGTTGTCCCCGAGCACGGCGTGCTCACGGATCTGGGCGAGCTCCCACACGGCAGTGCCGGGGCCCAGTGCGGCCGACGCGTCGACCTGGGCCCCGGCTGCCGTGCGGACCGGTTCGGGTGACAGTTCACTTCGCTGCTTCATGTGTTGTGGAACGACCCGACGGGCGTCCGGGTGCGGGAACGTCCCTCGTCCGCCGCTACCAGATCGTCGGATAGGCGCCGCGGACGGGCCCGAGGACGACGCACTCCGTCTCGGCCTCGTCGCACAGGTGCAGCGTGAACGAGTGCTGGACGGTGCCGTAGAAGTAGCCGACGACCATCCCTCCCGCCTCCACCGTTTCCTTGACCTTGCCGGACTCGGGCCCGCCGGTCACATCCACGTACCAGACCGTGTAGGTCATCTCCTGCTCGCCGCCGTTGGTGATGACGTACTGGAGACCGGTCACGTCCTGCACCTCACGTGCGTTGACGCAGACCCGCGTGGTGCCCAGCTCACCGCACACGCTGCTGGGCGGCGGCTCCTCGCGCGCGGGCTCCGCTTCGGCGGCCGCTGTGGGAAGACCCAGCGCGAGCGTCGACGCCGCCGCGCCGGCGAGCACGGTGCGTCGTGAGATCTGCTTCATGTTCTCTTCTCTCCGTCGGGCGTGGGTCGGGCCGGGTCACGGGGATCAGGCCACCGCTTGCGTGAAGACGTTCTGCAGGATCTTTTGGACCGCGGTGTCGTTCGGGACGCTGCCGGTGAAGGTCAGCGAACCGGCCGAGAACACCCAGCCCTTGGTGCCGAGGGGCGGGACATAGAGCATTTCGGCGCCGCCCGTCTTGTTGAGTCCTTCCGCGACGAGCACGGAACCGGGCACGGCGACCGGCCGGCGGTCGACCTCCCAGCCGCTGGCGGCGATGGCGTCGGAGACGCTGCCGAAGACGTCTCCCTCGCTCAGTCCGGTGCCCTCCGTGAAGGGATTGTTGGCGGTGTCGCGCACCTGGTACGGCGAGAAGCTCATGTACGTCGGCTGGTAGTAGGCCACACCCAGGATCTGTGCCTCGGACTGTCCGGAGTCCGCGTAGACGTCCCGGCTGCCGTTGGCCTTCCGGTAGACGACGGCGTTGCCGTCCGCCGTGTACTGCACCCGTTCGTAGATGCCGTTGCCGCCCAGGTAGATGATGCGTCCGCCGTTGTTCTGGAAGGCGACAAGGTTGTCCCGCGCGGCCTGCGAGAAGTACTCGGGGTGTGTGGTCAGGACCAGCGCCTTGTAGTTGCCGCCCTGGGCGGGCGTCCGCAGCCAGGTGGAGCCCGTCGCGTGCAGGTCGGTGTCGGCGTAGCAGTCGTAGGAGACGTTCTTGGAGGTCATCCAGCGAAGCAGCTTCAGGTCGCTGTGGAGCAGGTGGTCGATGATGCCGGGGGCCGTCCGGTAGACGTTGTCCCACGAGGTGCCCATGTTGGGGCGGCGCATGGAGACGGTGCGCTGGGCACCGGCCTGGCCGCTCGTGTACTGGTTGTGCCCGCCCCAGAAGTTGTAGGCGTTGTACGTGTTGGTGGGCACCAGGACGGCGATCTGCCGCTGCGGGGTCGAGGGCCGCACGACGAACATCACGTTGTGCTCTTTGCCCTGGGGCGATTTCAACTGTGAGGCGTAGACGCCCGAGGGCCAGCTCGCCCCCGTCCCCACGGAGACGGAGAAGGACTGGCTCCACCCGCATCCCGCGCTGTGGTATCCGCTCTGCAGCGGCTGGAACCGCCCGGTCCTGCTTGCGGGTTGGGTGACGACGACGGGGGCGCCCGTGGCCGGGGCGAGGCGCACGGTGGAGGAGGTGTACGACGGGAAGGTCGTCGAGACGTGGACGCCGAGACTCGTGCCCTGCCGCGCGGACACCGAGGCCGGATACCCCTGCAGCGCCGCGCATTCCTCGCGGGTGAAGCCCGAACCGACCACGGTCCCGGACCCGGCGGCCCATTGGACGCCGCTGGTGTTCACGGTCTCGGAGTTGAGCAGGCGGTACCACTGGAGCCGGCTGTCGGGCCCCGGCGGGTTGGCCGTGTTCGTCTGGATCTTGTAGATGGCACCGGAACCGTTGGAGAAGAGTCCCCTCTCGAACGGTCCCAGAATGGTGGTGTCGACGGCCTCGCCACCGTTCGCCCACTTGAAGCTTCCGTCCGTCCCGAGGTAACGGAACCAACTGAGCGCGCTGCCGTGCCGTGTTCCGTAAATCACCCCGTTGGGGTCGGCGAAGAGCTGAGTGTAGGGCTGCCATTGCATACCGATCCTGGCACCGGAATTGGCCGCCCATTTGAAGGAGCCGTTGGTGCCGGTGTATTTGTACCAGCGCAGGTCTCCGTTGCCCTCCTGGGCGTAGAAGACGTTGTTCCAACCGCCGATCACCCGGGGGAAGTTCCACTGGGTGCCGATCCGGGTGCCGCTCGCCGAGTGCCAGCTTCCGGCGCCGGTGGAGCTGTTGGACAGGATGTACCGGTACCAGAGCAGGTCACCGTTGGGCAGGAACGCGAAGAGCTGTCCGTCCGCCGCGGCCAGGACGGAACGGAACTTCTGCCAGCCGCCGTTCCCGATGACGCGGCCGGATCCGGAGTTCGCCCAGGACGCCGGGGTGCCGGTGCTCCAGTTGGTGTGCCGATACCAATAGAGCTTCCCGTCCGCCTGAATCCCATAAATGATTCCGTTGCCGCCGGGCACCAGATTCAAGAACCGTTGTTGCGGGTCGTAGGCCATCTGTTTCAGTGCCTTCCCGGATTCTCTGTTGTGAGCAGGGATGATTGTGCGTCACGTGCCCATGCGCAAGAATCAACACGATCGGGGTGTTCGGCGGGCTTGGGCCGAATGGCGGGGATCAGCGAAAGGCAGAGCACTCCGATGAACATGGGCGCGGCCATGTAGCGAAAGCACGGTGCGGGATTGGCGGCGAGCACGGTGAGCTGCACACCGAGGGGGACGGCGGCGAGGGCGAGCAGGACACGTCGACGGCGTGCCCGGGCGAGCAGCGCGACCAGTACGTAGGTGGCGTAGCACCAGGTGGCGCCGCGCCACAGGAGCCACTCCAGTTGGGGAACGCCGAAGGCGGAGCGGCCAAAGGTCGCTGCCTGGTGGAGAGTTGACGACAGCGGTCGGGCCTTGAGCAGCGAACGGTACGGGCTGTCCTCGATCGGGCCGTAGCCCCATAGGTCGGCAGGGATCGATGTGCCGTACGTCCATGTCCTGGCGTCCTTGCTCTCCGGCCCGGGGAAGACGCCCCAGGCGATGTGGGCCCGGCACACACGTGCGTCGAGGATCTGCTGCGGGGCCTCGCGCAGGGTGCGCCACCACAGCCGCACCAGCGGTTCGCTGAGCCGGTCGGCCTCGGTCCGGTTCCACGCGGCGTTGTAGTAGAGCACGTCGGACGCGTAGCAGTTGGTGCCGGCGGCGCGCCAGGTCGACAGCGGCGCCACCCGGACCATCAGCCGCCGATCCTCCGGGGTGAACCGTGCGGGGGTGCGCGCGTACGTCACGGCGAGGTCGGCGTAGTTCAGGTTGTAGAGGAACGCCTTGTTCGGCTGCTCGATGCCGGCCGCCGGATAGATCACCAGGGCGAGCAGCAGCGTCAGGGTGGTGGTCGCGGCGGCCAGTCCTGCGATCAGGAGCCGGGCCCCGGGCAGTGCCAGGACCAGTGCCAGGGCCGCGATCAGGGCCACCGGGAAGCCGTTGTTGCGGAAGAGGTCGACACCCAGCAGCCCGACGCAGAGCAGTACGAGCTCCGAGCGCCGCGGCCGGCCGGTCCACGTGCCGTGCGCCCGCCGTCCCACCAGCCGTACCGACACGGCGAACACCAGCAGGGCGCAGATCGTGAACGGCACGTCCTTCCACACGAAGACGACGAAGGACCCCAGGGGCGGAGTCGCCGCGCAGGCCACCGCGGCCGGTGCGCTCCACCGCCCCCGTACGCCCAGAGTCCGCAGGCCCACGCAGGTGTGGGCGAGGACGGCGGACATCGCGAGGGTCTGGAACAGCGTCAGGGCCGCAAGGTCGCCCGTGGTCCTGAAGCTCAGCCAGAGCAGGGCGTTGTAGAGCACCGAGTGGTCCGAACGCCAATGGTCGGTGGAGACCTGCCACGTGTGGACCACCGAGTCCACACTCATCAGCCCCGGGTGGAAGGCCGCCCACCAGAACAGGTAGCAGGCCTGGCAGAGCAGGAAGACGGCCAGGGGCAGGCGCAGCGCCGGCGGTACGCGCGGCCGCGGCGCCCGTACCGTCGAGGCCACGGTCACTCCGGATACTCGGCGCGGGCCGCGGAAGGAAGCCGCGCGTCCGACGCGGCGGGGATCACGTCTTTCGGTGGGGCGGCGGCCGGTGTCTCACGGGAGGTCCGGGGCGGAATGACGGGGCCTGCCGCACCGCGCAGCGCCGGGATGAGCGACAGGCACAGCAGGCCGATGAAGATGGGGGCCGCCATGTAGCGGAAGCACGGCGAGGGCGTCGCGACCAGGACGGTGAGCTGCGTGCCGAACGTGACACCGGCGAGCGCGAACAGCGGGCGGCAGCGGCGCGAGCGGGCGAACCGCGCGACGAGGACGTAGGTGGCGTACGACCAGATCGCGCCGCGCCACAGGATCCACTCCAGTTGGGGTGTGTGGGCGGCCTCGTACGCGAAGGTCCCGACGTGGTGGAGGGACGTGGACAGCGGCCGTGGTTGAGCCGCCTCGTTGTACGGGCTCGTCCGCATCTCCTCGTACCACTTGTAGAACACCGGATCCACGCGGTTGAGCTGGTTGTACGTCCTGCCGCCCTGATCCTGCGGGCCGGGGAAGACGGCCCAGGCGATGTGCCCTCGGCACAGCCGCGCGCCGATCACGTCCTGCGGCGCCTTGCGCAGGGTGCGCCACCACAACTGGACGAGCGGTTCGGTGAGTTGGTCGGTGACCTGTCGGTTGAGGCTGCGGTACATCGGGTCGGAGGCGAAGCACGACGCGCCGTTCTCGCGCCAGGACGAGAGCGGCGCGGCCTTGGACATCAGCCGCAGATCGTCCTTGGTGAACAGCTCGGGCGCCTTGGCATACGTCACCGACAGGTCGGCGTAGTGGAGGTTGTAGACGAGCGTCTTGGGCGGCTTCTCGACACCGACCGCCGCGTAGACCACGAACATCAGCGCCAGGGTCACGGCGGTGGTGGCGGCGACCAGCGCGACGAGCAGCCGCCGCGCACCGGGCAGCGCCGCGACCAGACACAGCGCGGCGATCACGGCGACGGGGAAACCGTTGTTGCGGAACAGGCCGATGCCGAGGAAGCCGACGCAGAGCAGCACGATCTCGGAGCGGTGCAGGCGGCCTGCCCAGCTTCCGTGCAGCCTTCGGCCCGTCAGCCGTGCCGTGACGGCGAAGACGAGCACCGCGCAGATCGTGAACGGCACGTCCTTTCCCACGTAGACGGTGAACGAGGCGAGCGGCGGGGCCAGGGCGCACGCCAGCGCCGCCGGCGCGCTCCATCGTCCGCGGACACCCACCGTGCGCAGGCTCGCGCACGTGTAGGCGAGCACGGCGGACATCGCGAGGGTCTGGAACAGCGTCAGGGCCGCGAACCCGCCGGTGGTCTTGAGGCTCAGCCAGAGCAGGGAGTTGTAGAGGACCGAGTGGTTGGAGATCCAGTGGTCGGTGGTGACCTGCCAGGTGTAGGCGAGCGCGTCGTAGTCGATCATTCCTGGGTAGAAGGCCGCCCACCACAGCAGATAGCAGGACTGGCAGGCCAGGAAGACGACCAGCGGCAACCGCAGGTCCTGCGGGACGCGCGTCCACAGGGCCTGGGCCTTCGCGGTCGCGGCCCGGGGCCGGGGACCGTGCGGGGCGTCTGACATGGCGGAGTTCTCCTCAGCGTGTGCCGTCGGGAAGGGCGGGGTGCGCGGCCCCTTGGTGCGGTGGTGTGTCCTGCTGGGGGATGACGGACGGGTGCTCCTGGCCGAGCATGACCAGGGAGACCACCCGGGCGGCCGCGCCTCCGTCGTCGTAGGCGCAGAACCGTCGGCGGAAGTCGGCGCGCAGCGCGGCGGAGCGCGCGTCCCGCCAGGCCCCGGACGCGAACAGTCGCGTCAACTCCCCGACGCTGGTGGTGACATGACCCGGCGGGTCGGCCAGTACGTCGAAGTAGGCGCCGCGGGCCGCCCGGTACGCCTCCCAGTCGTCGCCGTGGATGATGATCGGCCGGTCGGTGTTGGCGTAGTCGAACATCAGGGACGAGTAGTCGGTCAGCAGGGCGTCGGAGACGAGCATCATGTCCACGGCCGAGGGCTCGTCGGTGACGTCGAGGAGCAGTCCGCGCCGCTGGAGGTCGCGCAGTTGCAGTCCGCGGTACGCGGACCGTGCGTCCTTCGGGTGCAGCCGGACGAGCAGGGTGACCGTCGGGCCGAGCCCGCGCACCAGCTGTTCGAGGTCGAGCCGCGGGACGTACGACCTGCGGTGCTCGCGCCGCGTCGGGGCGTAGAGCACCACGGTGTTGCCGTCGGGGACACCGAGCCGCTTGCGCAGGGCGACCGTGCGCAGCGGGTCGCCCCGCACCAGCACGTCGTTGCGCGGGGCTCCGGTCGGCAGTGAGGTGAAGTGACAGGGATAGGCGCGGTCCCAGATCTGCTGCGCGTACGGGCTGGAGACCAGGCTGAAGTCCCAGCGGTCCGCGCGCCTGAGTTCCGCACGGACGTTGACCTGGTGCCGGGCGGCCGGGTGGCCGAGCCGGTCGACGCCCATGTGTCCCAGGGGGGTGCCTTCGTGGGTGTGGACATGGATCTGTCCGGGGCGCTTGACCAGACCGAGAGTCCAACTGACGTTGTTGACGAAGTACGTGGCGCGGCTCGTCACCCGGTGGTAGCGAGGTGTGTCCGGCGTGACGTGGTCGATGCCGCCGGGCAGCTGCGCCACGGCGTCCGGGCGCACCACCCACACCGCGTCGATGTGCGGAGCGAGGAGCCGGGCCGCTTCGTGGATGGCCGCCGGGTCGCCGAGCACCCCGCGGTGCCAACCGGCCGAGTACACGGCGAGGTTGGGGTCCAGGCGGTGGCGGCGCTGGGTGGCGGCGTAGAGGCGCTTGGCCCGTCGGCCGGCCGCGCTGGACAGCTCGCGCTTCTTGCGGAGGGAGGCGCGGCCGATGCGCTCGGCCAGCATGTAGGCCCGGAAGACCGGGTAGGGGGCGGCGGCGATCAGACGCCACTGTGTGCCGTAGGCGTCGTCCGGCGGCGTGAAGCCGTCGGGCTTGTAGCGCCGGTAGAAGTCCACCGTCTCGCGGTGGAACGCGGACCGGTCCTCGGGAAGGACCCGCTCGCTGAGCGGCAGCGTCGCCAGGAAGTGGTTGATCGTCCGCTCGAAGAGGTACGGCCTCGCTTCCCGCAGTTCCGGGTGGCTGTCGAGGAACGCGAAAAGGCCCGCGTACTGGGTGAAGATGTCGAAGTGCCGGCGTCCCGGGGTGCGGGTGATGGCACCACTCCTGCGCTGCAGGTACTCGACGCTCACCCGGTCCAGACATGCGATGCGGCGAGCGCATGCGAGCGCCTGATAGGTGACCGGGGCGTCCTCGTAGAGCCCCTCTTGGTAGGTGAGTCCGTGCCCGGTGAAGAAGTCGCGGCGGTACGCCTTGTTCCAGGCCACCAGGAACAGGTGCAGGTACTGGGGACTGCTCATGATGTCGAAGGTGTCCGTCCCCGCGGACGCGAGCAGGTCCGCCGTCATGCTCCTGCCGCCCCGGCCCCACCAGTGCGTGCGCACATGGTCGAAGACGAGGATGTCCGGGTCGTCGGTGACGGTGAGCCGCTCGTCGATGGCTTGCAGCGCCCCGGGCGTGTAGCTGTCGTCGCTGTCGAGGAAGAGCAGATAGTCACCCGTGGCGTGGGCTACCCCCGCGTTGCGTGCCCGGCCGAGGCCGACGTTCTCCGTCAGATGCACGGCGCGGACCCGCGCGTCGCGGTCCGCGTACTCGTCGATGACCGCGCCGCAGTTGTCGGGCGAGCAGTCGTCGACCGCGATGACCTCGAGGTCGCTGCAGGACTGCGTCAGGATCGAGTCGAGGCACGTGCGCAGGTAACCCTGGACCTTGTGGACGGGGACGATGATGCTGAAACGAGGCACGGGCTCTTCCCTTGTCGTGGGGATGGGGGCGGGCGTCCGCGGCGGACAGGTGGCGGGTCAGAGGAGCGGGACCCGGGCCGCGGCCGGGGCCGGCACACGCTCGCCCAGCGGAACGATCGGCGGCAGCGTCGTCGCCGCCTCGCCGAGCAGCACCCGGCGCACCACGCGCTCCGCGGCGAGGCCGTCGTCGAACTCGCAGAACCGTCGGCGGAACGCCTCGCGCAGTTGGGCCGAGGCCTCGTCCTGCCACCGGCCGCCGCGAAAGATCTCCGTCAGCTCGTCCTGGGTCCGGGCCACCGGACCCGGGGGCCCGGCGAGCAGGTCGAAGTAGACGCCGCGCGTCTCCCGATAGATGTCCCAGTCGTCGGCGTACACCACGATGGGACGGTCGAGGTTGGCGTAGTCGAACATGATCGACGAGTAGTCCGTGACCAGGGCGTCCGCGGCGAGGCACACCTCGTCGGGCGAAGGGTGCTCCGTCACGTCGATCAACTGGCCGGACCGCAGCATCCCTTCGAGGCCCGCGGCCCCCGCGTAGGAATGGTGGGCCCGCATCAGCACGACGAAGTCGTCGCCGAGCGCCCGGCAGAACGCGGCGAGGTCCAGTTGGGGCAGGAAGTCCGTGCGGTAGTCGCGATGGGTCGGCGCGTACAGCACCGCCACCCGGTTGTCCGGGACGCCGAGGCGGCGCCGGATCGCGGTGACGTCGTCGGCCGTCGACGTGTAGAACGCGTCATTGCGCGGATAGCCCACGTCCAGGCTCTCGTACGCGCCCGGGTAGGCCCGCTCCCAGACCTCGGTGGAGTGACGGTTCGAGGAGACGTTGAAGTCCCAGCGGTCCACGCGTTGGAGCAGCTTGCCGAGCGATCCGGCCGCGGCGGCCGCGGCCGGGTACTCCACCAGGTCCACGCCCATGCACTTGAGGGGGGTGCCGTGCTGGGTCTGCACATGGACGGTGCCGGGGCGCTTCTTGACCGCCATCTCGAAGTTGACGTTGTTGAAGGTGTACTTGGCGGTGGCCATGACCTCCCAGTAGCGGGCGCTGCCGATCACGACACGCTCCACGTCGTCGGGAAGGCTTCCCGTGTGGTCCTTGGTCACCAGGAAGACCGGTTTGATGTGCGGGGCCAGGCGCCGTGCGGCCGCGTGGATGGCGGCGGGGTTGCAGGCGTAGCCGCGGCCCCAGTAGGAGGAGAAGACGGCGAGGTTCTCGTCGATGGGCCGCCTGAGGAAGGTCCGGTACGGGTTGCCGATGCGCTTGCGCAGCCGCCTCAACCGGCGTCGGCCGAGCCGGATCCCCTTGCCGGCCAGGCGCTTGGTGCCCCGCAGCGCGCTGAATGCCACGTAGGAGCCGGAAGCCAGCAGGGCATGTTGCAGGCCCACACTGCCCCCGGGCCGTCGGCTGCCCGCCGGACGGTGCCGGCGGTAGAGGCGGGTGGCCTGCCGGAAGTACTGTCGGCGCACCGCCGGGGTCGGCAGCCGACCGGGAGTCGCGGCGGTCTTGAGCACCTTGCCCACCATCTGGTGGAAGACCCTGTCGAGCAGCACCGGGTCGGTCGTCAGCTCGGCCGCCCGGCGCATCACCAGGTCGAACTGGTCGAGCAGGTCCATGTGGTGGAGTCCGGGCAGGTGGTTCCGGCTGCCCTGGCGGCGCAGCAGATGGCGTACGCAGATCCGGTCGAGCACCGCGATCCGCCGGGCCCGGAGCGCGGCGACGACGCTCCACACCGTGTCGGTGAACATGCCGGGTACGAAGGCCAGTTGGTGCCGGGCCACGACGTCGCGCCGGTAGGCCGCGCTCCACGCCGGCACCCATGCGTCGGGCAGCGCGGGGTGCTGTTCCACCGAGAAGGCACCGGTCGGCGCGTCGGGCCACAGCCGCCCCAGCGCCGGTCCGGTGCCGCCGTCGAACCAGTGCACCCGCTCGTGGTCGAAGAGCAGCAGATCGGGTTCGTCGCACTCGGCGAGCCGCGCGTCGAGAATTCCCAGCGCACCCGGCACCAGCGTGTCGTCGCCGTCGAGAAAGAGCAGGAATTCGCCCTCGGCGACCGCGATCCCGGCGTTCCGTGCGCCCGGCAGCCCTTGATCCGGCTCGGAGTGCACCACCTTGAGCCGCGTATCGCGGTCCGCGAATTCGCCCGCGATGGACGCGCACAGCCCTTCCGGTGCTCCGACCACGGCGATCAACTCGAGGTCGGCGAAGGCCTGACCGAGCACCGAATCGAGACAGTCGGGCAGCCGCCCCGGCCCCTCGTGGGCCGGAACAACGACACTGAAGCGGGGCAACACACACTCCTTCGATCGGCTTTCAGGCGGCGCCGGTGGGCAGCGTTGCGCTGGGCCCCGGTTCCTGCCGCGGGCCAGGTGCGGGCGCCGACCGTCGCTCCCCCGACGGCGGTCCCTGGCGGCGTGCGGGGCGCGGATGTCGTTGCGTGGACAGCCGTGAGCGAGTGTGGTGTACCCCCTCAGGCGGACGGCGCCGACCCGCGGGGCGGGGGCCGCGAATTCGTCGACAATCGCTCCACTGGCGTCCGATGAGCCGCCGTCGACCGCGATATGCCCGCACCCGATGGGCGGGGATGATCACACTGAACCGTGGCAATGCGTTTCCATGGGTCGTCATTCGCGTATTGCGTGAAAACGGCCATGTTTTGGGTGGGTTACGCGGGGTGCGGCATATGGGGGAACCGGCTGAGCCAAATGAACGCGGATGAAATTATCGAGGCGGTTGCATTCCCGCGACGTTGGACGCCGGGTGAGCCGGTCCGTCGGCCCGAGCGGCAGCACGCAGCGCCGCCTCGACCCGGTGGTTGCTGGTCATGGACGCCGTGACGGCCGTCATCGTCAGGAGGAGGCCGGCGGCGGCGTAGAGCGGGGTGCGGACGTCGTAGGTGGTGGCCAGCCAGCCGCCGAGGAAGGCCCCGACAGGGGCGGCGCACATGGCCAGCATGCGGGACGTGGAGGCGACCCGGCCCATCAGGTGGGCCGGGACGATGGTCTGGCGGAGGGAGGGCCCGAGCACCATGGTGGCGCCCATGCCGGCCCCGCAGACGGCGAGCGCCAGTCCGGCCACGTACGGGTTCGGGGCGGCGGCCAGGACCAGGATGGCGAACCCTTCGACGGCGGCCGTGCAGGTCAGTGCGGTGCCGGTGCCGAGTCGTCGGCCGAGGCGGGAGGCGATGCCCGCACCGAGCAGACCGCCGGTGGCCTCAGCCGTGAGGAGCAGGCCGAAGCCGTAGGTGTCCATGCCGAGGCGGTCGTGCGCGAAGAGCGCGAGCACGGTCTCCACGGCGAGGAAGGCGACGTTCCCGACCGCCGGGCGGAGCGCGAGCCCGAGCAGCACCCGATCCCGGAAGACGTACGAAGCCCCGGCCCGCGCCTGCCGAAGCAGCGACTCCCGGACCTCGGGCACGGGCCGGGGCATGGCAGGCAGCGACCGTACGAGCAATGCGGAGAGCAGGAACGACACCGCGTCGGCGAGCAGCGGAACCGCCCGTCCGAGCGCGAGCAACGCACTGCCCGCAGGCGGCCCCGCGAAGCCGGACATGGCCGTCTGGGCGCCGCGCAAACGGGAGTTGGCGCGCTCCAGGAGCGCGGGGTCGCGGCCGAGCAGATCCGGCAGATAGGCCGTGGCGGCCGTGTCGAAGAAGAGTCCACCGAGGCCGAGCAGGAAGGCGACGGCCGCGAGCAGCGGAATGCTCAGCACGTCGAACGCCGCCGCTGCCGCCGGTATCGCCAGCAGCGCGGCACGCGCCGCGTCCGTGACCCACATGGTGCGCCGACGGTCCCAGCGGTCGACCAGCGCACCGCCGAGCACCCCGAAGAGCAGCCACGGCAGCGTGCCCGCGGCCGTGACGACGGCGAGCGCCATCGGGTCCCGTGTCAACGTCAGCGCGAGCAGCGGCAGCGCGGCATGTGACACCCCGTCACCGAGGGAGGACACCGTCTGCGCGGTCCACAGCCGCCCGAACCCGGTCGGCAACTTCCCTATACCTGAGGTCATTTGGCGCCCCCCTCGGCCCGCTCGCCCGATGCGGGGTGGAACAGTGCGAAGACGAGCGACGCGTCCGGCAGCGACGGATCGGACAGCTCCCGGTACTCGTCCGCGAGCGCCTCGAGCCGCGCCCCCAGCTCCGCGAACTGCTCGTCGGTGAGCCGCAGATGCGCCATCCGAACGTGCCGCTCGCCATCCGCCGGCGACGCCTCCAGATCCGCCACCGCATGCCGCATCAGCACATCCGGGCCTCCCTGGCCCGGATCCGGCAGCACGATCGACCGCGCGGCCATCGCGTAGTACCGCTCGGTGACCCCTCGTACCTTCCGCGTCCGCACCACCTTGACCAGCCCGGCCCGCTCCAGCAGCCGCACGTGGTAGCTGGAACTTCCCTTCGCGAGGCCGACCCGTTCGGCGATCTGTGTGATCGTCGCAGGCTCGAAGCGGAGCACGGCCATGATCCGGTGCCGCGTGCGATTGGAGACGGCGCGCAGCTGGTCGTCAGTGGTGACGTGGATGGTCTCGGCAGCATCGTCGGCAGGCATGCGAGCAATGGTCAACGTTTCTTGACCATTGGGCAAGGGGTTTGCGCACGGCTTCCGAAATCCGCTGTCCGGCGCGCGGGCCCCGCACCCCCCGCCTCCGCGCCGTCGTCTCAGGTCACCAGTCCCCGGCGGTAGGCATGGACGACCGCCTGGACGCGGTCGCGGAGACCGAGTTTGGCGAGGATGCGGGAGACGAAGGTCTTGACGGTCTCCTGGCTCAGCAGGAGGGCCGCGGCGATCTCGCTGTTGGACAGGCCGTCCGCGATGAGGAGCAGGACCTCAAGTTCGCGCGGTGTCAGCGGGGTGTCGGGCGTGGCGTCCTCGGCGGGCCGGATCCTGGCGGCGTATCTGCCCACGAGCCGACGTGTCACCTCGGGGTCGAGGAGGGCCGCGCCGGTGGCCACGGTCCTTATCCCCAGGAGCAGTTGGGCCGGCGGCGCGTCCTTGAGGAGGAAGCCGCTCGCCCCGGCGCGCAGCGCCTCGTAGACGTATTCGTCCAGGTTGAACGTGGTGACGACGAGCACCCTGACGGGATGCCGCACACCGGAACCGGCGAGTCGCCGGGTCGCCTCGATGCCGTCGAGCACCGGCATGCGTACGTCCATCAACACGACGTCGGGACGCAGTCGTTCGGCGAGGTCGACGGCCGTCTTGCCGTCTCCGCACTCGCCCACCACCTCCAGGTCGGGCTGGGCGTCGATGATGGTCACCAGGCCGGTGCGGACCAGTACTTGGTCATCGCAGACCAGTACGCGGAGGGGCTCGGTCACGAGGCGCTCCCGCCGGGTATCCGGGCCCGTACGACGAAGCCGCCGCCCGACTGCGGGTGCGCGCTGAACTCTCCGCCCAGGACGTCGACCCGCTCGCGGAGCCCGGCCAGACCGCGGCCGCCCCTTCCCGGGGATGCGTTCGACGATCCACGACCGTCCGTGCCGACCTCCACGGTGATGGCCCTTCCCCCGTGCTTCACCTGGACCCAAGTACGCCTGCCGTGAGCGTACTTGAGCGCGTTCGTCAGGGCCTCCTGCACGATCCGGTAGGCGACGAGGTCGGCGCTGCCGGTCGATTCGGCGGGCGTGCCCTCCTCGGTGAACTCCACCGGCTGCCCGGCCCTGCGGGTCTGCTCGACGAGGGTGAGGAGCCTGCCGACGGTCGGCGTCCTGGGCTCGGCGCCCGCGCCGCCGTCGGTCTCGGTGCCGTGGTCGGGATTGAGCAGGTCGAGCAGGTGCCGCAGATCGGTGATGGCCCGCCGGCCGGTGTCACTGACGGCGGCCAGGGTCTGGTCGAGACGCTCGGGGGCGGCGGTCAGATAGCGCGCGGCCTCCGCCTGCACGACCATCGCCGTCACATGATGGGTGACCACGTCGTGGAGTTCACGGGCGATACGGGTCCGTTCGGCGAGCAGGGTCTCCTCGGCGACACGGCGACGGCGTTCGACCTCCGCGAGCCGGCCGGCGCGCATCCACACACCAATCCCCCACGCGAGGACCAGTGCCAGATAGAACAGCACGAACTCGACGAGCGGATCGCCCGGCCCCCGCCGGTGGATGGCGACCGACAGCAGGACGAACGCCGCGGAGCAGCAGACCACGGTGACGCGACGGCGACTGTCCAGCCGGGACGCGACGGTCAGCAGGGCGATGGGCAGCGCGCTGCCCGCAAAGGTGTGGTAGCCGCGGAGTTGGTCGACGGCGAAGCCGAGTGACACCACGGCGAGGCAGGTCACCGGCCACCGTCGGCACACCAGCAGCGGCAGGGCCTGAAGGGCGATCGCCACGACGGCCAGCGCGTCGAACGGCCGGTTCGGCACACTGCCGAGCACCGTCCCCTGGCTGTGCAGCTCCGGCACGAACGACGCCGCCAGGAACAGCACACCGAGCACGGGATACCAGACCGCGGGCCCGACCCGGCGCCACTGCTCCGGGACCCACCGAGGAGTGCTCACCGGGAGAGTGTAGGCGCGGGGTCCGCGCGCACCTGGGCGCCGTTGAACGCGACGGTGATGACCGCCGTCAGTTGCCGGACAAGCCTCATGTCCACTCCTCCGAGGCCGAGTTGCCTACAGGTGCGCACAGGCGCCTATTGGTGAGCCGCGGCCTGCGCGGTGACACGCTGGACGGCCTTGACGGCGAGGTCAGGTCGGTCGACGTGGATGTAGTGGCCGCTTCCGGCGGCGGTGCTGATGCTGCTGCGCGGGGAGAGCGCGAGCCACTCGCGTTGGCCGCCGGCCCACATCCGCTCCAGGGCGGGACCGTACTCGGGGACCTCGGAGTACTGGGACTCGTGCTTGACGATCCGCACCGGAATGCTGCCCGCGGAGCGCACCTCGCCATCGTCGATCACGAACTTCTCCGGGTTCTGCCCCATGTTCACCGCGATGGTCTGGTCACGCAGTTCGGCTGCGGCGCCGGTGGCCGAGGCGGGGATCGCCTTGTTGATGCCGGCGGTCAGAGCCGGGATCGTGGCGTCCAACAGGACCAGCCCCTTGACCCGGTCCCGGTGATCAGGGGCGTACCGGGCCGCGATGAACCCGCCCATGGAGTGACCGGCGAGGACGACCGGGCCGTCCCCGACGACCCGGTCGAGCACGCCCGTCAGAATCTTGCCGGTGTCGTCGATGGTCTGGGTGCCCTTCGGCTTGTCACTCTTGCCCTCGCCGAGCCGGTCGTAGGAGCAGACCCGAGCCTTCTTGCTCAAGGTCTTCTGCAGACCGGCCATCGTGTCCAGCCCGTCTCCCCCGCCGGCCATCAGCATCACGATGGGCGTACGCCCCGTGGCACGCCCGGAACACGAGACGTTGACCGAATGACCGTTGACACGGACCTTTTTGGTACCCAGGAACGAGTCCTTGCCACTGGACTCCCCCTTGCCCTGGCCTTCCTCGCCCTGCACCGCATCCGTAATGGACGCCGACAACGACTGCGCCTCGGCGCCGACGCTCCCGTACCCGACGATGCCCCCACCGGCCACGGCACCGGCCGCGCAGAACATGACGGCAGCGGCAGCCACCTTGATCGAACGGTTCACGGGGGCCTCCAGGATGGCGAGCGAAAGTGTGGGAGAGATCCGGCGTTGATGTCACGCCGACCGCACGAACGCTACGGAGCCGACGGCCCTCGATCGTCACCCCACGGAGCCCACTTGGTTGTAGCTCTCGCGGGGGACGGCGCCCACCTCTGGGGGCGCCGTCCCTCACTCAATCGCACCCGCAGGTTCCGCCCCTACTCGCCCGCCCTGACGTCGATGAGGACCTTCCCCACCGCGCCGCCCTCGACGGCCTCGTGTGCCTGCGCCGTCTGGTCCAACGGGAAGCGGACGAGCGGCAGGCCGGACGCCTCACCGGCCCGCAGCGCACCCGCGGCGACGGCCTCGGACACGGCGGCCACGCCGTCGCGCATCGATTCGGCCGGGACCGTGTAGAGGGACAGGCCGTGCCAGTCCAGGTTCCGGCCGAAGGTCGCGCGGAGCGGCAGTCGGAGTTCGTCGCCGCCGTTGTTGGCGTAGAAGGCGATCGTCGCGTTGTTCCTGGTGACCGCCAGGTTCAGTTCGGCGTTGACCGCCGGGGCGACTTCGGCGACGAGGTCGACCCCGTCCGGTGCCAGGTCGAGGATGACCTTGGCTGCGTCCTGCGTACGGTAGTTGACGATGTGGTGGGCGCCCGCGGACTTCGCCAGGTCGGCCTTCTCCGGGGAGCTGATGGTCGTGACGACCGTCGCCCCGGCCCAGCGGGCCAGCTGGATCGCCGCGTTGCCGACCGCGCCCGCTCCCCCGGCGATCAGCACCGTCCACCCGGCAAGGGCGCCGGGCGCCAACCGGTTCGGGCCGTCGGCGGCGAGGGTCAGGGCGCGGTGGGCGGTGAGCGCCGGGACGCCGAGCGCCGCGCCCAGGTCGTAGCCCGCGTTGTCCGGGAGCGTCACCGCCCGCTCGGCCGGGATCGTCAGGTACTCCTGGGCCGTGCCGCCGTCGGGGCGCCCGGCCGCGGACAGATACAGCCACACCCGCTCACCGATCCGCGCGGGGTCGACTCCCGCGCCGACCGCGTCGATCCGGCCCGCACCGTCCTGGTTGGGCACCTGACTCTCGCCGTCCCCGAGCTGGCCGGACACCCCTGCCCGGACCTTCCAGTCCGTGGGGTTGACCCCCGACACATGGACCTCGACCCGGACCTCGCCGGGCCCCGGTTCGGGGACAGGGCGCTCCTCCACCTTCAGAACCTCGGAGTCGCCGTTGCTGCTGTACACGATGGCCTTCATGTTCTGGCCAATCACTACTGGACTTGTCGTATTCCCGGTGGGCGGGAAGGGACCGTCCCCGTTCAGCCGATCCGGCTTGGCAGCCACGCGAGGATCTCCGGGGTCACCGGGTCGACGACGTCGGCCGTCTCCTGCTCGCGCTTCTTGACGTACTTGGCCCAGTAGGGGCAGACCGGGACCACGCGCTTGCCGGCGGCGCGGACGTCGGCCAGGGCCTCGGTCACCAGCGTCGAGGCGAGGCCCTGGCCGGCGAAGCGGTCGTCGACCTCGGTGTGGAAGAAGACCCGCTGCTCGTCGCGGTCGCGGTACTCGGTGAGACCGGCCTGTTCGCCGTCGACCGTGATGACGTAGCGCTGCTCGTCGGGGCGGTGTTCGACGACCGGAGTGGTGGCGGATGTCATGGCTCTTGTCTCCTTGTGTCGTGGTGTCGTGGTGTCGTGCGGGATGGCCTGGCGCCCTGGACCTTGGGCCTTGGGGTGTCGGCGCTTTGGTGTGTTGGTGTGTTTCGACGCCGTCAGTGCGGTGAGCGGTTGCCGCGTGACTTCAGCCTGCTGTTGGGCAGTTCGGGGGCCGACAGGCGGTTGCCGGGGTAGCCGGAGACCGTGCCGAAGCGTTCCGCGGCGGCCTCCCACTCCGCCCGGGCCGCGACGACGTCCTCGTGGCTCCGGCCGATGAAGTTCCACCACATCACGATCTCTTCGCCGAACGGTGTACCGCCCAGCAGCAGAAGCCGCGTCGGGCCGCTCGTCTCGTTGGTGAGGGTGATCGTGTCTCTGCCCGGGGCCAGGTAGCCCAGCTCCGCGTACGGTACGAGGGTGTCCTCGACCCGGACGGCCCCTTCGTCGACCAGGACGCCGTGTTCGAAGGCCGGGTCCACCGCGAGGGTGGTGTGCGCGCCCGGTTCGAGCACGAGTTCCGCGCCGAGCAGCGGGGAGTACGTGGGGACCGGGGAGGTGACTCCGGCCAGTGTGCCGAGGAAGACCCTGGCCTCCGCGCCGTCCAGGGCGATGGTGGCGGGTGCGTGGTGCCGGAAGGCGGGCGCGACGTCGCGGTGCTCGTCCGGGAGCGCGATCCAGAGCTGGATGCCGCGCAGGACGGTGGTGTCCGGGGTGGAGACCTCGGAGTGGCTGATGCCGCGCCCGGCGGTCATCAGGTTCAGCTCGCCGGGTCGCACCATGGCGTGCGTGCCCAGGCTGTCGCGGTGCTCGATCTCGCCGTCGAACAGCCAACTCGCCGTCTGCAGGCCGATGTGCGGATGCGGCGCGACATCCATTCCGCCGGTGGCGGAGACGGCATCGGGCCCGTAGTGGTCGGCGAAGCACCACGCGCCGATCAGGCTCCGCTCCCTCTGCGGAAGGGTGCGCCGTACGGTCATCGCCCGCGGACCGCCGAGCGGCACCTCGCGAGCCCCCAGTAGCTCAACCTGCCCGGTCTCGGCTGTGTTTTGATGTGGCGTCACGGGCGCGCGGCGGGTCTCGTCCGGCGTCTGCTCGTATGCGGCCATGGTGCTCCTCCCCCTTTGTCGATGTTCCCTGTCGCGTTGTCGATCTTCCCTGTCGATCTCCCCCGGCGCAGGGTGATTGAACAGTAAACTATATTGGCGTGGGCCGCCACTGCCGACCGGCGGCCACGAACGAGGGAGGGCTCCACAGTGAGCACCACAGCAGTGAGCAGCACGGCAGCACCCACCACGGGCACGCAGGACCGGCGCCGGGTCTTCATCGACAAGCAGTCGCCGGACTCGTACGGGGCCTTCCGCCACGCCGCCGAGGCGGTTCGCGCCGAAGCCGCCGCGGCCGGTCTGGAGCCCACCCTGCTGGAGTTGGTCAACATTCGCGTCTCGCAGATCAACGGGTGCGCCTTCTGTCTCAACACGCACACCCGTGCCGCCCTGCACGCCGGTGAGTCCCCGCTGCGCCTCGGGGTGCTGCCGGGATGGCGGGACACGGAGGTGTTCACCGACCGGGAGCGGGCGGCACTCGCCCTCGCCGAGGCCGTCACGCACCCGGACGACGCCGCCGCCCAGGAGTCGGCGTACGCCGCGGCCCGGGAGGTGTTCGACGACGCCGAGATCTCCGCCGCGATCTGGGCGTCGATCTCCATCAACGCCTTCAACCGGGTCTCCATCCTCAGCAAGCACCCCGTACGCCGGGCCGCCATGCCGAACCCGGCGGTCCAGTGACCCGACCGACCCCACTGCGCCAAACTACGCACACAACCCACACAGCAGTCGGCAGCACGTGCAGCGCGTCCGGCAGCAGGACATGGAGGCCCACGATGGCCATCGAGATCACCGACTCCCCCGACGACAACCGCTACGAGGCCCGAATCGACGGGCGGCGTGCGGGAATCGCCGAGTACATGCGCACCAAGGAGAGCGGGCTCGTCGTCTTCACCCACACCGAGGTGGACCCGGAGTACAACGGGCAGGGTGTCGGTTCGGCGCTGGCGCGCGCGGCCCTGGATGCCGCGCGGGCGGACGGGCTCAGGGTCCTCGCCGTGTGCCCGTTCATCACCGGTTGGATGGCCCGGCACCCCGACTACCAGGACCTCGCCTACCAGAGCCGCAGCAAGGTCGAGGACTGACCGACCGGGGGCGCTCCGGTCAGGTAGTGGACCGCAGCGGCGGCGCCTGCCATGTCATGCCGGGCGGCTGGAGCAGGGGCGAGGGCTCCGGCCCCGGGTCGTCGGTGTCGACCACTCCGGCGGCCGCGCGGTCGAAGTCGGCGGGCCAGCGAGTGCGTTCACTGGCCAGGGCGCCGGTCAGCCGAGCGTCGACCAGGTGGGCGGTACTCAGGTCGGCGCCGCGCAGGTCTGCCATGCGCAGGTCGGCGCGGTGGAAGACCGCGCCGCGTGCGTCGGCCTTGCGCAGGTTCGCCTCGCGCAGGTCCGTCTCGGTGAAGTCGGCGTCCCGCAGGTCGGTCTCGACCATCTTCGCGGCCCGCAGGTCGGACAGCACGCAGCGGGCCCGGCTGAGGACCGCGGTCGTGAGGTCGGTGTGCCGCAGATTGACCGAGACCAGGGACGCCTGGGCCAGGTTGGCGCGGTACAGGCCCGCCGCCTCCATGCAGGCGCGGTCGAAGTTGACCTCGGGGAACCACAGTCCGTCGCAGTCGGCCCGGCGCAGGTCGGTGAGGCTGAGATTGACCCAGGACTGCTCCCGGTGCTGACACAGGACGCCCAGCGCGGTCAGCGCCACCTGGGCGTCCGCGGCGCGCGTCTCCAGGGGCGCGATGTCGTTGATGGGCGCGTCCACCGGGGGTGACTGCGGCCCGGCGGGCGGCCAGGGCAGATGGGTGCGCAGATACGCGGCCTGGATGGAGATGATGGCCTCCCGGTCGCGGGCGGACTGCTCCGCGATCCGCCACAGCGCGTGCAGCCCGCCGATGCGCACGTCCAGCTTGTCGCTGCCCAGTTGGTCGACGGCCCGGCTGAAACGGTCGGTGACGTAACCCTCCTGGGTGGCGCGCAACCCGTCCTGGCTCACCCGCAGTTGGCGCCAGGTCGCGTACGCGCCGAAGAGCACGACGAGGCCGCCGACCACCTGCAGAAGTGTCGTACGGACATCGTTGACCGCCTTCAGCCGGTCCTTCGCGGCGACGCTCGCCCCGGCGAGATCGTGGTCGACCACCACGCTCGGCAGCAAGACGAACACGGCGCCCAGCACGGCCAGTCCCGCGGCGGCCAGCAGTCCCGCGCCCACACGGCGCGCGACCGGACTGTCGCGGCATGCCCGTCGCCGACGGTCCGGCTCCCCCATACCCACAAGCATGGGAGCCTAGGCGCCGCCTGACGGGTGATCAAGAGCCCATCTACTTACTGCCATTGGGCATCCTCCCGGTCCAGATCCTCGATCGGTCCGAGGATCGTCCACCCCGGCTTCAGCGATCGCGTGCTGCGGAACCCGTGGTCCTCCGCGTACGACTCCGCGTCCGTGCCCTCCGAGGCGTGCATGATCGTGTAGCGCGGCGGGTCGTTGCCGTAGAAGCGGAAGAACGTGCGCCCCTTGTCCTTCGACTGGTGGACGATCACGTCGACGCCCCACAGCGCCCCGTACGCCGCCCGGTCCTGCCGGGTCGTCGGGCGGCAGGCTTCGGGGCGGCCCGTGTCGCGTACGCAGATCACCTCCGGGATCCAGGTGATCCGTTCGGCCCGCGGGTGGGCGGCCACCAGCGCCCTCATCCGGGCGTCGGCCTTGGCGAAGGCCGCCTCCCTGCGGTCGAACTCCGTCTCCAGTTTGTCGAACCGCCGGTCGTCGAAACCGCTGCCGAAGTGTGCCTCGAGTACGCCGATGACGACGACCCGCCAGGCCAGGAACAGCGCCGCCACGACGATCAGCGTGACGAGCAGGACCCGGCCCGGCGAGCGCCGCCGTCGGCGACGCTCCAACTCGAGGGCGTCAGAACGAGCCACTGATGGGAACTTCGACGTCCGCCACCGCGATCGGCGGGGCGTACTTCCCATCGAACCGGTCATAGTGCTGCAGCGTAAACCAGTCGATGAAGCCGTACTCGGTGACCTCGTCGTCCGGGTCGAGGCCGAAGTGGTCGTAGGAGTGGAACAGCAGCTTCCCGGAGAACGTGTTGCCGCTGACCTCGTAGTCCTTCAGCTCGATGGTGTGCCCGTGGAACTGGTGGATGGCGATGGACAGCGCCCGCTGGTTGGCGTCCCAGAGGGAGAAGTCGTACACCGGGTACTGCAGGCCTTCCCGGGCGAACTGCTGGTACAGCAGGTTCTTGTTCAGGTCGTCCTGGAGCTGGAACTGCGCCGTCCCGCCCTTGTTGTCCTTGATGGACCGGACGATGAGCTCCTTGGCCTTGTCGGTGTACGTCTTCTCCTGCGGCGATGCCTCGACCGCCCGGGACAGCGCGCTGCCGGAGCCGATCTTCTGGAACCGGGCGGGGTCGTAGTTGTCGTCCACGGTGACGGAGCCCGCGCTCTCCCCGTTGTGGCCGAAGCGGAAGGCGTTGCGCAGGTCGTCCACCGTCTGCTGGTTGTCGCTGTCCGCGCCGGCCTTGCCGAAGTTCATGATGTCGTTGAACTCGCCCCACATCAGGAACTCGGGTGTGATCGAGGCGTTCCAGAACGACCAGCTGAGGTCGGTCAGTTCGTCCCAGTCGTAGTCGTTGAACGTCAGGTCGTCCGCGACGAGTTGGCTCGGCGGCACCTGGAAGTGCTCGGGGTCGGGCTCCTTGCGCCGGCCCTCCCGGTTCGCCGACTGGTGGATCAGCATGTCCGACTGGTCGGCGACCAGGGGGTTGCGGTCGGCCCGGTCCCGGGAGCCGTCGCCGTCGGTGTCCGCCTTCATCGGGTTCGAGGTCAGCTTGGCGTAGGTCAGCTGCTTGGTCCCCTCCTGCGTGCCGGACGCCTTGCCCGTGACGACCTGGACCTCCTTGCCGTCCTTGACCGAGTCACCGTCCGAGTCCGGGTTCTTGGGGTCCATCGTGCCCACCGGCACACCATTGCCCTGGACGAGGTTCCCGGCGCGCATCGCCTTCTCGTCGTCGTCGCTGATGCCGTCGTTGTCGGTGTCCTTCGACGAGCCCCGTTCCTGGGCGGAATCCTTGCGGACGGTTTGGTCGGTGTGCTCCCACACCTTGTCGAAGGCCCGGCTGTTGAGCACCGTGTACTTGGTGAAGTCGCTGGTGGTGGCCATGATCGTGTCGCCGTCGAGCCGCTGGTCCGCGAGCTTGACCAGGCGCTGGGACTTCTCGTCGTAGCCGTAGACGGCCGGCTCGAAGTCCGATCCGGCCCGCTTCGGGTCGACCTTGAAGGAGATCTTCGCCGCGTCGAACTCGCCGTCGACCGCGAACTCGTAGCCGTTGCCCACGTACCCCGGAGTGGACTTCGGGAACTGCTGCTGGTCGGCCGGGAGCTTGGTGACCGCGAACGTGGACACCTGCTTGGAGCGCAGCCCCTTGATCGTGGCCGAGGCCGTGGTGGCGCCGCCGTCCGCCGACCGTGTCACGTCGAACGTGGACTCCTTGACGCGCGGGTCGGAGCCGATCCGTGTCTCCTGGCCGTCCTCCACGCCGTCGCCGTCGGTGTCGGGCTCGGCCGGGCTCGTGTGCCGGTCCAGTTCCTTGCCGTCGTCCAGTCCGTCGCCGTCGGTGTCCGCGTGCACGGGTGAGGTCTTGAGCCGTATCTCGCGCTCACTCACCACGTGGTCGCCGTCCGGGTCCTCCTTGCCGTCGCGGACCTTGTCGCCGTCGCTGTCCGCCTTCAACGGGTCGCTGCGGTAGCCGAGTTCGGCGAAATCGGTGAGGCCGTCGTGGTCCGTGTCCTGCTTCTTCGGGTCGAGCTTGGCGCGCTGCTCCATGTCGTCCGGGAGCCCGTCGCCGTCGGTGTCCTTCGTCGGCCGCGCCCCGTCCTTCGCGAAGCTCGTCCAGGCGGGGGTGTGTGCCGTGTCGCCGGCCTTCGCGCGGTACCAAAGGGTCGAGGTGGTACCCGGCTCGATCACCTTGTTCGCCGCGACGTTCTGGATCGTCGTGCGCTCGCCCTGCTGGGCGTCATCCAGCTTCGCCGACCCGGTCGCCGTGATTCTGTCCGGCAGTTCGAACGTCAGGGACCAGTCGGTGATGTCACGCTTGGAGACGTTCTTGATCTGGAGCTCCGCGATGTAGGAGCCCTCGGTCGACTTGTCGCGCAGCTCCTTCGGGACCTTGCCCCACTGCGGATCGTCCGCCGCGAGCTGCCGGTAGGAGACGTCGACCGCGTTGTCCCGGTAGATGGTCTTCCCGGAAGGTGTGTCCTCGTCGTTGCCCGCGACCGCGGGTGCCGCGGTTCCGAGCAGGAGTAATAAGGCGCTGAGTGGCATGGTGACGCGTCTGCGCATGGTCTTCCCCCAAGTGTCCATACTTACCAGGCGTCGCGAAGTAGCCCCCGTTTCACGGCACTTCGCCAGTCGAACGCAGAAGCTAGCAGGGGTCGGTGACGGAACCTTGGCTTCCTTGAGGGGGAGTTGAGGACGCTGGGTGGATCGTTAAGTTCCGTTCCTGGTGATTTGGTGGTGGCGCCTGTTGAGCGAGAGGCCGATACTGACCAAGGGCCTGGAGACCAAGGCCGCCGCGGGTTCGGTCCACGAGGTCATGTCGCGGTCGGACGCCAAGTCCGACCTCCGGCTCTCCGCCACGGAGTGCACCGGCACGGTCGACCTGAAGGACATGGGCACCTTCGAAGTCATCCGCAAGGGCAACGACGTCTGGGTCAAGGTCGACTCCAAGTTCGCCTCCTGGGCCAAGAAGGACGGCGCCGCCACCATCAAGGCCGCCCAGTGGATGCACGGCTCGCCGACCGCCTCGCTCACGAAGGCGCTCGTCAGCTACTGCCACGTCGAGCAGTTCGGCCGGCAGGAGAAGAGCACGCTCAAGCTGACGAAGGGTGACACCGCGGAGGTGGCGGGACAGCCCGTCGCCACGGTCGTCGCCAAGGGCACGGACCCGAGCAAGAAGGCGACGTACAGCATCGCGACCACGGGCAAGCCCTACCTGCTGCAGCAGGAGATGCCGTACAGCAACGGGACCGGCATGCAGACCATCACGTGGTCCGACTTCGGCACGTCCGTCGGCGCGAAGGCCCCGACCGGCAAGATCGTGACCGCTCCGAACATCTGATCCTGGCGGCAGGCCCGGGCGGTCCAACCGCCCGGGCCTGTTCCATGGCCTCGTGACGCTCAGCCGGATTCGCTCACACCGATCGCCGCGGTGGGACACATCGCCGCCGCCTCGCGCACGGCAGCGTGGTGTTCGGGGCCGGGTTCGGGGGTCAGGAGGGTCACGATGCCGTCCTCGTCCCGTTGGTCGAAGACCTCCGGCGCGGACAGGACGCAGGCGCCGGCGCCGCAGCACTTGTCCTGGTCGACGGTGAGGTTCATGGTCCGTCTCCTCTACGGGGCTGTGGGGTTGCGGGTCACCAGCTGACCGGGACTTCGCTCAGGCCACCCACGAGGAGGCCCTCAGTCTTGCGGAGTTCGGCGGCGGGGACGGCGAGGCGCAGGGTGGGGACGCGGGACAGCAGGACCTCCAGGACGACCTGGAGTTCGGTGCGGGCCAGTGCCTGGCCGAGGCAGGAGTGCGGTCCCACGCCGAAGGTGAGGTGGGGGTTCGGGGTCCGGGCGAGGTCCATGCCGTCGGCGCCGGTGAAGGCGCGCTCGTCGCGGTTGGCGGCCGGCATGCTGCACACGACCGTGCTGCCAGCCGGGACGACCTGTCCGCCGACCTCGGCATCCTCGCCGAGGTAACGGCGCAGCCCGAAGCCGAGGTTGCTGTCGAAGCGCAGGGACTCCTCGACGGCGGTGCGCACCAGGGACGGATCGGCCAGCAGGCTCTCCCAGCGGCTGCGGTCGTCGAGCAGCAGCGAGACCATCTTGCCGATCGAGTTGGCGGTGGTCTCGTGGCCGGCGACGAGCAGTCCCATGCCGGTGGACACGAGTTCGTCGTCGCTCAGGCCGCCGCCTTCGCTCTCGCTCCCCGCGCCGCCCGCTTCTTCGCTCTGCGTGATGAGGACGCTGAGGAGGTCGTCGGCGGGTTCGGCGCGCTTGGTGGCGATGTGCGCGGACATGTAGGCGACGAACTCCGCCTGGGCGGTGCGGATTTCGTCGGCGCTGTAGCGGGTGACGCTGAGAAAGCTGTCGGACCAGCCGGAGAAGCGGTCCCGGTCCTCCGCGGGGACGCCGAGGAGGTCGCAGATGACGTAGACGGGGAACGGGAAGCCGAGGCTCGCCCGCAGGTCGGCGGGGGCGCCGGCGGCGAGCATGGTGTCCACGAGGCCCTCGGCGAGGCGGATCATGGCGGGGCGCAGGGCGGTCATCCGCTTGGCGGTGAAGTATCGGCCCACCTGGCGGCGCCAACGCTGGTGCGGTTCGCCGCGGTTGGGGGTCGCGATGGCGGAGCTGCCGGTGGCGGCGGCTCCCCCGGCGCCTTCGGGTGCCATGCGGGCGGCGTTGTCCTGCTCGGTGGGGCGGACGAACCGGGGGTCGGAGAGCAGGCCCCGGACGTCGTCGTACCGGGTCAGATAGACGGCCGTGTCACCGCTGGGCAGCGTGGCGCGGGCGACGGGGCACCGCGCGCGCAGCTCCTCCCATACGGCGGGCGGCTCGAGCGGGGTGTCGCCCGACAGCGGCAGGCTGACGGGCGGTTGGGCGTAGGCGTGTTCGGCCTGGTCGGTCATGGTGCGTCTCCTCGTGGGGTGGAGGCACGGCAGCGGTCCACGGTGGCGAGAGGACCTGCACAATGCACCATTCAACAAAAGTGCATCATGCACCGTCTGTGCATGATGCACTCTCTATGTATGACGCACAACCGTCCCACTCCCGGGCGCCTCCGCGCCGTGGCCGCGTCGCGCCGGCCCCGAGGAATCAGGCGCCGCTGACCGGTGCGAGGCGCAGGAACGCGGTGTCGGGGGCGTCCTGGAGCAGGGCGTGGTGGAGGGTGCGGGTCTCCGGTGAGGGCACGGTGCCGAGTTCGTCGGCGAGGCGGGCGTCGAGCTCGCGGTAGGCCTTGAGCGCGTCATTGCGCCGGCCGGCGGCGTACAGGGATCGCATCAACTGGGCGTGCAGCCCCTCGTGGTAGGGGTTGCGGTCGGCCAGGGTGGTGGCACGGCACACGGCCTGGTTCTTCTTGCCGGTGCGCAGGAAGGTGTCGACCAGGATCTCCTCGCCGTGCAGCCTCGCCTCGTCCAGGAAGCGGGCCAGCGGGCGCAGTTGAGGGCCCTTCAGGACATCTTCGAGGATGTCCCCCTGGCACATCGACAGGGCCCGCGTGAGCGTGACCTCGGCCTCCTCGTGGTCTCCGCGCGCGGCGGCACCCTCGCCCTGCTCAAGGAGGGCCCGGAACTCGGCTCCGTCCCAGCAGGATGCGGGGAGGTGCAGGGTGTAGCTCCCGGCGTCGGTGGTGAGCAGGGACGCGGCGACGGTCTCGGCAGACAGGCCGAGTTCCTTGGCGAAGAGCCGCCGCAGGGCGCTGATGTAGGTCTGCAGGGCGGTCTTCGCCGTGCGCGGCACCTCGTTGGGCCACAGTTCGGACGTCAGCGCGGTGGTGGTCACCCTCCGGCCGACGTTCATCAGGAGCAGGCAGAGGACCTGGCGCTGCTTCGCCGCGGTCGGTGCGGCCTCACGGCCGTGCACGGTCATCGAGAGCGGGCCCAGAACGCGGAAGCGCAGGGCCTCGGTGTCGACGATCGGTCTGGTATCGGAAGCGTGGTGCTCAGTCACTGCGGTCACTGCAGTCCCCCTCAGGAGCCGTACCGGGCAGCGCTCCGCCCTCGGAGACAGAGCGCTGCCCGGATGCCTTTTGTGCACACGGTGGCGGCGTGTGCACAGAAAACATAATAGCCGTTCTCATGTTGTACGCCGAGTGAGTACCCCCTCACACGAGCCACTGTTTACGACTCCTTGACGATTCAGCCGTTCATGCCGGGGAGCAGGATTCCGTCACGGTCGCGAACGTGCGCCACGAGAGCGGGATCGTCGCCCACACAGCCCGGCAGCCCGGCCGCCGCCAGCATCGGCAGATCGGAAGCGTGGTCCCCGTAGGCGGCGGCCTGTTCGGCGGGGACGTCGAGTTCGGCGAGCAACCGCTGCACGGCCCGCCCCTTCTCCTCCGCGATCAGGGGCCTGGCAAGGCGGCCGGTGTACTTTCCCCGGCTCACTTCGGGCGTGCTGCAGATCAACCGGTCCGCACCGAGCAGACGCGCGGCCGGCTCGAGTGCGGGGGCGAACGAACCGGAGACGAGGACGATGCGTGCGCCGTGCCCCTGGTGCGTTTGCAATTGCGTGACTCCGGGAGCGTGCAGGACCCCGCGCTCCAACTCCTCGGCGAACCAGGCGCGCCCCTGGGCGAAGACGTCCGTGAGGGACTGCCCGGCGTAGAGCCGGTAGTACTCGCGGTTCGTCTGCGCCCGGGGGACTCCGGCGGCCGAGCGCCGGCGCAGGGTCTGGGCGGCCTCGTCGTAGGCCGTGTCCGGCAGGCCGCGGGCGCGCAGGTGGAACCTCAGGAACCGGAACATGCTCTTGACGGTCAGCAGGGTCTCGTCGACGTCGAAGAAGGCGACCCGGATGTGGCCGACGTCCCGGGTCCGTGCGGTGTCCGTGGGCGCGGTCACTTGGCGTTCTCGCAGCCGGGGTCCTCCGCGGGCTCGGAGAAGTCGGCGCCCTCCGGCAGGACATCGGTGATGTACAGGACCACGGGCTCGCTGCCGCGGTTGGTCCCGAAGTGCACCTCGTCGGGGCCGGTGGGCTCCACGAGCGCGTCGCCCGGTCCGAGGCTGCGCTCCGAGCAGTCGCTGCCGTTGATGCGCACCATGGTGCCGGAGTGGATGACGGCGATCTCCTCGCCGGTGTGGAAATGCCAACCGGTGCCGGCGCCCGGCGGGATGACGGCCTTGCGGTAGACGAGGTGCCGGGCGCCGTCCGCCTTGATGGTGAAGGGCTGTCCGGTGTCACCTTCGGAGAGTGTCTCGCTGGTGACGGGGTCACCCGCGGCGGTGGTCTGCGCGTACGCCACGCTGCCGGCGGTCACCAGCAGGGCTCCGGCAGCGGCGGCGACAAGCGCCTTGCGACCGCGGCGGATCGAGGGGAACGAGCGGTACGAGTACATGAGGGAAACTCCTGAGGCTGGGCGGGTGTTGGGGATTCGGGGGCTTCACGCCACTGCGGGGAACTGCACCCGGTCGAGGAACGCCCGGACGCTCCGCCCCGGGCTCTTGCGGCCCAAGTGCCCTGCGGCGACCGCGTCTTGGAGCAGCGCGGAGGGAGCGGGGCGCGCGTCGTCCGCCGAGCTCAACTGGTCGAGTACGGCCAGGGCGACATCGGCACCGACCGTCTCCAGGAGGCGTACGGGTCCCAGGGGCAGGCCCGTGACGCTCTTGGCCAGGGCGTCCAGCTGGGCCGGGTCGGAGCCGAAGCACCGCACCTGTTCGAGGACGTCGTCGAGGTAGGGGAAGAGGAGCGCGTTCACCAGGAAGCCGGGGCGGTCCGCGCAGCGCACGGGGACCTTGCCGATTCTCTCAACGAGGCGCCGGGCGCGGTCGGTCGTCCGGTCCGATGTGGTGTCGGCGGGGACGAGTTCGACCAGGTTCATGTGGCGTACCGGGTTGAAGAAGTGCAGTCCCACAACGTGCTCGGGACGGCCGGAAGCGGCGGCGAGTTCGTGGACGGACAGGCTGGACGTGGTGGTGGCCAGAAGCGTTCCGGCGGGGCAGATCCCTCCGATGCGGGCGAAGAGTTCACTCTTGGCCGTCGGGTCCTCGACCACCGCCTCGATGACGACCCGCGCGTCCGCGAGTACGTTCTCCTCGCAGCCGGCTCCGAGAAGCGCGGCCGCGGTGGCGAGTTCGTCGCCCGCGAGGGTCTGCTCCAGGGCGAATGTCACGCTCTCCTGGGCCCGTTGGGCGGAGCTCCTGGAGCGTGCCAACAGGTCGATGGGGTGTCCGGAGCGGACCAGGGCCTCGGCGATGCCGCACGCCATGGTTCCCGAGCCGACGACCACGACGCGTTCGCGGTCGGTGCCGACCTCCGCGCTGTGCGCGGCCGTCCGCGTCGCGGGGGCGGCGCCCGGCAGTCGCGCTGCGGGCAGTGTGGAGGCAGGGGCCCAGCGGGGCCCGCGCGTCTGCGCCACGGCGGCCAGTGCCTGACGCGCCGTCTGGGGCCCCAGCTCGGCGACCAGTTGAAGCGGGCCCGTGCGCCAACCGCAGCCGAGGCGCATCGCGGTGTCGATGGATTCGGCGTCGGCTCGGCCCTCCTGCAGTAGCTGCATGGCGCGGTCGAGCAGGCGCAGGAACGGGGCCGTGCTGTGCCCGCCCGCGGTGTCCGTCACGAGGTGCGGGGTGATGCCCGCGGCCCGCAGGGTCTCGGTAAGAAGACCCCGGGACGCCTGTGCGGTGTGCGGTGAGGCGGTCAGTTCCGCGGCCTTCATCAGGTCGGGGCGGGGCACGCGCAGAATCATCAGGTCCTCGGCGCCCGGAACGTTCAGGTCCCCGAGCGCAGGGCCCAGGCAGGCGACGGCGAGCACGGAACCGGCGGCCCGGTGGGCGGCGACTCGAGCCAACAGCTGGCGCAGGGCGGCCGGTTGCTCGCCTGCGGCCAGGATGACGACGTCGGCCCGTGCCAGGTCGTCGAGGTTCCCGCTGCGGCGCGGTGATCCGTTGTCGTGCCGCGTCCGCGGTGGGGTGTCCGCGTCGGGCGTGACCAGGGTCGTGTGCGCTCCGCCGGTGTGCAGGGCGTGGGCGAGGGCTGCGGCTGTCGCGGTGGTGCCGACGACGGCGGCACGGCGTGCGGTGGGCATGGGCCGGCCTCCTCAGTAGCGGCTGCCGACGGCGGCGGGCACCGCGTCGAGCAGGGCGAGGTCGTCGCTGTCCAGTGCCAGGTCACCGGCTTCGAGGTTCTCCTTCAGATAGCCGGGGTTCTTGGTGCCCGGCACGGGGATGACGTGCGGCCCCTGGGCAAGCGTCCAGGCCAGGGCCACCTGGGCGGGCGTGGCGCCGTTGCGGCCTGCGACCTGGCGCGTGGCCTCGACGATGCGCAGGTTGGCCTCGTGGGCCAGTCCCGCGAAGCGGGGGCTGGTGGCCCTGAAGTCACCCTGCTCGTACGAGTCGGGGGTGTAGGCGCCGGTGAGGAAACCGCGGCCGAGCGGGGCGTAGGGCACGAAGGCGGCCCCGTGGTCGGCGCACCAGCGCAGCGTTCCGGTGTGCGGGTCGAGGGGGTCGCGGGTCCACAGGGACAGCTCCGACTGGACGGCCGCCACCGGGTGGACGGCGTGCGCGCGGCCGGCCTCGGCGGCGGTGACCTCGCTCAGGCCGAGGGCGCGCAGCTTCCCCTCGGCGACGAGCAGGGAGAGTTCGCCCCAGCTGTCCTCCAGGGGCACCGCGGTGTCGATGCGGTGGAGGTAGTACAGGTCGATCGCCTCCACCCCCAGCCGTGTCAGGGACGCCTCGACGGCGGCCCGCAGGTGGGCGGGGCTGCCGTCGCGGTGCATGTCACGGCGGGCCAGATCGTCCACGACCAGGCCGCCCTTGGTGGCCAGGACGGTGCCATCGCCGCGGCCGCGCAGGGCGGCGCCGACGAGCCGTTCGTTGTGGCCGTCGCCGTACACGTCGGCGGTGTCGATCAGGCGCACCCCGGCGTCCAGGGCGGCGTGGATGACCTGGGTGGAGCGCAGGTCGTCGCGCTGGGACTCGGCGTAGCCCCAGCTCATTCCCATACAGCCGAGGCCGATGTCGGTGGTGCGGCGGCCCGCGGCGTCGAGGAGGGGGTGTGCGGTCGGTGTGGTGCCCATGGTGGTTTCGCTTCCGTGTGGGGGTGTGGTTCGTGGGACGGGTGCGGCGGGAACCGCTCGGACGGTCCCCGCCGCGATGCGCTCGGGCGGCCAGACGGTCAGGCAGTCAGGCGGCCTTGAGTACGAGGGCGGCGTTGTGGCCCCCGAAGCCGAGCGAGGTGCTCATCGCGAGTTCCATGCGGGCCGGGCGGGCCTGCCCGGTGACCACGTCGATGTCCACCTCGGGGTCGAGCCGCTCCACGTTCGCCGTGGGCGGCACGGTCTGGTGGTGCAGCGCGAGGGCGGTGTAGGCGGCTTCGATGGCGCCCGCGGCGGCCAGGGTGTGTCCGGTGACGCCCTTGGTGGAGGCGACGGCGGGGCCGGTGCCGAAGATCTTGCGCAGCGCGCGGGCCTCGGTGCTGTCGTTGAGCGGGGTGGACGTGCCGTGCGCGTTGACGTGCCCGATCTCGTCGGGCAGCGCGCCGGCGTCGCGCAGGGCGTCCTGTGCGGCACGGATGAGGCCCTGTCCCTCGGGGTGGGGCTGGGTGGCGTGGTGGGCGTCGCTGGAGGCGCCGAAGCCGACCAGGTCCGCGTAGGCGGACGCGCCTCGGGCGCGGGCGTGGCCGGGTCCTTCGAGCACCAGGACGGCGGCGCCTTCGCCGGGTACGAATCCGTCGCGGTGGGCGCAGAAGGGGCGCGAGGCCCGCTGCGGGTCCTCGCGGCGTTCGGAGAGCGCGCCCATGCGGGACAGGCCCGTCACGGTGGCGGGCGTGAGCGCGGCCTCGGTGCCACCGGCGAGCACGATGTCGCACTGGCCCGAGGCGAGCAGGGAACGGCCCACACCAAGGGCCGTGGCACCGGAGGCGCAGGCGGTCGCGGTGACCAGGCTCGGGCCGAGGATGCCGAGGTCCATCGCCACGTATCCGGCGACCATGTTGACCATGGACTTCGGCACGGTGAGCGCGGAGACGTCGTCGGGCCCGTCGTCGTAGAAACGACGGGTCTGTTCTTCCATGGTGTGCGTGCCGCCCAAGGAGTTGCCCAGGACGATGCCGACCCTGGCCCCGTCCCAGGTACGGGTGTCCAGGCCGGCGTCCTTGACGGCCTGGCGGGCGGCGACCATGGCGAACCTGGTGAAGGGGTCGAGCCGCCAGGCGGTGCGCCGGCCCAGGAGGGCATCGGCGTCGAAGCCGGGGACCCGGCAGGAGAAGTCGGTGGTCAGTCCGGCCAGTTGCGGGTCGTGGGCCGCGGCGGAGCGGCCGGCGGCGACGGCCGACCAGTTGTCCTCGAGGCCGATACCGGCCGGGGTGACCAGGCCTATGCCGGTGATGGAGGCCGCGGCGCTCACGCGGCCTCCTTGGACGCGATGACTTCGACGGCCGTCTCGAGGGTGTGGCTGGGCTTCAACTCGCCCTCCAGGAGCACGATCCCCATGTCCTTGCGCAGGATCAGACCGAGCTCGACCAGGACGAGGGAGTCGATGTCCAACTCGTCGAAGGTGACGCCGGAACGCAGCTCCTCCTCGGGCAGGCCGAAGTGCTCGGCGATCAGGGAGGCGACGCGGTCGGTGAGGGCGGCGGTGGTGTTGGCGGTGGTGGCGGTCATGACAGGTTCTCCTTGTCGTCGGTTCTGTCGGTTCTTTCGGTGAAGTGCGCGCCTTCTTCGGTGAAGTGCGCGCCCTCGGGTTCAGGCACGTCGGCCGCGAGGTCGAGGCGGGGCCAGGTCAAGGTGGCGGAGCCCCAGGTGACTCCCCCGCCGAAGCCGGTCAGGGCCACCCGGTGGCCCGGTCGCAGGTCCCCGTCGGCGGCGGCGTCGGCCAGGGCGAGCGGGATGGAGGCCGCCACGGTGTTGCCGACCTCGTCGAGGTTGGTGACGACCTGCCGCTCCTCCAGGTCGAGTTGGCTGCCCACGGCACGCAGGATCCGCAGGTTTGCCTGGTGGGCGACGAGCCGGTCGAGTTCTGCGCTCTCCCAGCCGGTGCGGTCGAGGACGGTGCGCACCGAGTCGCTCATGTGCACGACGGCCTCGGTGAACACGGCGCGGCCCTGCATGGTGAAGTACCGGTTCCAGTCCGCCTCGTTGCCGGTACGCGTGGAGCGTTCGCGCGCGCCTCCGCCGGGGACGGTGATCAGCTCGTGTCCCGCGCCGTCGCTGTGCAGGTCGAAGGCGAGCAGGGCGCCGGGTTCGGTGTCCTCGCCTGCGCGCAGCACCACGGCGCCCGCGCCGTCGCCGAAGATGGCGCGGGTGGTGCGGTCGGCCGGGTCGAGGATGGTCGAGAAGGTGTCCGCCCCGATCACGAGGGCGCTGCGCGCGCAGCCGGCGACGATCATCGAAGCGGCCGTGGCCAGTGCGTAGATGAAGCCGGTGCACACGGCGGCCACGTCGAAGGCGGCGACGGTGCCGAGCCCGAGCCGGTGGGCGACCTGGGGTGCGGTGGCCGGGCACGGTTGGTCGGGCGTGCTGGTGGCCAGGACCACCAGGTCGACCTGCGGGCCGGGGGCGCCGGTGTCCGCGGCGGTCCGTCGTGCCGACTCCAGGGCCCTGCGGCCGGCTTCGGCGGCGAGGTCCGACGTGGCGAGGCCCGGTCCCGCGATACGGCGCCGGGCGATGCCGGTGCGGGTGCGGATCCACTCGTCCGAGGTGTCCAGGTCCCGCGCGAGCTGGTCGTTGTCCACGACCGTGGGCGGCACCCACGCGCTGAGGCCGCACAGGACCGCAGCCCTGCTCACTGGATGTCTCCTTCGATGTCTCCTCGGGTGTCTCCATGTGACGCGGCGGCCGCGACGCCCATTTCGGTGACGCTCTCGGTGCCCGCCCTGCCGCTGTCCGGACGCGGCCCGATGACGGCGCGGGTCTCGCGCAGGGCGGTGCGTACGGCGACGGGTTCGGCTTCGGTCAGGGCCGCGATGTGTCCGTCCGGGCGGACCACGGCCGCCAGGGGCCGGTTGCCGAGCAGGGGCGCGAAGCCGGGGCGGGCGGAGATGTCCTGCACCGGAACGGTGGGCGGCAGCCCGGCGCGTACGGCGTCGGCCTGCCGTATCCAGGCGCCGTCCTGGCGCGTTCCAGCCCACAGCAGGACGGAAGGGCGGGCCGCGTCGACGACCGGCCAACCGCCGCGCTCGGTGGCGGGCGCCGGTGTCTCCCGGCCGCGCGGGTGCCGGCTGAAGACGGGCAGCCGGTCTCCGGCGCGCACCTTGCGGGTCACTCCCGGCAGGGTGTCGCGCAGGGATTCGGCGGGCCGGTAGGTGACGTCGTGCTGCGCCATCAGCGGCGCCCCGAAGCGCTGCAGCAGGCCGGAGCGCTGGGCGAGGCGCACGGCGCCGTCGCGGACGGCGATCTGACGCCTGCGGCGGAAGAGGCCCCAGCTGGTCTGCTTGGCGGTGGTGAGGACGACGCGCTCCGCGGCCAGCCGGCGTTCGGTGTCGTAGGTGTCGAGGATGCCCGGCTCCAGGGTGCCGTCGATGACTCCGGCCAGCTTCCAGCCGAGGTTCACGGCGTCCTGAATGCCGGTGTTCATGCCCTGGGCACCGGCGGCGCTGAAGATGTGCCCGGCGTCGCCCGCGAGGAAGACGCGGCCCTCGCGCAGGGTCTCGGCCACCCGGCGCCGGGCGCGGAAGATGGTGGTCCAGTCGAGCGTGCCGATGACGCCGGGGCGTGGGGCCCGCTCGTCCATCACCTGCTGGAACAGGGCCCGCGGCGGGGCGTCCTGGCGGTTCCAGCCGGGGACGCTGACGGCGAGGCGGAAGCGGCCTTCGCCGAAGGGCGCGAGGCCCAGGGCGCCGCTGCGGGTGTAGCAGTACAGCAGCTCGTTGTGGTGCAGGTCGCCGTCGATGGGGCCGTCGCCGATGGCGAAGAGCACGTCCTCGCCGGAGCCGAGGAACTCGATGCCGGCGAGGCGGCGCACGGTGCTGTGGGCGCCGTCGGCGCCGATCACCCAGGAGGCCTCGATGTGTTCGCTGCCCGAGGCGTCGGGCCACTCGACCTCGACGACGGGGCGGCGGTGGATGTTCTGGACCGCGGTGACGCGGCCCTGCTCGACCTTTCCGCCCAGCGCCTCCACCCGGGCGCGCACGACGTCCTCGGTACGGCTCTGCGGGATCACGGCGCCAAAGGGGAAGGGGGTCTCGGCCAGCCTGCTCATCTCGATGGAGCCGAGCAGGCGGCGCTGGGAGAAGTAGGTGACCGCGTCGAGGCGGTTGGCGGCCTCGGCGAGGGGTTCGGCGGCGCCGATCCGGTCGAGGAGTTCGAGGCTGCGCGGCCACACCACGATGGCGCGCGAGTGCAGCGAGGAGCCGGGCGGGGTGCCGTCGATGATGCGTACCGGGACGTCGCGGCTGAGGAGTTCGGCGGCGAGCACGAGCCCCACGGGGCCGGCTCCGACGATGACGACGGGCGCGCCGGGCGGGGCCTGTTCCAGCAGGCTGTCGGACGGGGTGGGTGCGGACATGAAGTGGCCTTTCACGACGGGTCGGTCTGTTCGGTGGGGCGCTGCACGACGAGCGCGCTCCAGGTGAAGCCGGCTCCGGCGCTGAGCACGACGGCGTACTCGCCCGGGAGGAGCCCTTGCGGGTGGGTGGGGTCGGACAGGGCAGCCAGGTTCGACAGGGCGTCCCCGGCGCCGAGGTGTCCGGTGCCCGCGCCCAGGTCCACGGCCGGGGCGCCGGTCACTTCGGCGACGGCCTTGCCGTAGATGTCGCGTGCCGTGGCCGCGCCCAGGCGGGGCAGCAGGACGCAGCGCGGGCCGCTGTCGGTGCACGCCCCCGGCCGGTCGGCGGCCTGGGCGAGGGCGGCGGCGAGCACGTCGGTGGTGCAGCGCCGCAGCCGGGCCACGAAGGCGTCCCGGCCCGTGCCGCTCAGGTAGGCCTTCTTGGTGCGGCGTACGTCGACGGGCCCGAGTTCGCCCGCGGCGGCATGGAAGCGGTCGCGGCCGCGGTGCACGACTTCCAGGTCGGGCTGGGCGCGGGTGACCAGGGCGCGCAGTTGCAGGGACCGTTCCGGTGGGCCCGTTCCGGCGGCGCGGCCCAGGACGGCGGCGGTGGCGCCGTCGCCGTACCAGACCCCGTAGTCGCCCGCCCAGCGGTCGAAGCCAGGGGCGACGAAGCGGTCCGCGGTGGTGACCAGGGCGCAGGCGGATGGTGCGGTGACGGCGAGGCGGGCGACGGCCGCTTCGAGGGCGGCCGCGCCCCCGTTGCACATCTGCTGGATGCCGACGGGGACGGCGTGCCGGGCGCCCAGGCGCGTGGCGACGTAGTGGGCCGGGGACCAGAAGTCGTGGCCCTGGTAGTAGGTCCAGGCGTGGTGGACGGAGCCCAGCCGCGCGGGATCCACCTGGGCGCGCTCCAGGGCCGCGAGTCCGGCTTCGGCCGCCATCTGCGGTGCGGACAGGTCCTCCGAGCACGGCAGGTAGGAGTACCCCATGGCCGCGATCTCCTCGGCGGTGACCTGCCCCAGGCGCAGCGCGTCCTGGGGGGTCCGGGAGGTGGCCGGGAGCCACTCGGCGGCGGCGATCCAGGTGCCGCGAGGGATGTCGATCACGGCTGCCTCCTCTGGGGTGCGGCGCGGGCGGTGGTGGTGTGCAGCACGCCGCGGGCGCACAGGGCTCCGTCCTGGAGGAACTCGACGTGGTGCGTGGTCAGTCGGGGCAGTGCGGAAACCGCCAGGGCGTCGTCCCCGGCGTAGGGGCCGCTGTGCCGCACATGGGCGCTCAGCGGCGCGTCCAGCTCTGCGTAGCGGCTGAAGGAGAAGTCGAAGCCGGCCACGGTGGTGTGGGCCGCGGATGTGCCGTGCAGCTCGGCCCCGGTGAACAGGCACAGTTGCCGGGCGGCCTCCATCAGGACCATGCCGGGCACGTGGTCCTGGGCGTGGTCGAACATGCTGCGGTTGTCCAGCGGGGCGCACACGCGCGCCGAAGTGCCCTGCCCGTCCACGGTGATGTCGTCGAGGACGACGTTGTGGCGGTCGGTGCGCCCGACCCAGTGCGGGGCAAGGGAGCTGGTGGTGCGGGGCAGCGCGTCGAAGTCGGGCAGGGGCCTGCCCCGGCCGCTCTCGCGCACGGCGGCGTACACGTCGGAGGGGATGTAGCCGACCTCGATGCGGACCTGTCCTACGTGGTGGTCCCACACCCCCACGTCGGCGGCGAAGGTGAGACGGCGCGGGGAGCCCGCGGGGCCCTGGGCGCCGGATGTCGTCACCGCCACCGAGACCTCCGCGGGACGTTGGGTGTCGGGGGCGGTCAGCAGGCCCGGCAGCGCCATGGTCCAGCGGCGCAGCAGGAATTGGCGGTCCTCGCCCACGCCGGCGACCGCGTGCCCGCCCCAGGTCTCGGCCTGCCGCACGCACTCGAGGAGGAGCAGCGGGTCGGGGCAGTCGAGGCGGGTGAGGTGGTCGCCGTAGTACGGGTGTTTCCAGGGCAGTTGGGCCGCGGCGCGGTAGCCGCCGTCGTCGGTGTGGTGCACATCGGTGAGGAAGACCTCGGACAGCGCCCAGCGGTGCAGGATACGGCGGTCGACGGTGCGGGTGAAGGACAGCTCCGCCTGTTCGCCTCGGTGCGGGGCCGACGGTGCGGACAGGGTCGGGGGCACGGGATTTCCTTTCGTCGGTACGGGCGGTCAGGCGGACCGGGGCAGCGGGGAACGCCAGGGGCGCGGTTGCGGTGGTCCGGAGAAAGTCCGCGGTGTTTCGAATTCCTCGGAGAGCCCCATCGACGCCCGAATTCTCGCGGCGTGGGAATTCCTCAACCCGGCCCGCGCCACCCGTTCCGTGTGATTCATGTGTCCCTCCCGATGGGGCCGAGTCCGTTGCTCGGCCGGCACCAGGAGTCTCACTGGGGCGCACCAAAGAATCACTAAAGCCGCCGAATACGGGGCGGGACGAAAATGCGCTTTAGCGATCCTTGAGCACTGCTTTAGAAAGCGCTCGTGAACATGTTAGGGCGACCGCCGAACGAAGGAGCAGGGAAAAAGAAGATGGCTGCAAATGAAGCGTCTCCGGCAGCGCGCACGGCCGCGCTGTTTCCGGGGCAGGGGGTGCAGCGTCCGGGCCTGGGCGCCCCCTGGTCCACCGGCCGCGCCTGGGAGTTGGTCGAGGAGGTCTCGCAGGCGGCGGAGCTGGACGTGGCACGGCTGCTGCTGGAGGCCGACGCGGCCCACCTGGCCCGCACGGACCGGGCCCAACTCGCCGTATTCACCGCCTCGTTGCTCTCGTGGCGGGCCCTGGAGGACGTCACGGACTTCGCTCCGGGCTCGTATGTTCACGCCGGGCACAGCCTGGGCGAGTACACGGCCCTCGTCGCGGCGGGCGCCCTGAGCGTGTACGACGGCGCCCGACTCGTGGCGGCGAGGGGCCGGGCCATGGCGCGGGCCGCAGGGTCGGAGCCGGGTGCCATGGCGGCCGTGACTGCCGGGCAGGAGGCGACGGAGGCGCTGGTCGCCGAGGTGCGGGTGGATCACCCGGCGCTGTGGCTCGCCAACTTCAACGGCCCACGGCAGACCGTGGTGGCCGGGGCGCCCGACGCGGTGGAGGCGCTGCGGCGGCGCGCCGAGGACCTCGGTGGAGCCTGTACCCGGCTCGCCGTCTCCGCGGCCTGCCACACCCCCTTGATGGGTGCGGCCGCCGAGGAGCTCGCCCAGGCCCTGGAGTCGGTCGAGTTCGCCCCGGTGCACGCGCCGGTGGTGGCCAACGTGGACGCGGCCGTGCACACGCGGGGCGCCGACTGGCCGGCCCTGTGTCTCGCGCAGTTGACCGGCCCGGTGCACTGGCACGGCGTGCTCGGCACGCTGCGCGACGCCGCCGGGTGCACGCAACTCCTCGACGTCGGCCCCGGCCGCACGATGGCCGGCCTCGCACGGCGCGCCGTCCCCGAACTCGCCGTCCAGCGCGCGGACCAACTGCTCCCCTCCCCCGTCTGACCCGGCGCGCGACCACGCCTTTCCCGTACCCGCGCAAGCACGCAATCCCCTTACAAACATGAGGAGTTACCCACCATGCATGTGCACACCTCCCGCTTCGCCGACAAGACCGTCCTGATCACCGGCGGCGGTTCCGGCATGGGCCTGGCCGCGGCCCGCCGCTTCCTCGACGAAGGGGCGCGGGTCGCCCTGGTCGGCCGCAACGCCGAGCGCCTGGAGAAGGCGGCGGTCGAACTGGACGCCGGGCAGCGGGTGTTGACCGTGTCCGCCGACATCTCCACGGCCTCCGGCGCCGATGCGGTGGCCGATGCCGTCCGCGAGCGCTTCGGCACCTTGGACGCGGTCTTCGCCAACGCCGGCGTCGGCGTCTTCAAGCGCCTGGGCGACTTCACCGAACAGGACGTCGAGGACGTGCTTTCCGCCAACGTCAAGGGCGTCTTCTTCACCGTTCAGCGCGCTCTGCCGCTGCTCAACGAGGGCGCCGCGGTGGTCATCAACGCTTCGTGGACCCACCACCGCGGACTGGCCATCGGCTCGCTGTACGCCGCTTCCAAGGCCGCCGCGGGCAACCTCGCCAAGACCTTGGCCGCCGACCTGGCGCCGCACGGTGTCCGCGTCAACGCCATCAGCCCCGGCTACATCGACACGGACATGTACCGCGAGTCGGTGCCCACTGAAGAGGGCCGTGAGGCGGCGCGCCGCGACGTGGTGTGCGGCCGCATCGGCACACCGGAGGAAGTGGCCTCCGTGGTCGCCTTCCTGGCCTCCTCCGACGCCGCCTACGTCAACGGGGTCGACCTGCTGGTCGACGGCGGCCTGTCCATGTCCATCCCGGCCTGAACCGGACCTCGAACCCCTTGGAGACGATCGTGCGTACACGACGCAGCATCGACACCCACGTCGATATCGACGCGCCGGCCCAGGCCGTGTGGGAAGCCGTCACCGACCTGGACCGCTACCGCGACTGGAACCCCTTCATCATCGACGCAAGCGGGCGCATCGAGGCCGGGGCCCGGCTCCACCTGCGCATGCAGCGGCCCATGAAGGCCGAGGAGGAGACCCACACTCCCATCGTGACCGCCCTGCACGAGGGCCGGCTGCTGCAGTGGTCGGGGATCATCAAGCACCCCGCGTTCTTCCGCGCCCGCCACTCCTTCGTCCTGGAGGAGCGCGACGGGGGTGTCCGGCTGCGCCAGCTCGAGGAGTTCGGCGGGCTGAGCATGCCGCTGGCCGGCGCGATGGTGTGGCGTATCGAGCAGGGCTTCATGCTGATGAACGCCGCCCTCAAGCTGCGCGCCGAGTCCCTGGTGGCCGCCTCGTGAGCATGGGACGTTCCCGCGCCGCGTGGGTGCTCGTCGCGGTCCTGCTGGCGCTGTTGGTGCTGCCGACCTCGGTGACGGGCTCCGGAGTCGCCCTGCCGCACATCGCCCGCGACACCGACGCCTCGCTGGCCAGCCTGCAGTGGGTCGTGCACTCCTACAACCTCACCTTCTCCAGCTTCATGCTGGCCTGCGGTTCCCTCGCCGACGCCTGGGGGCGCCGGCGCCTGTTCACCGCCGGGGCGGTGCTCTTCACCGCCTCCAGCGCCCTGAGCGCGCTGGTCAGCGACATCACCGTCCTCAACGCGTCCCGTGCGCTGGCAGGCATCGGCGCCGCCGCCCTGCTCACCAGCGGCAGCGCGATCCTCTCGGCCACCTTCACCGGCGCCGCCCGTACGCGCGCCTTCGCCGCGGTCGGGATCGTGACCGGTGCGGGGCTCGCGCTGGGCGCCATGGCCGCGGGAGTGCTGGCGGACTCGCTGGGCTGGCGGTCCTTCTTCGGCATGCACGCGATCCTGATGGCACTGGTGGCCTGCGCGATCCCTGCGATGAGCGGGGCGCGGCCCCAACAGGGCACGCGGGTCGACTGGTTGGGCACTGTGCTGTTCGTGACCGCCCTGTTCGCGCTGATGATGGGTGTGGCCGAGGGCCCGCAGTGGGGCTGGTCGAGCCCCGCCGTGCTCTCCCTGCTGGTCGGCAGCGTCGTGCTGTTCGCCGTCTTCGGCGCCGTCGAGAAGCGGGTGAGCGCACCGATGCTGGACCTGGCGCTGCTGCGCAACGCCCGCTTCATGGGCCTGTGTCTGGTCCCGGTCGCGGCGACCTTCGCCTTCGTGATCCTGCTGCCCCTGCTGCCGAACTATCTGGTCGTGGCCGACGGGATCTCCAGCCAGGCGGCGGGCACGCTCATGCTGCTGATGACTCTGCCCATCCTGCCCACCCCGATGCTGGCCGCCCGGCTGCAGCGCTGGGGCATGTCGACCCGGGCCGTCCTCGGGCTGAGCGTGCTGCTGCTCACGGCCGGTGTGGCCTGGCTGGCCCTCGCCCTGCACCCGGGTGCCGGAGCCGCGGACCTCGCCGCACCGCTGATCATCCTCGGTGTGGGCCTCGGACTGAACTTCGGCCTGGTCGACGGCGCCGTCCTCGACGTCGTCGAACCCCAATCGGTGGGCACCGCCGCCGGGTTCCTCAACACCCTGCGCCTGGGCAGCGAGGCCGTGGCCATCGCCGCAGCCGGCGCCGCCCTCGTCGGACTGCTCACCGGGCGCCTCGCCGACGACAGCCGGACCGCCGGGTCCGCCGCGTCCGCCGGGGAGATCGCCAACACCGCCGCGGCGGGCGAGCGCGAGGGGCTGGCGCGCCTGGCCCCGTCCGGCACCGGTGAGAGCTTCCAGCAGCTGGTGGCCCAGGAGCTGACCGGTGCCTGGCAGACCGTCCTGCTCGTCAGCGCCGCGCTGTGCGCCGTCATCGGCGTGGCGGTGTGGAAGCTGCTCGCGCCGCGACGGCCGGACAGCGCGGAGGTTCCTGCGGAGCAGACAGCGCGGGTGAAGGAGGCCGAGCATGCCTGAGACACCTCAGCGGGGCGTGCCTGAGACACCTCGGCCGGGCGTGCCCGGGGCACCTCGGCCGGGCGTGTCCGGGTCAACTCCGCGGCGCTCCGGGGCCGTTCTGGCCACCACGTTGGTCGCCCTGTTCCTGGTGCCCTTCACCCTGACCGGTGCCTCGGTGGCGCTGAGCGACATCGCCCGGCAGCTCGACGTCGGCTTGTCGGACACCCAGTGGGTGGTGAACGCCTACAGTGCCACCTTCGCGGCGTTCATGCTGGTCACCGGCGCTTGGGCGGACCGCTTCGGCGCCCGGCGCGTCTTCGCCGCGGGTGTGGCGCTCTTCGCGGCCTGCGGCCTGCTGGCCGCAACTGCCGGGAACATCTGGCTCCTTGACGCGGCCCGACTGCTCGCCGGCATCGGCGCCGCCGCCACCACGACCGGTGCGAGCGCGGTGCTGGCGGGGGCGTTCACCGGCCGCTCACGGGCCCGCGTCTTCGGCCTGTTCGGCACCACCATCGGCGTCGGACTCGCCTTCGGTCCGACGGTCGCCTCCCAGCTCGTCGACGGCTTCGGCTGGCGGGCGGCCTTCGCCCTGCCGGGCCTGGTCGGCGCGGTGTGCCTGCTGGGCGTCCCGCTGCTGCCGCGCCCCGCCGCGCCGCAGGGCACGGCCCGGCAGGGCGAACCGGCCGGCGCAACCTGCTTCACCGTGGGACTGTTGGCGCTGGTCTTCACGCTCGTGGAGGGCCCGCTGCTCGGCTGGACGTCCCCGCTGGTGTGGGCGTCCGCGGCGATCACCACCGCGGCGCTGGCACTCTTCGTACGGTGCGAGCGGACGGCCGCGCACCCCCTGCTGGACCTGCGGCACGTGGGCACCGGCCGGTTCGCGGCGCTGTGCCTGGCGGTGGCCGCGGTGGTCGGGCTCTTCGCCCCGCTGCTCACCTACTTGCCGACCTACTTCACGCGCGCCGTGGGCATGACCCCCGCCACGGCCGGTTGGGCGATGCTGGCGCTGACCGCCCCGCTGCTCGTACTGCCGCTGTTGTGCGGCTACTTGGTGCGCTGGATCCCGGCCCGGGTGCAGGTGGTGGCCTCGCTGGTGCTGGTGGCGGCGGGCGCGGCATGGATGGCGACCGGCGCGTCCCTGCTGCCCGCCCTGCTGGTCGCCGGGTGCGGTGTGGCCATCGCCCAGGGGCTGCTCGACGGCCAGGCCGTGGACGCCGTACCGGTCGAGCACGCGGGCGCGGCGTCCGGCGCCTTCAACACCGCCAAGCTCACCGCCGAAACGGTGGGGATCGCCGCGGTCGGCGCCGTTCTCGCGCAGACCACGCGGGGCACGCTCACCGGCCCCGGTCTGGCCGACGGCCTGCACTCCGTGCTCTGGTGCTTCGCCGCACTGTGCCTGGCCTCCGCCGCGGCGATCGCGGCGCTCCTGCGACGGCCGCGGGCGAACACCACGGACGTGCCGTCCGATCGGAGCCGGGAGGCCGTGCACGAGCCGGCGTGACCCGCGCGGGGGAGGTCGCGCACGAACGGCCTGACCAGCGCCGGGGAGGTCGTACACGAGCCGACCTGCCCCGCCCCGGAAGGTCACGCACGAACCGGCCCGACCCGCGCCGCAAGGTCACACACGAACCGGCCCGACCCGCCCCGGGGAGACCGCGCACGAACCGGCCCGACCCGCACCGGGAGGTCGTGCACAACCCGGCCTCACCCGCCCCGCCCCCGCCTTACCTGCCAGTTCCGTACGAGTTCCGTACGCACCATCACCGCCCCCAGACCAGACCTCGCGAGGTACAACGCATGCGCGCCATCACCATCCCCCGCTTCGGCGGCCCGGAAGTCCTCACCCTCACCGACGCCCCGCAGCCCACCCCCGGCCCCAGGGACGTCTCCATCGACGTCGCCTGGACCGGCGTCAACTACGCCGAGATCCTCTTCCGTTCCGGCGTCGTCGACCTCGAACTGCCCTACGTTCCGGGCATCGAGGTGGCCGGCACCGTCCGGGCCGTGGGCGCGGACGTCACCGGCCTGCGCCCCGGCCAGCAGGTGGCCGCGCTGACCATGCTGCGCGGCGGGGGCTACGGTCAGGTCGCCGTCACCGACGCCCGCCTGGTCTGCCCGCTGCCCGCAGGCGCCGACCTCAAGCTGGCGGCCGCCACCCCCTCCAACACCACCACCGCCTTCCTGGTCCTGGAGCGCACGGCCCGGCTCCAGAAGGGCGAGTCCGTCCTGGTGCACGCCGCCGCCGGCGGTGTCGGCAGCCAGCTCGGGCAGGTCGCCCGCCTGCTCGGCGCCTCTCAGGTGGTCGGCACTGTCGGGAGCCCCGAGAAGATCGAGCACGCCAAGGCCCTGGGCTACGACCATGTGCTGCTGCGCGACGAACTGCCCGCGGCGGCCGCGGACATCACCGAAGGGCGCGGCTTCGACATCGCCGTCGACCCGGTCGGCGGGGTCGCGCGCACCCAGAGCATGCAGGCCCTCGGCATCGGCGGCCGGCTCGTGGCAATGGGCAACGCGTCGGGTGCCGACGACGTGCCCTTCGGCGCCAACGACCTGTGGATGAGCGGCAAGGCCGTCCTCGGCTTCAACCTCGCCGCCCTGGCCGCCGAGGCACCTCAGGAGATCACCGGCGCGCTGCGGCGCGCGCTCAATGCCGTACTCGACGGCAGCGTCACGGTGCCCATCAGCCGCACCTTCGCCCACGACGAGGCGGCCGAGGCACACCGGCACATCGCCTCCGGCCTCAGCACCGGCAAGACCGTCCTCGCCATCGGCGCCTGAGCTTCCCGACCTCCCCGACCTCCCCCGGCAAGGAGACACCCACAGTGCGCACCACCACGCTCGGCCGCACCGGAATCACGGTCAGCCGCCTGGCCCTCGGCACGATGATGCTGGGCTCATGGGGCAACCCCGACCACGACGAGGCCACCCGGCTCGTGCACGCCGCCCTCGACGCGGGCATCAACCTCATCGACACCGCGGACATGTACTCCAACGGTGAGGCCGAGACCATCCTCGGCCACGCCCTCAAGGGTTGTCGCGACCACGTCGTGCTCGCGACCAAGGCGCACTTCCCGATGGGCGATGACCCCAACCAGCGCGGAAACTCCCGCCGTTGGATCCGCCAGGCCGTCGAGGGCAGCCTGCGCCGCCTGCGGACCGACCGTATCGACCTCTACCAGATCCACCGGCCCGACCCGCACACCGACATCGACGAGACCCTCTCGGTCCTGTCCGATCTGGTCCGGGAGGGCAAGGTGATGGCCATCGGCAGCTCCGACTTCCCCGCCGAGCAGCTGGTGGAGGCGCGCTGGACCGCCGAGCGCCGCGGCCACATCCCCTTCCGCACCGAGCAGCCGCCGTACTCGATCTTCCTTCGGGGTGCCGAGCGCGCCGTGCTGCCCACCGCCCAGCGGCACGGGCTCGGTGTCCTGACATGGTCCCCGCTCAACAGCGGGTGGCTCACGGGGCGTTTCCGCGCCGGTGAGGAGCTGAGCCTGTCGGGCTTCCGCCAGGACATGATCCGGTACAAGTTCGACCAGGAGTCACCCGGCAACCGCCGCAAACTCGAGCTGGTCGAGGACCTGCTCAAGCTGGCCGGGGAGGCGGGGGTGCCGCTGGCGCACCTCGCCCTGGCCTTCGCCCTGTCCCACCCCGCCGTGGACAGCGCCATCATCGGCCCGCGCACCCTGGCCCAGTTGGAGGACCTGTTGGGCGCGGCCGAACTCGACCTGCCCGACGACGTGCTCGACCGCATCGACGAGCTGGTCCCGCCGGGCACCGACCTCAACCCCGCCGACGCCGACTACGTACCGCCGCAGCTGTCCGACGCACGCCTTCGGCGCCGCTGACGGCCGCACCGAACGCCCGCCCCCCGTCCGGCCGTTGTCCGTCCCTCGTCAGGTCGTTACCCGCCCCCCCGTCAGGTACGGGCAACGACCGGACGTACGAGGTCAGTTGGCCGGCACCGTCGCCCACAGCCGTCCCGCGGCGACGGCCTCGTCGATCCCGCTCAGCAGCGCCTCGTCGACTCCGTCCAGGTGCGACACCAGGTACTCGACGCCGGCCTCGCGCATCAACTGCGCCTGGTGGCTGTGCGGGAAGGTGCTGGGGTAGCCCACGAAGGGTGCCCCTTCCGCCCGGGCCACCTCGCCCACCTTGGCCACGTCGTCGATGAAGACCACCTCGCCCTGCGTCAGGCCGAGGATGCCCGGTATCTCCGCCACACCGGGACGGAAGTCATTGGTGCAGATGTAGCCGGGGTCGTCGAACAGCTCGGCGTCGGCACCGAGCGAGGCGCGGAAGTGGTCGGCCCCGAGCCCGCCGTAGCACACCGTCCGCAGCCCAAGCGACCGCAGCCTGCTGACCAGTTCGGGCGCTCCAGGGCTCAACTCGACCGGGTTCTGCGCCAGATACTCGTCCCGCTCGCGGAAGTACGTCTCCAGCGCCTCGGGCCCCGTCATCTCCTGCGGGACCGAGCGGGCCATGGCCCAACCCGCCTCCGCCCGCCGCTGGGAGAAGATCGAGCGCTCGGTCTCCGCCGTGTACTCGCCTCCCCTTGAGGTGATGAAGCGGTGGATGACCGGACTGAAGGTGTCCGTCAGCATGACGCCGTCGATGTTGACGGCCACCGCCTTCAGCCTCTGGAACGTGCTCACGGTTTCGGTTCCTCTCGTGGGGTGCGCAGGGCGGGGTCGACCCGCTCCACGCTGACTTCGAGGCGCTTGATGGCTTCGGTGGACGCGATTCCGGGCAGGGTGAGCCGCCACATGTCGAGGACCCGCTCGGGCAGATCCGCGCGGCCCGTCTCGACCTGGGCGTAGGTCTGCAGCCCGGTACACGCGCCGACCAGGAACTTCGCCACCGCCTCCGGCTCCGCCCCCGCTCGCAGTTCGCCGGCTCCGCGCGCCTCCTCCAGGCACTCCTGCATGATGGTGCGCCACGTCGAATAGGGCGTCACATCGCGCATGCCGAAGGTCGCCTGCTCGTCCGTCAGCCGGACACCGGCACGCAGCAGTGGGTCACGCTGGAGTTGGAACGACCAGGTCAGCAGCAGGTCGACCAGCTTCTGCAGCCCTTTGGCGTCGTCCGGGATGACCAGCGCCTCCGGCTGCGCGTTCATCACCGCCTGCGCCAGGCCCTGCTTGGAGCCGAAGTGGAAGTACAGGGCGCCCGCCGTGAGATCCGTCCGCTGGAGGATCTTGGCGATCCCGGCGCCCGTGTACCCGTACTCGTCGAACACCTCTGCCGCCGCTAGCAGCAGAATCCTGCGCGTCGCGAGCGCCCGCTCCTGCTGACCCTTTGCCATCTTCAGCCCCTTTGCCGGTTGACAAAAAATAATACACGCTATGTTCTACGGTCAGACATCCGATGGGCCGCCGCACCGGCTTGGATGCGAACTCCGCCCATCCCGAGATGAAGGCCGTTGATGAGCACCGTCACCACGAACGTCGACTCAGCAAGACAGCCCCAGCCGGCCAGGCCGGTCCCCAAGGAGCTGGTCCACAAGCACCATGCTTGTCAGGTCCTGCTCAAAGATTGGCGGAGGAACGCGGACGGAACGTTCTCGATACCCGTCGACTGGCAGCGCGCCACCGACTCGTTCGCGCCCCTCTTCGGACACATCAGCCCTGCCTTACTGGTGGAGACCGTCCGCCAGAGCTTCCCGCTGCTCGCCCACGTGGGCCACGAAGTGCCGCTCGGTCACCACCTGTTGTGGGACGAGTTCCGCTACACGTGCACACCGTCCGCCCTGCGCGCCGTCACGCAGCGTGCACCTCAGGACGTCGAGTTGCACGTGACCTGCACGGAGGCGCAGTACCGGGGCAAGCGCGCCTCCTTCCTGGCCTTCGACATCGACGTACTGGCCGACGGGGTCCCGCTGGCCCGTGCCCACTCGCGCTTCCCCGTGCTGGCACCGGCCATCTACCGACGGATCCGCCCCGACGCGGGTGACGGCCGACAGGCCATGGCCCGGGCCGTCCCACTGCCCCCGCCGCTCCCCCATCAGCCGCTGGGCGTCGCGGAGTTCCACGACGTGGCCCTCTCCCCCACCGACCGGCCCCAGGAGTGGCTGCTGCGCGTCGACGTGCACCACCCGTTCTACTTCGACCACCCCGTGGACCACGCCCCCGGCACCCTGCTGCTGGAAGCCGCGCGCCAGGCCGCGCAGGAGCTCCACCCCGGTCTCACGGTGATCCCGGCGGGCCAGCAGGCCCTCTTCTCGCGCTACGTGGAGCTCGACGAGCCGTGCGTCGTGACGGCCGAGACCGCCGGCGAGGACGACGCCGGCCGCCCCGTGACGCACGTGCGCATGATGCAGAGCGGCCAGGAGTGCTTCCGTTCCTCGCTCACCCTCGCCCTCGCCGGCGCACAGCAGCGCTGAACCGCCGCGAACGGCCCTGCACCCTCGTCCCGGAACTTCCCGAACTTCCCGGAACTTCCTGGTACTTCCCGGAGAAGGCGCGCAGGGCCATGTCAGCGATCACATCAGATCGCGAGCGTCCCGCCCTCCACGGGCATGGTCGCACCGGTGACGAAGGTGGAGCGGTCGCTCAGGAGCCAGGCGGCCGCCTGCCCGATCTCGTCGGGGGAAGCCATGCGCTGCTGGATGGCGCGGGCGAAGAAGGTCTTCTCGATCCCGGGCGAGCCGGCGATGGCGCCTTCCATCATTTCGGTCAAAGTGGAGCCGACCGCAAGGGCGTTGACGCGGATGCCGCGCTCTCCGTACTCGTGGGCGGCGGCCTTGGTGAGGCCGATGACGGCGTGCTTGGCAGCCACGTAGGGCGCGCCGACACCGGTGGACACCAGGCCGGCGACGCTCGAGGTGTTGACGATGGAGCCGCCGCCGGAGGCGAGCATGGCGCGGATCTCGTGCTGCAGGCAGTTCCAGGTGCCCCGCACGTTGGCGTCCATCACCAGGTCGTAATCGTCCATGGACATCTCGTGCAGCTCGGTCCCGACGGTGGCGGTGCCTGCGTTGTTGAACGCGCCGTCGAGACGGCCGAACTCCTCGACCACGCCCCGTACCGCCCGCTCGACGTCCCCGGGGACGGTGACATCGCCGGCTATCGGCACGGCGGTGCCGCCCTCGGCGCGGATGTCCGCGGCGAGGTCCTCAAGATTCTGCTGCCGCCTGGCCAGCAGTCCCACCCTGGCACCTTCACGGGCGAACAGCCGCGCCGCGGCGGCACCGATGCCGCTGGAGGCACCGGCGACCAGGATGTTCTTCTCAGCGAGCAAACCGTGTGTTGACATGCGGGAAGTCAAGCAGACGGCGATCGGCCGGAGTCAGGCCGGGCAGGATCTTCCCTCGCCCCCGGCGACCTCAGAACTTCCTTATGCAGCCGCCGAGTTGTGAAACGTTTCGTACGACACGTACCGGGCGCCACGTGCCCGAGTAGAACTGAGCAGGTCATTGCAGGTTGCAGCGGGTCGTTCAGAAGGAGACGAGTATGACGAGTGTGCGGACCCTGTTCCGGGGCGGTCGCGTCATCGATCCGGCCGTCGGATTCGACGGGGCGGCCGACGTGCTCGTGACCGACGGGAAGGTCGCCGCCGTCGGCCCCGACCTCACACCACCGCCGGACACGGAATTGATCGACGCCACCGGGCTCGTCATCGGCCCCGGCTTCGTCGACCTGCACAGCCACGTCCACTCCATCGCCGGGCACCGGTTGCAGGCCATGGACGGTGTGACGACCGCGCTGGACCTGGAGGCGGGCCTGATGCCGGTGGAGCGGGCCTACGCCGAGGCCGCGGCCGCGGGCCGCCCGCTCCACTTCGGCTTCTCCGCCTCCTGGGGCGGCGCGCGGGCCCAGGTCCTCGCCGGCATCACCCCCGACGCCCGGATCGCGTCCAGTCTGGCGGTGCTGGGCGACCCGCGCTGGCAACGTTCCTCGTCACCGCGCGAGTTGACGGCGTGGCTGTCCCTGCTGGAGGACGAGCTGGCGGCAGGCGCGCTCGGGATCGGCATCCTGATGGGCTACGCGCCCGCCACCGAGCCCGCCGAATTCCAGGCCGTGGCCCGGCTCGCGGCGAAGGCCGGCGCGCCCACGTTCACACACGTACGGGAACTGGTCGAAATGGATCCGGCCACCCCCGTCGACGGCTCCATGGAAATCGCGATCGCGGCGGCCGAGACCGGCGCGGCAATGCACCACTGCCACGTCAACAGCACCTCGGGCCGGCACGTCGACCGCGTCCTCAACACCCTTGAGGAATCACGCCAGTCGGGCTCACGGGTCACGGTGGAGGCCTACCCGTACGGGGCGGGCAGCACAGCCGTCGGGGCGGCCTTCATCGCTCCGGAGCGGCTGCGCCTGAAGGGCCTGGGCCCCAGCAGCGTCATCATGGTCGAAACCGGGGAACGGATCGCGGACGCCGCCCGCCTGGAACAACTGCGCGCGCAAGACCCGGGCGCTCCCTGCCTCCTGGAGTTCCTCGACGAGGACAACCCCCGCGACCTGGCCCTGCTGCGACAGGCACTCGCCTTCCCCGACGCCGTCGTCGCCAGCGACGCGATGCCCGTCTTCTGGCCCGACGGCAGCCACGACAGCACCCGGTGGCCTCTGCCACCCGGCGGCACGACACACCCTCGTACGGCCGGAACCTTCGCCAAGACACTCCGCCTGATGGTGCGCGAAACCGGGGCCTGGACCTGGCTGGAGGCCTTCCGCCGCTGCTCCTACCTCCCGGCCCGCATCCTCGACGACGTGGCACCCGGCGCCCGCACCAAGGGCCACCTCAGCGTGGGCGCGGACGCGGACCTCGTGGTCCTGGACCCGGCGACGGTGACCGACGCGGCCACGTACGCGGATCCCACGCGGCCGTCGCGCGGGGTGCGGCATTTGTACGTGGCGGGGGTGCCGGTGGTGTCGGACGGCGCGTTGCAGGCGGACGCACTTCCCGGGCGACCGCTGCGGGGCGAACCGCGGTAGAGGCACTGGAGATTGGCGGGCTGCCGAGATGGCCGACCCAGCCGAGGTGGGCAGCCCGCTACAGTGGCGAAATGTTCAAATCCCGCAAAGTACGCAAAGAAGACGCCTGGAACGGCATCGTCATCGACAAGACCCGCCGGGCGACCGACGGCTCCAACCTCTACCACTACGTCGAGGTACGCCTCCAGGACGATTCGACGCTCAAGGTCCGCGTGGACAACCCCCTGTGGGAGTCACTGACCATCGGCGACCGCCTCCTCAAGGAAGCGGGGACCTCGGAACCGGCCAAGGCGCCTCGATAGACACCCGTCGGCCCCGTGGCCGACCAGCCCGGGGTGCGCTACCGGAAGACGAGGCCCACCGAAGAGGTCCAGAAGGTCACCGTCGGCCCGTAGGAACCGTCCTCCTCGTCGCTGACCTCGACGGTGATCCCACGATCCGGGTAGCGCGTGGACAGGACTCCCTGCCAGCACTCCCCCAGAGCCGAGGCCAACTGAGGCAGCTCCTCCCCGAGCCGGTCGTCATCCGTCAACGGCGTGTTGTTGAACGTGTCCCACAACTCCACGTGGTTCACGACGGATTCGATTCGCTCCCGGTCGTCCCCCAGCTTCGAGAACCAGTCATCGACCGTGTTCTGGTGGAATCGGTCCTTGAGGAATACGCACCCGCGGTACTCCACCGTTTCCGGGCAGAACATCCAGGCGGCGGCCAGAACGAACCGCAGGCCGCCCTCGAAGTCGAGGTAGTTGTCCGGACCGAGGTCCTCGTTCCTCCACTCTGTACGCCACTGCCTGAAGAACGCCGGCAGCTCTCGCTCGGACCACGACGGTTTGATGCGACCCACGGGACCTCCTCCTTCTCGGTCTTGTCTACCTTGAACCATGCGGGGAAGAGGCCGGGTTGACGGTCCGAACGGTCCGCTGGATAAGCTCGTCAGCAGGTGCAACAGCTGCAACGGATGCAATAGGCGCCACAGGCTGCGGTGACTGCGAAAGCCGCTTTCTGCGTGCGTGAATGTGCCTGAATCGGTGTGCGTGAAGGTGAAGGGCCCGCTGGGCTCGAAGGGGGTTCCTCATGACCAACAGGCCGGGAAGCGGACCGGGATCGGGTGATCGGGAGATCGACGACTCGGAGCTGATGGACGTCGCGCAGGACCCGGAGCAGGCCGAGAGCCTCCACAAGGCGCTGCGCACTCTGGCCAACAACCCCAACGTGAACGGCCCGCTCCAGGAGATGGCCCAGGGCATCCTGTCGGGACGTATGGGCATGACCGACGCCATCAAGAACGAGCGCTACATGGACGCGCTGGGCGACCGCATGACCGAGATCCGGCACGCCGCGGAGTCTCAGACCATGGAGGACCGCGAGGCCGAGCGCGGGAAGCGCGAGGAGTGGGCGCGCAAGCGGGAAGAGGAAGAGCAGAAGGAGCGCGACGAGCGCGACGGTCCTTCGACCAACCTGTTCACGGGGTCGAAGAAGCGTGGACAGGGTGGACACCGGGGTTGATCCCGGGCCCAATCCCCCGCCGGTCTCGGAACAGCACTGTGACACCCGGAGGTTGAGCGCTTGTCAGCGCCTCTGGGTACGCTGTCGTAGACATGAGACGGACGCGAACCGGCGGCAGTATGGCGCCGGTTGGTGAAACGGGGGCGTAGTCATGGGTGACGGTTTCAGGAGCAGTCCGGAGACGCTGAGGGCCGAGGGGCAGAACTTCTCCGACATCGGCAGGGAGTTCTACCAGGCAACCGCCAGGCTGAAGAACGGCCTGGCGGCGCAGGGCGACGGCGGAGGCGGCGGAGGCGAGGCGCCGAAGGACACGTCGTTCGCGAGCGTCGCCCAGGACGCCTGGAAAGGCATGACGACCTTCAGCGACAAGGCCGGCACCCCGCCCTGGGGCGACGACGAGCTCGGCGAGAAATTCGGCGTGGTCTACGAGGGCCTGCGCGACGGCATGACGGACTCGATGGAGCACCTGGCCACGAAGCTCAACGAGATCGGCAAGGCGTTGGAGCGGATGGCGAAGAACCACGAGGAGAACGAGGACTTCAACGAGGCTCTGGTCAAGGAGCAGACGCCGGAGAACCAGTTCGGCGGCGAGGTCCACGTTCTGAAGTCCGTGAGCAAGTAGCGCGGCCCACACCGGCGCCTGACTTGCAGTCATCCGACCGCCCATAGGAGAGAGTTCGTGTCTCAGCCCGGCGCGCCCGAAGCGGTGCAGCCCGTCCCGACCACCCCCGACGAGGCCCTGGCCGCCGCTCGGTCCCGATTCGAAGTGCTGGACTCCGAAGGGAACCCGGCGCCGCTGCACGTGGTGGAGTTCGACATCGGCTTCCTCGTCCACGCCGTCATGCCCCCGCCGCCGCCCGGCACCCAGGCACCGTTGGGTGGCAGCCACATGGTGATCTCCAAGACCGACGGAGCCGTCACCTACATCCCCAACTTCCCGCCGGACTCCGCGATCGACCTCTACCGCAGCATGCGCCGCACCAACGGCTGAGACCGGCGATGTCTGCAACAGCACTGTGACAAGGGATGGTTGAGGGTTCCGAAGGGCCTTTGGGTACTCTCTGGCATGAGCATGGCGCTGCGTCGGCGCTAGCCGGTTGAGCCGGCCCACAAGGCCGGTACAACACGAACTACATGGCGACAACGGGGGTCTTCGTCGTGGCTTTGATGCTGCCCAACGGGCTTGAGTGGCTTCTCGAGATGTGCGGCTTCGACTGGCCCACAGGCGACGAAGACAAAATGATGGAGTGCGCCAACACCTGGCGCCAGTTCGCCGCCGACGTGACGGACCTCCAGTCCCGCGGCTTAACCGCTGCCGGCAACGTCCTCGCGGAGAACGCCGGGGACTCCATCGACGGCTTCAACAAGACCTGGGAGAAGTTCGCCGGCGGCTCCGGCTACTTCGACGACGCCCGCCAGGGCGCCGAGCTGATCGCCATCTGCATGGACGCCGCGGCGATGCTCATCATCGGGCTGAAGATCGCGGTGATCGCCCAGTTGGTCATCCTGGCGCTCGAGATCGCCGCGGCCCAGGCCGCCGCTCCCTTCACCCTGGGCCTGTCCGAGATCGGCGCGATGGGCGCGGCCGCCGCCACGCGGATGATCCTGCGCAAGCTCCTCAAGGAGATCGCCCAACAGATCTTGCAAGCGGTGCTGGAGACCGCCAAGGAACCGTTCGTCTCCGCTCTCGAAGCCATGATCTCCGACGTGGTCGCCCAGACCGTCGAGCAGAACTTCGGCAAGCAGTCGGGGTACGACCTGGGCCGCACCGCCAAGACGGGTTACGAAGAGGGCAAGAGCGCGCTTGAGAACTCCGGTTCCACGTTCGGCGAGTCCCTGCGCGACGGCGCGGGCTCCCGGGCGGGGCACGGCGCCCGCCATGGTCTGAGTGGCGACGGAGGAGACGGGGGAGACGGCGGCGACAGTTCGTCGAGCTCCGGCAGTGACAGCTCGTCCAACTCGTCCAGCTCCAGCGACTCGTCCTCCGGCGGTTCGTCGTCGAGCAGCAACTCGTCGTCCAGTGACGGCAGTTCGTCCAGCAGCTCCACCGGCTCCAGCGGTTCGCCGAGCTCGTCCAACACGCCGTCGAGCGGCGGCAGTTCGTCGGGCGACTCGTCCGGTTCCAGTACTTCGCCGAGTTCGAGCGGCGGCGACTCCGGGCGCAGGGCGCCGGACATCGGCGGCCCTTCGTCCTCCTCCCCGTCGGGCGGTTCGGACACCTCTTCGCCGAGTACGCCGTCGAGCAGCGGCACGGACGGTCCCGGCGGCACGGCCTCACCGGACACCTCGTCGTCCTCGTCCTCGCCCGCGCCGAGCCGTGGCTCCGACCCGCCCAGCCCGTTCGACGTGGGCACCCAGGCGTACCACGACAGCATCAGTCAGCCGTCGGGCGGCGACTCCTCCACGCCGGACTCCTCGAGCCCCAGCTCCTCCACCCCGGATTCGTCGAGCCCCGACTCGTCCGCCCCCGGCGCGTCCCCGGACTCGTCCACACCGTCTTCCTTGACGCCGGACGTCGAGGGCGGACCGGCCCCCGACACCACCCCTGACTCCGCCCGCCCGGACAGCACCCCGGACGCCCCGACGAACACGCCGCCGGGCACCGAGCCGTCCATGCCCTCCGATCCCTCGCCCAACGAGAGCACGGGCACCACGCCGGACGTCAGCACCTCCCCGACGCCGGACACCACGCCGGAGGGCGCTGCCCCGAGCCGCCCGGAGGGCACCGACACACCCAGCCCGGGCCAGGGTGCGTCGATCCCGGACCAGCACAATCCCGAGCCCACGCCGTCCACCCCGCCCGAGGCCGCGCCCACCCCGGCGCCGGACAACTCCAGCCCCGACCCCGCTGCGCACCAGGTCGACCGCGACTCGGTCAGCACCATGCCCGCGCACGCCCAGGGCCCCACTCCGGGCGACTCCGGCGACGGCACCAACAACGACAACCAGAGCCAGGGCACCGGCAGCGGCCGCATGCCGAGCGGCGCCATGCCCGGCAACGCGCCGACCTCCCACGCCGGCCCCGGCCAGGGCCACGCGCCGACACATTCGACCCCGACACCGCACGACCCGAGCGACCCGGACATGGACCTCATGGGCGGCGTCGCCACGGCGGCACCCCCGGCCCCCAGTGCGCAGTCCGGTGACACGGGCGTCCCGCAGCAGGCGGCCCAGTCCGCCGCGCCACCCTCGACGCCGCCCCCCGGCGCCATGCCGCCGCCGACGGCCGGCCCCATCCCGACGCAGGCACCGGCAGCGGGCGGCCCCACGACAACACCGCGGTCCACCACGCCCAGCGCTACAACACCGCGTACGGATCAGCCGAACGCCCGGCCCACGACACCGTCCCGGGACACCCGGCAGAACGGCCCCGTATCGCCGCCGCGCACCAGCACGCCGCGCGCCGAGACACCGAGCCGCCCGACCACCCCGCCCCGCGGCGACCGCCCGACGAACCGCCCGCCGGACAACCGTCCTTCGGACCACCAGCCCTCGCCCCAGTCCCCCACGTCCACGCCGAACGACCAGGGGATGCCGGCCCAGAACAACCACCAGCCGACCACCCCACAGCCGGACACCACCAACCAAACGCCCGACCAGAACCAGCACGAGCAACAGCAACAGCAACAGCAACAACCCACGGCACCTCCGCCCCCATCCCAGGCGGACAACCTCTCGGACATCCGCAACGACCTGAACATCCCGCACGAGGGCCTGACCACACCCGATCCCGTCCACCAGCAGGACCTGGAGAACGCCCACCCGAGGAACCCCGACGGCACCCCGCAGGTGTTCGCGGACCCGCGGCAAGGGAACTGGGCCGGCCTGCAGAACGACGGTGGCCCCGGAGTGCCCGGCCGGTCCAACAACTGCGCCGACTGCACCCGTTCGTTCCTCGAGACATGGTTCGGCCGCCCGACGGTGTCCGCCCCGCGCACCCTGGACCAGAACCCGGACGGCAGCCTGAACCGCTTCTCCGCGGAGCGCGACTCGGTCGACAACCAGGCACGTTGGGCCGGCGCCCCCAGCACGTACGCGGGCAAGGACCACCCCAACCCGTACGCGCGAATAGCCCATGAGCTGTCGCAGGCCGGGCACGGCTCGGCAGCCGTGATCGGCGTCAACTGGCCCGGCGGTGGCGGCCACGCCTTCGCGGCGGTCAACCACAACGGCCAGGTCCTGTTCGTCGACCCGCAGACGGGTGTCGTCAGCGAGAACCCGATCCACCTGGGCGCCGCAGAGGTCTTCTACACCCCGCTCGACGCCAACAGGAATCCGATCACCCCGTACTTCTTGACGCCGTCGACGCCGCAGCCGTCCACGGAGAACACCACCCCGGACACAACGAACAACACCTCGGGCGAGGACTCGTCGACGAACCAGTCCACGCCCGACCCCCAGTCGTCCGACACCGCACAGGAACCGGCCCCGGCCTCCGAGACCACCACGCCGGACACCGATGCCACCCCGGATCGGGACTCGGACACCACTCAGGCCCCGGAGTCGACGAACCAGGAAGACCCGCAGTCCGAAACGGACCAGGACGCGCAGGACAGCCAGGACAACCAGGACTCCGAATCCCCACAGGATCCCGGGGATTCTCAGGACACCGACACGACCGACTCCACCGACTCCACGCACAATCCGGACGACGGCACCGACCAGCACCACGACTCAGCCGACTCAACGGAACCGACCCCGTCCACGGCAACGCGCCCCTCCGGCCCCCCGGACGGCTACGACGACCCGACCGGCGCCGACAACCGCGCGCAGCAAGAACGATTCCCACGCAACGAGGACGGCTCGTTCCAGCAGGCCCCCGACCCGCGCGAGGGCTCGTGGCTGGGCGACATCCGCGGCCAGAACCCCGACGACTCGGGCCGCGACGTCAACTGCCCCGACGGCGCACTCGCGTTCGCCGACTCGTACGCCGGCAACCCCACGGTCGCCGCCCGCCGCAGTCCGAACGAAGACGGCACCCCCGCGGACACCCCGGAGCCGGGCGGCCGCGACCGTATCGAGAACACTCTGGGCGCCGAGTTCGACGACTTCGGCGACGGCCGCGACGCGTACGACAACCTGGAGACCACCCTCCTCAACGAGGGCCACGGCTCACAGGCCGTCATCATCACGCAGAACGCCGACGGCCGCGCCCACGCCTGGAACGTCGTCAACCACAACGGCCAGATCGTCTACGCCGACCCCCAGACGGGCCAGAGCTCCACCACCCCGCTCCACAACGGCAACAACGGCGTCTTCGCCATCCCCCTGGACGCCAACCGCCGCCCCATCGACACCACCAACCAGCCTGCCGCGCAGAACCAGAGTCAGACTGCGCCGGCCACAGCTGAACGCCCGTCGCCGCAGCGCCCGTCCGGCTCCCCTGACCAGTCCGACAGCCACCGCAGCGCCGAAGCAACTCGCCAGCGGCGAAACCAGACTCTCCCCGACCCGGAGGCCACGGACCAGATACATGCGAATGTCCCTCCGGACGAATCACAACAGGAACTCCGGGAGGAGGAGCACCACCAGGTACGACGGATTGATCTGGATCCGGTCCAGCAGCAGATGCGGGTCTGGGCCCAGGCCACGCCACCCGATCCTTCCCGCTTGGGCGGTCTGCTTCAGGAGTCCCTGAACAATCGGCAAAGGTACGTGGAGGCGACGCGGGACGTCCGCAACACCAAGCGGGCCCTGGACGACGCTCGCAAGCAGGTCAGAGAGGCCATCACAGAACGCAAGAGGGCGATCCAGGAAGCAAAGGACGCCACTACCGACGCCGAGAAGCAAGCCGCTCAGGAGCGGAGGGACGCTGCCGATCAGAGGCTGGCGGCAGCCAGAGCCGCTGTTCCCGCAGCCACGACGGCGCACCAGGAAGCGCAACAGGCCCACCGGGCCGTTCAGGTTCCAAAGACCAACTTCACGGACAGCGACCTGCGCCGTCACCTCGACCCTGAGTGGTCGAACATGAATGACGGTGATCGCTACGCGGCCCTGGCGACGCTCGGCCGTATGAGCCACTCGTTTCACGCGAACAACGCGGTCGGTAGGGCACCTGGGCCGGAGAAGGACAACTCCCCCTATGCGGATGCGCCGCCCAAGCGGGGCAACAAGCCCGACCCGGCGGCCGAGCACCCTGAGTCCGTGGCTGCCTGGCGGCGCGAGGCCTCGGCGCGTCCGAAGGACGTGGGCCTGCAGGACCCGGAAAACCTGCGCGAGCTACTCGAGGAAATAGAACGCAACTCTCCCGACTTGTCGGACAAGAACTACGCGGTTGTCGAGATCGTCGACGACAAGGGCGAAAGCCACTACATCATCGACTCGTCGGTTCCTGCCGCCGGAGACGCGGTGCGTCCCCGCCATTCCGAGGGCCACATCCTGGAATGGATCGAAAGCCTGAACAAAGACCGGGTCGCCGAAGGAAAGCCCAAGTACACCGTAGCGGGCCTGTACACGGAACGTGAGCCCTGCGGTTCTCGGAAGGGTAACTCGGGACACGCGGACTGCTCCATGACGATCCGCGACTCCGAGGCGATGCATGGCGTCCCGGTGTATTACAGCACCACCTACCGGGTCGACCCTGAGCGTGACAAGTTGAAGGAGCAGGAGCGCCAACGGCTGACGGAGGAAGGGACGAACTCCCCGGCCGAAATCGAGAAGAAGGTCAAGGCGTACCGCACACCGAATCAACAGATCATGAGCGAGGAAATCCAGCAACACGTGGATTTCGTGCGGGATTTGGCACAGACGCTGGCAGGCCCGGCCAACAACGCTCCGTCCGCTCCAGCGACCGACCAGAACACACCCCCCGCCCAATCCCCTTCGTCGGGCCCGTCCCACTCCACAGACTCCAACCGCACGCCCCCCTCGGCCCCCGCCGACACAGACCGCCGTCCGCCCAACGATCCCGCAGGCGCACCCACCGCCAAAACGCCTGATGACGAACGCCCGTCTCCGACAGGGCAGGAGAGCGCCAACTCACCTGCAGACGACGGAGCCCCACGGACCGGGCCCATGGACAACGGGCCCTCCCTACCGGGGGATTCGCAGCATTCAGGCCCCGAAGTTTCCCAGCCTGAGACCGAACCCGCGAGCGCAGGGCAAACCTCACGCCCCGCCAACACCGCCGTCGCCACCGGTGAGCAGGCTGGCGCTCCGAACCCATCCGCCGACGATCCCCGCGAGGGCTCCCCCGCTTCAGACAGCCAGGAGAAGAAGTCAGGCCGGCTCAAGCAGGTCTGGCAGTCCTTGACCCACACAGGTCCGGCCGATCCAACCGAGGTCACCACTGATGTGGACCAGCCGCGCTTCGGCAACCACCAGAAACCTGCGGAGATCCAGCCCGATCGTTACGGCACGCCACTGGACCGCCCTGACGGAACACGTACGCCACTGTTCGACGGAACTCCATCACGTGAGGAGACCAAACAGGGAGCCATCGGCGACTGCGGCATCATCGCCACCATGGGCGCCGTCGCAAGCAGGTACCCGGACGTCCTCCAGGACATGATTCGCGAAACCGAGGACGGCAACTACGAAGTCCGCTTCCACGAGGTCGCACGCAACAACCTCGGCAACATGGCGCCGACCGGGCGCATCCTGACCGTGCGCGTCACTCCCGAAGTACCTGTGTACAGCGACTTCCCGGGGACCACCGTCTACGCCAACGCCAACGACGTCGGTGTTGCCTGGCCGGCGATCATGGAGAAGGCCATCGCGGGTCTGGACCAGTTCTGGGACGACAAAAGACGCGAGAGCATGTCACAGATCGCAAAGAACAAGGATTTCGACGGCAACCTACTGACGGGGTACTCCCGCATCACCCAAGGATCCAACTCTGGTGACCGTGCGGAGCTGCTTGCCCAGATGACAGGGCGCACAGCGGAGAACCACGAAGTTCCGACGCAGTACAACATGCAGGGCCACAGTCCACAGAAGCAGCTCCTGGATCACCTGCGGCAGCTCACAGAAAGCGGCAGGCCGGTCATTGTCGGCACTCAAGCGAAAGGCACGGGTGTGGAGAACAAGATGGAGAAGAACCTCCTGAGTTCACACGCCTATGAGGTCGTCTCGGTCGACGAAAAGGGTCTGATTCAGTTGCGCAACCCGCACAACTCCAGGCATCCCGAGCCGCTGACCATCAAGGAGTTCATGAAATACTGCAGCAACCAGTACACCACCCTGGAGGACGAGAAGTGAGCAGTGCCGACACGATTGCCCTCTGGCACGGGATCCAGCGGAACACCGGGATCGCGAGCTTCGCGGTGATGGACATCTACCGGGAGTCCGACGCCTCGGTCAGGGTTCGACTCGGGATCGTCGCCGCCGCCGAGGAGCAGTATCACACCCTCCGTGTTGGTGAGGCCTTCTCTGTAGGCGACGAAACGTGGCAGCTCGCCGAATTGACAGGTTGGCCGAGCGAGGACGACTGGATCGTCAAGCTGCGCCGCGTCTCGGCCACTTCGGCATAGGCCCCCTCGCTGGCGAGTCGGCCCAGAGAGCGCCGGTCTCAGATACACGTCAGCACGTCATACGGCGACCGAAGCCCGTAATACCGTGACGGGGGACGCGAGAACCAACGTCAAGGAGTGACATGCCCGAGCCGACAGCGCCCACCTCTTCGGGGGGAATCGTCGACGACGTCATCGAGTGGTGGCACGAAGGCCGGCGGGAGGGCGGTGTCGGTGTCGCCCATGTCGTCTCTGCTCACGGGACCGATGGCGCCTCGGTCATACGTCGGGTGCACGAACGCCTCGCGGGTAGTGTGCTCGTCGATGCCACGGGACTCACCGCGGAACAGGTCCTGCAACAGGCCCTCAGCGCGTTCGGAGTCGACCTGTCTGCGGACAAGCAGCGCAGTTGGTCGATCGCACGCGGCGAGTGGCCCGAGCAGCGTCTGCTGCTCATCGCCAACGCCCATCGCGCCGGGCCCACCAGGCGATCGCACGAGCCGGAGCGGCTGATCACCTACGCTCTTCGATCGCTGGCATGCGCCAAGTTGGCGGTGCTGACCGACGCGCTCCCCGAACTACTTCTCAGCAGTACGAGCCCCAAGGCCGTCTTCAACTTGCCCACGTCGGACTCCGTCGCGCCGACGCCGGACTCGTCCACACTGCGCGCCTTGGCCCTCGCGGAGCCACGTGTGGTCCCCGTGGCGGTGTGGGCCCAGCTCGTAGCCGCCTTGACCGGCACAGCCCCCACCCAGGACGAACTCACCTCGTTCGCCCGGGAGCACAGTGATCTCGTGCGGTCGGGCCCCTTGGGCGTTTCCTTCGTCGACGAGGGGGTGGCCGAAGCTCTCCGCCCGGAGATCGCTTCCGACGAACTGCAGCGTGCCAACAGGCACTTGGCGCAATGGCTGCTGCAGTCGGTGTCCACCTTCCGCCACCCTGAGGGATGGGCCAGAAGCGGCGCTCTCGGACTGTACGCCGCAGCCGGTATTGCCATGCACGCCGTGCAGGCAGGGACGTACGAAGAGCTGCTGCGAAACAGCAAGGCGATCGCGAACATCCCGCAGAGTGTGTTGATGGACTCCGGTGCCACGGCACTGCGCTATTACGCCCCGGGAGACAGTCCGGCCGCCGACGCAATGCATCTGTGGGCGTGGGGAGTCATCCCGGACAGCCAGGGGTCGTGGGCCTCCTGGCTGCATCTGATGGCCCGCGCGCGGGGCGATCACGAGGCTGCGGATGTCATCGCTGCTTCGGGTGTGTCCTTGCCGTGGCAGGCGAAGTGGACGAACTGGCGCCCGCCGGGCGGCTTTCACCCCGCCTATCTGCAATCCGGGAAGATCCATGCGCTGGCGGAAGTGCGCTGGCGAGGACGGCCGGCTGTCGCAAGCAGACATCGCTCGTTCATGGTCGCATCGCACACCGAGTACACCTCCGTCTGGGATGCGGAAACCGGCGATCGCCTCGCCGGTCCTTGGGAAGGTGACGAGATCCCAGCGAAGCACCGTGAAAACCTCACTCGGCCGACCGAGGAGAACAGTTCGAGCCCTTCCACCGCTCAGGAGCTGTTTGCCGCGGCTCCCGCTCGCCGCAGCGCCAATTCCTTTCTGCTGCCCTGCGGCCCGCTCACCGTCGGCAACGTCACCATCCTCGGCAGCGACTCGGGGCTCCTCGCCGTCGAGTCCGCGGACTCAATGGACTTCACCATCTTCGGCTCCCTTGACCGGTCCTTGGGCGGCGGCTACTCAGACGCCGGCGCGAGCATGCCGGTTGATGCCTCGACGCCTGGTCAAACCGACCACACAGTGCTGGCCCTATTGTTCAACGACATCTTTCCGGTCGAACCCGAAGAACTTCCTGACGAACTCGCCCACGAGCCGACTCGTGAGCTCCTCCTCGAGTTCGGCCTCCCCGACATGCACGACGAAGGTGGGATGACGATCCTGCCTGCCGGCGACTGGGACGTCGAGATTCTCGAAATGATGCCTTCCTGGCCGGATGACATCGACCCCGTCGAAGAGACTGGGCCGTTCTTCCAGATCGGCAAGTGGATGGGGGCCGAGATCGTCATCGACGGTCCGACAGGGCATGTATTGCGTGTTCCGACGGAGCAGGACGAGGAAGAACTCGCCGCCCTGCCCGCAGCACACAGCCTGGAGGCTTTTCTGACCATGGTGGCCTGGTGGGTGACGGGGCTGCGCACCCGGGACACCCTCCCCCTCCCCCATGTCGAGAAGCCAACGATCTTCGGCAAGGTTGCCGGCGCACTGTCCGAGATCGAAGAAAAGGGCAGCGAAGCACTCGCCTGGAAATACATCTTCGTCAACGAGTGAGCCTGCTCATCCACTTGATGAGGCCCCTCCCGCCCTAGGCGCCGGTAGTGGGGTGGACCCGTCCCATGGGAATTTCTCCGAATCCTGACATCTCGGCCCTTTAGTCCATCCGGGCCGAGGACGGCTCTTGTCACGCTGAGCTCACGAAGGGAATCAATCTACTGTTGCAGGACGGTCGGCAATGTGAATAGCGCGATGGATCAACGCCATGGCACCGCGCACCGGCAGCAGGGCCCCGAACCACCGCCACAGAACTTCAAGCGATGGACGTGAACCTTCGATGACCGGAAGCCCGTCGAGCCGACAGATACTCGCCCGGCTCCAGGCCGTCAACTGGGACGACTGGACGGAAGCCTTGGCACACACACGGTCGCGCGCTCTCCTGATGCGCGAGTATCTGCGCAGGTCCGCCCAGTGGGCCCGGCACTACGGAGCCGAGAGCGCCTGGCCGTTCTTCGACATCGTTGAACACGTCGACGCTTCCGTGCAATTGGCCCCCGATGTCGCGAGCGACCTCGAGACGTTCCTGCGTAGCGGCGTCGGTCCGTACTCGGTCGAGCGGACCGTGACGGGCGCCGTCCGCTGGGCTGAGTTGCGCCGTCAGGAGCGTACGGATCTGCCCGAACTCCCGGACCCGTACGAGCCCTTGCTCCTCATGTACGAGCGTGGGGGCGGCTTCTACGTCGATCAGGCCATCCACCTCAACGGCGTGAGCCTGCCCCGCTGGGGCCTCGACACAGCCATCGCCGCTCCGCCCTTCCCGACCGTGACCACGGCGACGCTCGACGCCCTGGACTTCGAGGCGAAGGGGAGGATCACCTACTTCGCGGTGGTCGCCGAGGGATTCCCGAGGGAACGCCCCCTCGGAGTGATGCGCCGCCGGACGGTCGGACGGGAGCCCGTCACCCGCGATGAGGCCTTCGGCCGGAACCTGTGCTGGGAGCCCACCGACTATTTCGACCTGTACGCGCTGGGACACAATGACACCGACCACGTGGAGATCTCGGAGATCGAAGCGGCGGTCGTCATCGACCGGGTGATCCAGAGGATCGGACCGTCCCGTTCCACCTGAGTCCAGGGAACCGACACGAACCAGGGAGGGGCACAGTGCCCGAGCCGACCACCGACACCCCCGGAATCCCCGAGGACGAAGTCGCCGGTCACGTCGGCGCGTGGTGGCGTGAGGGCGGGCACGGCGGGCGTGTCGCTTTCCTCGTACTGGAGGAGGGCCACGACGCCTCCGCGGTCGTGCGCCGGACGCACGAGCATGTACCCGGCAGCGTCGTCGTCGACGCCACCGGACTCACCGCCGAGCAGGTCATGCGGCAGGCCCTCACGGCGCTCGGAGTCGAGCCGAGCGGCTGCTGCTGCTGGTCGTCAACGCCCACAGGGCCGGTCCGACCCGGTGCTCGTGGAGCATCGGAGCAGGCGGAAGCGGAGCGCGTCTCCGTCACGTGTGACGGGGGTCAGATGGATGCCGCTTCGACGTGCCGTCCCCGGTTTGGTGGACTCCGTCAGGGACTGGAAGGTGTGCTCCGCACGGATACGGTCGAACTCGTCGGAGTCAAGCCCGAAGAAGCGTCGATAGTACACACCAAGGCCGCCGTGTACGCGGAAGGGGACCTCACCGAGTTCGACCATGGGCCATGGCGCGTCGGCGTGCTCCGGGTAACCATGTGAATGGCCGCGGATCACGAACACGCGCGCGGCGTCCCGCAGTCCGCGGTCGCTGATCCCGGAGGTGTCGCCGCACAGATAGACGGTCTTCCGTGCGAGGTCGCGCGGTGTCGATACGGCGAGATCGTCGGGCGTGATGGTCGTCCCGAAGAAGGCCCTCGCCCATTCCTGGCCCTGCATCGCCGTCGGCGCGACCAGGATGTTGCTCGACTCGTCAACGCGGGCTTCTGCGAGCTCTGTTGTGTCCATTCAGCGGTACCTGCCATCCATGCTCTTGAACAATCCCCCAGCGAGGAGCACGGAGAAGGCAGCCCGTCCGTGTCCTCGGCGTATCGAACGCTAACAGCCCGGCCGGGAGCGCGTCGTACGGTTTCCCGGGTGCACGCAGGCGCCCGACGGCCGGACGACAGCGCCTCGGGGGCAGGTTCGCGTCGCCTTCCCATTACCGTGATGGAGTTCGGAAGCCGTGGCGACGAGAGGTGACACGACGGTGACATCGGAGGGCATGCCCGCGGAAGACGTGGCCGACCAGGTGGGTGCTTGGTGGCGCGCCGGCGGGCGGGGTGGCAGCGCCGCCCATGTCGTCGCTCCGGACGGTGTCGACGCCGGGGCCGTCCTGCGGCGGGTGCACGAGGATGTGCCGGGGAGTGTGCTGGTCGACGTCGCCGGGCTCAGTGCCGAGCAGATCATGCACCAGGCCCTCACCACGCTGGGAGTCGACCTCTCCCCCACCGAGCGGCGATTCTGGCCGCAGGCGCTCGATGCGTGGAGCGAGGAGCGGTTGCTGGTGCTCGTCAACACGCGTCGCGCCGGGCACACGCGCCGATCGCACGAGCCGCGGCGGCTGCTGCGCAGCACCGTTGGACGGCTGGATACAGGGAAGTTGGCCGTCCTGACCGATGCCGACGCCGGGCTCCTCCCGCTGGGCCTGCAGCCCGGGAACCTCTTCCATCTGGCCGGGCCCGCCGCTGGGGCATCGGCTCCCGATGTTCCGGCGGCCCTGTGCGCACTCGCCCTCGCTGAGCCGCGTGTCGTGCCCGTGTCCGTGTGGGGGCAGCTCGTTGCCGCCCTGACCGGCGAGTCCATGACTGCGGACGAACTCGTCGGGCTGGCCCGGGAGCGTTCGGACGTTCTCGTGACGGGGCCGCTCGGGGTTTCCTTCGCCGATGAGGGCGTGGGCGAAGCGCTGCGACGCCAAGCCGATGCCGAGCAACTCGTGCGCGTCAACCGGCACTTGGTCGACTGGCTGCTGCGTACGTCCGACGATCTCCGCCATCCCGAGGGGTGGGCCAAGTCCGGCCCCGTCGGGCTGTACGCCGCTGCCGGCCTTGCCATGCACGCCGTGCAGGCCGGGTCGTACGAGGAACTTCTGCACGATGGGCGTACGGTGGCCCATCTGCCGCAGACCGCACTCATCGACGCGGCACGAAGCCACAGCAGCATCATCCCCGGCAGCACCCCAGCTGCCGACGCAATTCGCCTGTGGGGACGGGGAGTTGTGCCGGGCCACCAGCGCGAGTGGGCTTCCTGGCTGCATTTGATGGCCTGGTCGCGCGGTGACTTCGAGTTCGCGCAGTCCGTCGCCTCGTCCGGTGTCTCACTTCCCTGGCGTACGAAGTGGGCCCGCTGGCAGCCGCCGGGCGGGTGTCACGCACGTTTCCTCGAGGCGGGCAGGTTCTCCAGGCTGGCGGAAGTACGCTGGCAGGGACGGCCCGCCATTGCCGGGCTGCAGAAGCGCATGGTCGGCAGGTCGCCGGAGCCGTACGTGTCCGTCCGGGACACCGAGACGGGCCGACTCCTCGCCGGTCCTTGGGACCGAGAAGAGGTTCCGCAGGAACACCGTGCGGACCTGTCCTTGTCCCCCGCCGCGACGACACCGGCCTCGTCCGCCGCGCAGGCCGGAGAGCCCACGCGCCTCGTCGACCTGTTCGCCTCGTCGTCTCCCCGGCGCAGCGAGTACCGCTTCTTGATGCCCTGCGCGCCAATGACCGTGGGCGACGCCGTCGTGTTCGGGGGCGAGCTCGGGCTGATCGCCCTCCAGTCGGCGGGCGGCGTGGACACCTTGGACACCTTCGGCCTCCGGCAGAATCCCCTGTCCGGGGACTACCCGGCCCCTGACCCGACCAGCCCCGTCGGCGCCGCTCCGCCGAGCCACAGGGACCTGGTCGCCCTGTTCGGCGAAGACGAGATCTTCGAGGCCGAACCTGAGGAACTTCCCGAGGAGTTGACCCACCAGCCGACCCGCGAACTTCTCACCGAATTCGGGCTGCCGGACATGACGGAGGGCGCCATGGCGCTTCTGCCGTACGGGGACGCGGACATCGACCTGTTCGACGAGGTGAACTGGCCGGATGATGTCGAGCCCGCGGCGGAGCGCGGTCCCTTTTCCAGATCGGAAGGTGGATGGGGGGCGAGCTCGTCATCGACGGGCCCACCGGCCGCGTGCTGCGCGTCCCGACCGGCCCGGACCCGGCCGGCCCCGACGAGGAGCATCTGACCGCGCTCCCCGCCGCGCGCGACCTGGAGAGCTTCCTGACCATGGTCGCGCTGTACCTCACCGGACTACGTACGCGAGACCTTGCGCCTCCGCGCGGTTCCGAGCGGGAGCAGGTCACCCATTGGCTCCCGGAAGCACTGGCCGAGGTCGACGAGACGGGCGGCAGACAGCCCGCATGGGCGTACCTCCTTGAGAACACGTGACGCGACACGACATGTGACGCGACATGCGACGCGAGAAGTGACGCCAGAGCGTCGCGGCGCCATCAGGTCGAGAGGCGGCCGACGAGGCGTCTCAGGCCCTCCTGGCAGTTGACCCCCGTCTGGAGGACCTCCCAGGCCTGTGCGACCTGCGCGTCGGACAGGCCGGGCAAGGTGGCGTCGATACGGGTGCGCAGGGCCGGTGTGGGCCAGCGGATCAGGTTCTCGGGACGCATCGTGGACATCAGGGCTTCGACCGCCGGGCAGTCGGCCTCCGTCGGGAGGTCGGTCAGGACCAGCGCCACCACGTCCACGGCCGCGAACTCGCGCGCGGCCGCCTCGTCCTTGAGCAGTTCGTCGACGGCTCCGCCGATGTGTACGAAGGGTGCGATCACGCGCACGAGGCCGTTCAGGTCGAGTCCGGTGCGCAGGCGTTCGCGTTGGCGGTCCAGCCAGGCGGCCAGCGCCTCGCGGCCGACGTCCGTGCGGCAGACGCCGGGGGTGTATCGCCAGCTGCCCTGTTCCGCGGCTTGGTGCGGGCGGTACTGGTGGCGGTACGGGACGCCTCCGTCCCGGAGTGCGACCCCTTCCAGTTCGCTGTCGAGTGCGTTGCGCAGTTCGCGCGCGAAGCGCGGGTCGGCGAGCAGGTGGGTCAGATGCGGGCGCCGGTCGACGAGCATGTGGCCGGCGCCGGGGCTGCCCAGTTTCGGTGGCGGGTCCGCCAACGGGACGCCGTGTTCCAGGAGTTCGTCCACCAGGTCGAGCGGCAGAGGCGCCCACCAGCCGGGCGCGGGATCGCGATAGGGCAGGCGCACCGGAACGGCGTCGGCTGCCAGGCGCGGGGCGAGGGCCACCGCCACGTCGCACAGCTCCTCGGTGCGTGCCTGCCCGAGCGGTTCGCTCGCCAGCCAGTCGTGCAGCAGGCGGGCGGTCTCGCCGGTGGCAAGCCCTGGTCGTTCTCCCGTGAGCAGAGCCAGGGCCCCGCTGCGCTGGAGCAGCGACTGCCACGCCTGCGCACTGCTCGCGTCGCCGGGGGCCAGCCGCAGTACGTCGTGCACCGTTTCCGGGCGTTGCTCGACCAGCAGCTCCAGTGCCTTCCCCTTCAGTGCGTCGGCCCAGAATTTGTGCACGTCGCCCGCGCACAGTCCGGTCCTCGGCACGATGTCCCCGAGCAGTGCGGCCACTTCGGACTCGGGGTTCGCCTTCGCCGCGCGGGCCACCTTGCGCAGGTCCGCTGCCATGCCCGGATACAGGTCCTGGGGCGTGTGGACGCGTCGCACCAGTACGTCGCGGAAACGTCGCAGCTGGTCCGGTGACACCGCCGCACCCTTGGGGGCGAGTTCCTTGGCACGCGCGCGTACCGCTTCGGCGGCCAGCGCTCCGTGGTCCGCTGAGGTGGCGTAGCGGGCGTCGAGCCATCGTTCGTCGGGCTTGGTGTGCTGCTCCCGTTCGGCGGTCCGTGCGCGTGTGAGGTATGCGGTGGCGTACGCCTTGTGCTGTCCGCCCTCCTTCAGGCACATGTCGGCGAGTTCGTCGAGGAAGGCGGGGAGGAACTTGGGGGCCGTCGCGGCCAGGTCCTCCAAGTGGCTGTCCAGGAGGCGCTTGTGGAGGGGCGGGCTGCTCCAGAGGCTCCACCCGAAAGCGTGGGCCGCTTCCAGGGCTTCCTGTTCCTGGCCGGGGTACGCCTCCATCAGTCGTTCGGAGAAGGGGAGTTCGGCTTCAGCCCAGGGCGCCGGGATGCCAGTGGCGAATGTGTCCGTCAGCTCCCATTCCTCCCGCGACGCCAGCAGCGCGTCCCAGTGACGTGCGAATGCCGTGTTCAGGAGGAGCGTCATGGTGTGGCCGTCGGGGTGGACGTACGTACGCGCGATCTGCGTCGTCTCGCCGGCTTCTGGCGCGGGCAGGTCTGCCACCGGCTCCACTCCGGCGTCGTCGAGTGCCTCGCGCCACACGATGTCGGACTCAGCGAGCGCCCTGGGCACGGGCGTGCCCGCGGCGGCCCAGGATTCGGCCAGCACACGCGCCTGCTCGCGGTGTGCTTTCAGCGCGCGCCGCAGCCGGTACAGGCGGCGCGTGCTCTCGCTGTCCGCGAGCCATTCGGGTACCTGCTGAAGCCTCTTCCCGCGTGGGTTGCGATGGACGACTTGGAAGTCGTCGTCCAACTCGACGGTGTAACCGTCCACTTCGTAGCGTCGGCCCATACTCCGGTGCCGCCTCCCCGTCCGTACTGACTCGTTGGCCTCGTGTGCTGCCTCTCAGGCCGCGGACGCCTCGATGCGGCGCAGCGTCACGAGCCAGTCGTCCTCGCTCGGCCACCCCGTCAATTCGGCGAGCTGCCACGTCTCGTCGCCCACGGGGAAGGATTCGCCGACCCGGAGGACATGCCGCTGCTCTTCGGCGGCGACGCTCACGAGTCGGACCCTGACCGAGGCGTCGGGCTCTCTGTAGATGTCGTTCACCGAGAAGCGCGCGTGCTCGGACTTTCGTTGGATTCCGTGCCAGAGATGGATCGTGTCGGCGCTGCTCACTTCGCATCCCCCATGCGGTGGCGGTGGGTCAGAACAACCCGTGCCACATCTGCTCGACGATCACCGACCACCAGTTCCGGGGGTCGTCCAGGGACGACGCGTCGATGGCGACGAGTTGCTCCTGGAAGTCGGCGACGGCGCTGCCTGCCATGACCGGGTCGAGCGCGATCATTTCCTCGCGCGTGGTGTGCAGGAGGGCGAGGGAGCGGGCGAAGGCGGAGACCGAGGCGTTGACGCGGCGGCCCGCGCCGTTGTCCGGGGTGACGGCCCAGACCTGGCCGACCGGCTCGCTGTCCAGGTCGGAACCCGTGCACTGGACGGTGATCAGCGCGACGCCGTCGGTGCCGATTCGGACGTGGTCCTCCAGGAACGCGAGGGCGTCGGCGCCGGCTTGTGAGCCGACCGCGCGCAGGTGCGCGGCCGCGTTGCCGAACAGGCCGCCCGGGAGCCCCGCTTCCGGGTTGTCGGCCGTGAAGAAGAACGGGATGTCGGCCGGGAGCCCGGCCCACGTCAGCGTGGCCTTGGCGGCCTCGGGCAGCGGGGTGCCGGCCACATCGTCGGCGTCGTAACGGCGTACGTCATCGGCGCCGAAGGCCTCCGTCAGCTCGCGACCAAGGGCGACATCGCGCAGCGGCTCGGCCGGTTCGACGTCGGTCGGCACCGGCGCCCGGTGCGGTCGGGGCGGCGGCTGCTGACCCGCGATCCGGTGCATCTGCTCGACGTGCTCGATCAGGCCCGCGACCGCCTCGGCGCGCGCCTCGCCCCGCAGGCCGTACTCCTGCGTGCAGGTGAACTTGGCGTTGGTGAAGCGGCGGCCGAGCAGCAGGCCCGGGTAGCCGCCGGGGAGCGGGCTGGAGCTGAGGTCGGTGTGGATCGCGATCACGTTCTGCGCGGGGACGCCGAGGCGGTCCAGTTCCACCATGACCTGGTACTCGGAGTGCGGCTCACCGGGGGCGGAGTTCTTGACGAGGCTCGTCTCCTCGCCGGTGCCCGGGTCGACGTAGGTGAAGACCGCGGTGTTGCCGGGTCCGGTGACCGGCGGCTGCGCGGGCGGCGCCGTCTCCTCGCCGCCTCCGTGCGGCTCGGTGTCCTGGCCGCCGCCGTGCTTCTGCTGGTACATACGCACGACTTCCTCGACCGGCACGGACGGCCAGGTGCTCAGCTCGCCGGTGCGGCGGTCGACGACACCGCAGGAGTGGCCGATCGTGGCCGGCGGCCGGCGCTTGCCCGTGACCGGGTCGCGCTCGAGAGGCGGGGCCGCGGCCCACACCACCCAGCCCAGGTCGAACTCCTGGATCCGCACCTCACGGCGCTGCTGCCCCTCGGGGTTGAGCCACCCCTCGGCGGTCGCGAGCGCCTGCTCCTGGCTGATCACGGGAACTCCCTTCGAGTCTTCGGGCGGGTGTCAGGCGCCGGGGTGGGCGTCCGGTCCGGGGGCTTGGGGAGCCTGCGCGGGCTCGGGCTCCGGCTCCGCTGCCCGGGGAGCAGGTACGTCGGGCGTAACCGGCTTCGCCGGGCGGATCTGCAACGCCTTCACACCACGTTCCGTGGCAACAAGGAGGATGCCATCGGCGGAGATGTCGGTTCCCGTGAAGGGAGTGGCGGAGATGAGAGCCGTGACGAGTTCCTCGTCGCCCTTCTGCGCGCCGCGTCGCCAGACGCGGACGTAGTCGGCGCCGCGGCTGAATCCGAGCGGGCTCGCGGCGCGCTCGTCCTCCGAGGGGCGCCGGATCAGGGCCGGGTCGGCCTCGACGACGGAGCCGGTGGCGAGGTCGTGCACCAGCAGGGCGGGGGCCTCAGGGCCGTCGGCCTTCAACGGGCGTGCACCCGGGGTGCCTTGAGGCACCACACTCACCGCGACCGCGAGCGGCCCCACCTCTGCGCCATCCGACGCGGCACCGTCCGACACAGCCGCATCCGGGTCCAGCTTGCCGACCGTCACACCATCGACCCGGGCGACCGACACACTCCACAAGGTGTGCCACGCAAGCTCCGGCAGCGCCCCGCGCAACACCGCCGCGTACTCCGGCAGCCCGTCCTCGACGAACGCCGTCTCCAGCAGCGCCGCCCGCAGCATGGCGGGCGCCTCGGTGCGGGTGAGCAGCGGGGCCGTACGCAGATACGTGCGCGCCGGGGCGTCCAACTGCTCGTAGGGCAGGGCCTCCACCGCGGCGCGCAGCAGCACCGGGTCGGCCTGGGCGAAGAGGTTCGGGTCGGTGAGGAGCCGGGGAAGCAGTCCGGCCTCCAGGGTGTGTCCCGCGATGCGATCGCGTACGTACTCCCCCGCCTTCGCCCAGTCCTGATCGGGGACGGCCTCCAGCAACTCCATGGCGATACGCGCCTGAGCGCCGGGTACATCCGGGATGCCCGCCCGAACGGCCTCCCCGATGCCCGGGTGTTGCAACGCGACGAGTGTCCGCTCGTCCTCGGGGACGTCGTCGCCGGACCTCTCGACGGGACGGATGAAGGGGGCGGCGAGCAGCATGCCGCGCGCCATGTCCTCGCTCATGTCCCGTTCGGCGACGGCGGAGGCGAGCGGGGTCAGCAGGTGCACGGGCAGGCCGTCGCCCTCGGCGAGGGCGAGGGGCGCGAGGATCTGCCGCAGGGTGCGGGGGTGGGCGTCGAGTCGCTGGGCGTGCAGATCGAGCACTTCGCCCACGCTGCCCGGCAGTTGGCTCGGATCCGCCGGGTCGAAGCCCTCCGGGTGCGTCAGGATCGACTGCACGGCGAGGTGCACGGTCAGGCGGCTGCCCGCGCCGTCGCCCGCCTGTCGGGCGATCGCCTCGGCGAGCGCGCGGCGAGCGGTGGGGTCGGTCGTGAACGGCAGTTCCGGGGCGCCGAATTGGGGATTGAGCAGCGCCTCGGCCTGCAGCACGAGCCCTTCGGGGTCGGCCCACTCGGGTGCGTCGAGGTCGATGATGCGGGCCTCGCCCGACGGCAGGCTCTCGGCGAGTTCGGCGGCGAACTCCCGGGGCACCTCGGCGAGAAGACGTATGGAGTCGACGGCGGCGAGGGGCTTCAGCACGTCGCGCACCACGCGCGCGGGCTCCCCCGCACCCCGCACCGGTCCTGCCCGGTCCACATCCGGCACCACGATCGTCACCGGCCGTCCGGACGACGGGAGTTGACCGAGTTCGGGGAAGATGTCGGCGGTGCGGGTCGCGGACAGCTCGTAGTGGTCGGCGAGCAGCCACAGGGTCTGGGCCGCCGTCAGCCCTGCGACGCTCGGCACGGCGGGCGCGGGCAGGTCCGGCGGCACGGTCGCCGGATCGAACGCGTCCAGCTCGAGCCTCTTGCGGTACTCCGGGTCGCAGAGCATCAGGAACCCGGTGAGCAGCCGCGAACACCCGGTGCCCGCGCTCCCGGTGAGGATGACGACCCGGGGCGCGCCCGGCCACTCCATCCGCCACGCGGCGAGCGCGCGCAGCGCGGCGTTGCGCCCGCCGATGTAGGGGTGGGGCTCATAGGTGGCCTGGGCCTGCCCTGGGGCCTGGGTCGGGCTGGTCATCGTTCCCCCGTTGTCCTGTCCGTCCGGCACCGTCACGTCATGTTGACCGTACGGCGTTCATCCTATGGGGGTCGCACGGGACGAATCACGCCCCGTCCGCCGCTTGTTACCCAGGTGTGGCATGCACCGGGCACCCACGCGCCGCGCGGGTCAGGGGCGGATGAGTGCCTTGAGTACCTTGCGGTCCGCCATGGCCCGGTAGGCGTCCGGTGTCTCGTCGAGGGCGAAGGTGCGGTCGAAGACGCGGCCGGGGGCGATGGTGCCGTCCAGGACATCGGGCAGCAGTTGCTCGATGTAGGCGCGGGCGGGGCTGGCGCCGCCGGTCAGCGTGATGTTCCGCATGAACCCGGCCGGGCCGATCGGCCCCTCCTCGTACTGCGGGACGCCGAGTCGGCTGATGGTGCCGCCGTCCCGGACCGCGCCGAGTGCGGTGTCCAGCGCCTGGCGGGTGCCGACGGCCTCGATCACCTTGTCCACGCCGCCGGTCAGTTCGCGGATGCGGGCGACGCCCTCCTCGCCGCGCGCGGCGACGACGTCGGTGGCACCGAAGTGGCGCCCCAGCTCGGTACGCGCCTCGTGGCGGCCGGCGAGCACGATCCGCTCGGCGCCGAGCCGGTTCGCGGCGATCACCCCGCACAGGCCGACCGCACCGTCCCCGACCACGAGCACCGTGTCGCCGCGGCCCACACCGGCGGTGACCGCCCCGTGGTGGCCGGTGGTCATCACGTCCGACAGCGCGAGGAGCGACGGCAGCTGCGCGGAGTCCGCGGCCACCGGCAGCTTGACCAGGGTGCCGTCCGCGTACGGCACGCGGACGGCCTCGCCCTGCCCGCCGTCGACACCGTCGAACCCGTACCGGCCGCCGTTGCGGCACGAGATCTGCAGGCCCTTGGCGCAGTAGTCGCAGGTGTTGTCGCTGTACGTGAACGGGGCGACGACCAGGTCCCCCGCCTTCAGGCCGGTCACCTCCGCGCCGGTCTCCTCGACCACGCCGAGGAACTCGTGCCCCATGGGGCGGCCCTCCTCGGCGGCGGGCATGGCCCCGTACGGCCACAGGTCGCTGCCACACACGCACGCGGCCAGCGTGCGCACCACGGCATCGGTCGGCTGGACGATCTTCGGGTCGGGCCGGTCCTCGACGCGGACGTCGCCGGCTCCGTACATCAGGGCTGCGCGCATGAGAGGCGTACTCCAAACGGGTGTGGCGTCAGGTGGTGGGTACGTAGGTGATCAGCGTTCGAGCATCCGCGCCTGGGCCTCGGTGTGGGTGTCACCGGCGGCGGGCGGCAGGCTGCTGAGCTGGGCGAGCTGCTCGCTGGTGAGCGTGAGGTCGTCGGCGGCGGTGTTCTCCTCGACGCGGGCCACGCGCTTGGTGCCGGGGATCGGGGCGATGTCGTCGCCCTGCGCGAGCAGCCACGCGATGGCCACCTGCGCGGGGGTGGCGTCCGCTTCGGCGGCGATGGCCTGGACCTCGTCGGCGAGCGCCAGATTGCGCCGGAAGTTCTCGCCGGTGAAGCGCGGGTTGCCGTGCCGGAAGTCGCCGGGCTCGAAGTCGCCCTCGGAGCGGACGGTGCCGGTGAGGAAGCCGTGACCGAGCGGGGAGAACGGCACCAGGCCGATGCCCAGCTCGCGCAGGACCGGCAGGATGCGGTCCTCGATGCCGCGCGTCCACAGCGAGTACTCGGACTGCACGGCGGTGACGGGCTGGACGGCGTGCGCGCGCCGGATCGTGTCCGGGCCGGCCTCCGAGAGTCCGAAGGCGCGCACCTTGCCCTCGGTGATCAGCTCGGCCACCGCGCCCGCGGTCTCCTCGATCGGCGTGTTCGGGTCGACCCGGTGCTGGTAGTACAGGTCGATGTGGTCGGTGCCGAGCCGCTTCAGGGAACCCTCGACCGCGGTGCGGATGTTGGCGGGGCTCGAGTCCAGGTTCCACGCGCCGTCGCCGGCGTGGGAGACCATGCCGAACTTCGTGGCCAGCACCACCTGGTCCCGGCGCCCCTTCAGCGCCCGGCTCAGCAGCTCCTCATTCACGTACGGCCCGTAGATCTCCGCCGTGTCGATGAATGTGACACCCAGCTCCAGCGCCCGGTGCACGGTCCTGATCGACTCGGCGTCGTCGGTGCCGGAGCCGGTGTAGCCGTGGGACATCCCCATCGCGCCCAGGCCGATCCGCGAAACCTCCAGGTCACGCAGGTTGATGTACCGCATCTCGCCCTCTTTCGATCCATGGCGTACCCGGCACCCTCACTCTCGCCCGCCCCGGCAGGTCGCGCCTGTGGTGGCGGGGACCGGGGTGCCGGTGTCTTGCTCCTTCACCTTCGCCGGGATCGCACCCATGCGGCAGGGCGGGCTCTTCGGGGGTAACGACAGGGCCCCCCTCGGCCCTGCGGGGCGGGTGCCCGGCGGGTGAGACTGGAGCCATGGCATCGACAAGCGCGCACAGCGAGGGCGCCGAGCTGGGCCGTTATCTGCGCGCCCGTCGCACTCAGACGAGCCCCGAGCACGTCGGCCTCACCGTCGGCGCCGGCATCCGCCGCACCCCCGGCCTGCGCCGCGAGGAACTGGCCACCCTCGCCGGGATCAGCATCGACTATTACGTTCGCCTGGAGCGCGGCAAGGAGACCCGCCCCAGCCCGGCGGTCCTCGACTCCCTGGCCCGCGCCCTGCGCATGGACGATCAGGAGCACCAGCACCTGCGCGAGCTCGCCGCCCGCGCCGCCCGCTACGTCTCCGAGCCACCGCCCGCGCCCAGCCGCACGGTGCGCCCCCACCTCAAACTGCTCCTCGAATCGCTGCGCCCGAACCCCGCGTACGTCATCAGCCGGAGCATGGACGTGCTCGCCTGGAACCCCGGCGGCCTCGCCCTGTACGCGGGCCTCGACGACTGGCCCGTCAAGCAGCGCAACCTCGCCCGCTACCTGTTCCTGCACCCCGCGGCCCGCGATCTCTTCACGGACTGGGACCGGCAGATCACGGCCTGCGTCGCGCGCCTGCGCGCCATCGCCGGCACCGCGCCCGACGCCCCCGACCTCACCCACCTCGTCGGCGAACTCCTCCTCAAGAGCCCGGACTTCGCGGGCCTGTGGGAACGCTACGAGGTGACCGGGCGCAAGCCGGCGCACAAGACGTTCCAGCACCCCCAGGTCGGAACCGTCACCCTCACCTCGCAGTCCCTGCACATCGAAGGCACCCCGGGCCAACGCATCGGGGTCTACACCGCGGAACCCGGCACCCCCGACCACGACGCCCTGCTCCTGCTCGACATGACTGCGCCGGCCGCCTCGACGCCCAGATCGTCACCCCACACGAATTGACACCGCCTCGGCCGCCGGCCTCGCCGCGCGAAGATGTACTTGAGTCTCCCGCAAGGGGAGACACGAGGGTGGGGGCATGGAAGGCGACGGACTCTTCACGATCGGGGCGCTGGCCCGCAGGACCGGACTGACGGTCAAGACCATTCGCTTCTACTCCGACAGCGGGATCGTGCCGTCGACCGACCGCAGCCCGGCAGGCTACCGGCTCTACGACATCCACGCGCTCACGCGGCTGGATCTGGTGCGCACCCTTCGCGACCTGGGCCTCGAACTCGCCGCCATCCGGCGGGTTCTGGACCGGGAGATCTCGGTGCCCGAGATCGCGGCGACCCACGCCGACGCACTGGACGTGCAGATCCGCACCCTTCGTTTGCGGCGCGCGGTGCTTCGGGCGGTGGCCCGACGGGGCTCTACTCCCAAGGAGATGGACCTCATGCACAAGCTCGCGAAACTCTCGGAAGACGAGCGCAGACGCCTCGTCACCGACTTCATCGATGACACCTTCGGCGGCCTCGAAGCCAATCCCGAGTTCGTGGCCATGATGCGCTCGGCCATGCCCGAGCTGCCGGACGACCCTGAACCCGAGCAGGTCGAGGCCTGGGCGGAACTCGCCGAGCTCACCCAGGACCCCGACTTCCGTGCCGCCGTGCGGCGGATGGCCGAGTATCAGGCGAGTGAACGTGCCCAGGGCGACACCACGGGCCTGCACCACGACCTGACCGAAGCCGTCCGCGACCGGGCCGGCCAGGCTCTCGCCTCCGGCATCGACCCGGCCTCCCCCGAAGCCGCGCCCATCGTCGACGATCTGACCGCCCGCTACGCCGAGACCTTCGGCCGCGCGGACGACGCGGACCTGCGGACCTGGTTGCTGACGCGCCTGGAGACGGCCGGCGACCCCCGCGCGGAGCGCTACTGGCACCTCCTGTCCGTGATCAACGCCTGGCCCGTCCCGCCGAGCCTGGCACCGGTGTTCACCTGGTTCGGCGAGGCCTTGCGTGCCGGCACGGGAAGCAGGTCCATCGACACGTAGCCCGTTGCCCGTTGGTCGGCCAGGCGTCCCCGCGTCAGCCGACCGTCACCGTCCGCTGCGCGGTGACGTCCCGCGAAGAACGCGCCACGGCGAACGTGCAGGAGCCGGGGACGAGAGTCCACTGCCCGGACTTCCACACCTGCAACTCGCTTACGGGTACAGAGAGTTCGAGTCGCGTGGACTTCTTGGCGGCCAGGGACACCTTGTGGAAGCCGACGAGGCGGCGCGGTTCGGCGGCCGCCGCGGCCGGCAGTGTCACGTAGAGCTGGACGACGTCCGTGCCCGCGCGGGTACCGGTGTTGGTGACGGTGACGGAGACGGTCACCTTCTTCGCTGCGGCATCGTAGGCCGCTTCGAGGGAGCCGTGGGCGAAGGTGGTGTACGACAGGCCGTGGCCGAAGGGGAAGCGGGGGCGCTGCCCCTTGCTGTCGTAGTAGCGGTAGCCGACGTTGACGCCTTCGTCGTAGGTGACCGTGCCGTTCGTTCCGGGGTAGGTGGCGGTCGTGGTGCCGGGGCCCTGTCCCGCGTCGGCCGGGAAGGTGACGGGGAGGCGGCCGCCCGGGTCGGTGTCGCCGAAGAGGACCGAGGCGAGCGCGGTGCCCATGCCACGGCCTCCGTACCAGGCCTGGACGACGGCCCCGACGTCGTTCTGCCAGGGCATGGCGACCGGGCCGTCGGTGTTGAGGACGACGACGGTACGCGGGTTCGCCGCGGCGACGGCCGTGATGAGCTCGTCCTGGTCGCCGGGCAGGCCGAACTCCAGGTGGTCCATGTCCTCGCCGGCGACGCGGTTGACGAACACGACCGCGGCGTCGGCGGCGCGGGCCGCCTCGACCGCCGCCGGGATCTGCGACTCGGGTTGCCAGCCGAGCGTGAGGCCACATGTACCGGTGTCGGCACCGGAGTTGGTGTAGCGCAGCTCCACGGTGACCGGGCGGCCCGCGGTCAGCTCGGCGGTGCCCTGCAGCGGATAGTCGTAGGGGCCGAGGAAGAAGCGGCGGCTGTGGCGGGTGCCGGAGACGACGGTGGTGCCGTTGAGCTTCAGCGATGCGGTTCCCGCGGGCAGGAGTGAGAAGCGGTGCAGGCCGGTGGCGGTCGGCACGAGTGTTCCGGTCCAGGTCGCGGACCATACGTCGGGCAGTCCGTCCACGGGTGCGGTCGTGAAGTCGACCGTTGGGTCCGTGCGGGTGGTGAGCGGGGTACCCGTGGCGTCGCCGCCCTTGTAGTAGGTGCCGGTCAGGCCGGGCGCGCCTGATGCGGTGCGCAGTACCGTCGACGGGACCGTGGTCAGCGGCACGTCACCCTTGGTGCCTTGGGCGTGTGTCACCTTCACCGTGGCGCCGGCGCGTGCGCGGATCGCCTCCAGTGGGGTGGCCCATGTGCCGGGGTCCACGTACGTCGAGCCGGACACACCCGTGAAGGTGTCGGTGCCTGCCGGGCCGATCACCGCCAGGGACTTCACCGTTGAGGGCAGGGGAAGTGTGGTGGAGCGGTTGGTCAGGAGCACGGTGGAGGCGATCGCCGTCTCGTGGGCGAGGTCCTGGTGTGCGTCGGTGCTCACGTCGTCCGCCGGCTCGGGCAGCGGGTGGTCGAAGAGGCCCGTGGCGTACATCGTGAGCAGGATGCGGCGCGCCGCGTCGGTCAGCCTGTCGGCGGGGATCGCTCCGCCGGTGAGGTCGCCGGCCTTGAGCTTCACGCCGTCGCCGCCGAGACCGGCGAGGTCCATACCCGCCCGGGCGGCGGCCACTTGGTCGTCCCCGGCCCAGAAGTCCGGGACGGTGTGCCCCTGGAGGCCGATGCCCTTCTTCAGGTCGTCGAAGAGGGCCGGGCTCTGCGTCGCGAAGACGCCGTTGATCTTGGGGTAGGCCATCATGACCGAGGTGGCCGGGGCGGCCGCGACGATGCGCCGGAACGGTGCCTGGTAGATCTCGTGCAACGCCCGGCCGGAGACCTTGGTGTCGGTGAAGAAGCGGTTGACCTCCTGGGTGTAGGCGGCGAAGTGCTTCACGGTGGCCGCCACGTTCCGGCTCTGCATGCCGACGGTGACGGCCGCGCCCAGCTCGCCCGCGAGCAGCGGGTCCTCGCCCATGCTCTCGGCCTGTCGGCCGAAGTGCCAGGTCCGGCTGATGTCGACGGTGGGGCCGAGGAGGTTGTTGTAGCCCTTGGCGCGCCCCTCCGTACCGATGGCGGCGCCGAGTCGGCCCGCCAACTCCTTGTCGAACGTGGCGGCTTGGGCCAGCGGTACGGGAAAGGCCGTGACACCCTTCTCGCCGCGCAGGCCTGCCGACGCGTCGACCATGGTGAGGGCCGGTATGCCCAGGTGGGCGAGGGCGGCGAAGTCGCAGCGTACGAGCGACTCCTTCTCGGCCGCCGTCATCCGGGCGACCATCGCGTCGGCGCGCTGCGCCGGGGTGGTCCCGTCTGCGGCGAACGCGTCGGTCAGGACCGGGGCGAGGCCCGCGGACAGGGCGGTGAGTGTTGCGGCGCCGAGGAACGTTCGTCTGTTCATAGCGGCTCTCCGAACGGGTTGGGCGGTCGCGAGCAGGTGTGTCACGCCGCGGTGGAGATGAGTGCGGTGGTGTCGAGCGTGTGCTCCCCCGGGCCGAGCGCGACGGGGGCGCATCCGGGGAGTTCTGCGGTGGCGGTGCAGCCTTCGGGCACGGTGATGTGCGCCGTCATGCCGCCCTCGGTCGCCTCCCAGTCCAGCGACGCCGTCCCGTACGGCGTCTCGTGGCGGGTGCGGGCCCAGGTGATGCCGCCGCCGGGGCGCGGCCTGAACACCAACTCCCGGTAGCCTGGAGCCGCTTGGGCGATGCCGCCGACGACCCGCTGCAGCCAGTCGGCGACGGCCCCGAGGGCGTAGTGGTTGAAGGAGGTCATGCCGCCGGGGTTGAGGGTGCCGTCGGGACGGAGGCTGTCCCAGCGTTCCCAGACGGTGGTGGCTCCCATGGTGACGGGGTACAGCCAGGAGGGGCATTCGGTCTGGGTCAGCAGGCGGTAGGCGACGTCGACATGGCCGGTGTCGGTGAGGGCGTCGCAGATCAGTGGGGTGCCGACGAAGCCGGTGGCGATGCGTCCCTCGTCGGCGAGGACGAGTGCGGCGAGGTGGTCTCCTGCGGGGCCGCGCCAGTCCGGGGCCAGCAGGTCGAAGGCGAGGGCGACGGCGTAGGCGGTGGGGGTGTCGCTGGTCATGCGGCCGGTGGGCAGGACGTAGCGGCGGCGGAAGGCGGCGATCACCTCGTCGGCGAGCGCCGCGTACCGTGCGGCGTCCTGCTCGTATCCCAACTCGGCTGCTGTTCGCGCGAGTTGTCGCGCGGAGTGGGCGAAGTGGGCGGTGGCGACGAGGTAGCGGTTGGTGCGCGAGGCCGCCGGGTCGTCCGGTGGTGCGGCGGGGTCGAGCCAGTCCCCCAGCTGGAAGCCGCTGTTCCACAGCCGGTCGGGCCCGGCGAGGCGTTCCATCAGGTCGACCCATGCCTTGCCCGTCGGGTAGTGCCGGCGCAGCAGTTCGCGGTCGCCGAAGCGCTGGTAGAGCACCCAGGGGGTGAGGGTGGCGACGTCGCCCCAGGCGGCGCCGGGCCGGATCGGGGTCCACATCGGGCCGCCGGGGATGACCGGCACGTACCAGGGGACGGTGCCGTCGGGGAGTTGCTCGAGGCCGACGTCGGTGAGCCAGGAGTCGAGCATGCCCACGCAGTCGTAGAGGTAGCTCGCGGTGGGGGCGAAGACCTGGATGTCGCCGGTCCAGCCGAGGCGTTCGTCGCGTTGCGGGCAGTCGGTGGGCAGGTCGACGAAGTTGCCGCGCATGCTCCACACGACGTTCTCGTGGAGCCGGTTGACCAGCGGGTCGCTGCACTCGAACCAGCCGGTGCGCCGCATGTCGGTGTGGTGGACGCGGGCGGTGACCATGTCGGGGGTCAACTCGCCGGGCCAGCCGGTGATTTCGGCGTAGCGGAAGCCGTGCAGAGTGAAGCGGGGTTCCCAGGTGAGCGGGCCGTCGCCGGACAGGATCAGGGTGTCGGTGGAGTGCGCCTCGCGCAGGGGGCGGGTCGCCAGTTCGCCGTCCTGGAGGATCTCGGCGTGCCGGAGCGTGATCGTTGTCCCGGGCGGGCCGTCGGCCGTCACGCGGAGGCGGCCGACCATGTTCTGTCCGAAGTCGAGGAGGTGGCGGCCGTCGGGGGTCGTGGTGACGGTGACCGGGGCGAGCTCCTCGGTGCAGGTGACCGGGGGGCCGAGGGGCGCGACGAGGGAACGGGGGTCGCGTTCGCCGGTGCGTACTGGTGCCCAGGTGCCGGCGTGTACGCCTGCCGGGGTGGACCAACTCGCGTGGTACAGGCGGGCGTCGAAGGTCTCCCCTTCGTACAGGCCGCTGGTGAGGATGGGGCCAGTATCCGCGCGCCATGTTTCGTCGGTGGCGATGACGGTCGTGGTGCCGTCGTCGTACGTGACCTCCAGTTGGGCGATGAGCGACTGGTCGGTGCCGTAGATGTTGCGGGTGCCGCCGTCGAAGCCGTACTTGCCGCGGTACCAGCCGTCGCCGAGCCAGGCGCCGATGACGTTGGCGCCTTCGGTGAGGTGGTCGGTGACGTCGTGGGTGCGGTAGCGCAGGCGGTGCGGGTAGACGGTCCAGCCGGGGGCGAGTGCCTCGTCGCCGACGCGGCACCCGTTGATCTCCGCCTCGTACAGGCCGTGCGCGGTGACGTAGAGGCGGGCGCGGGCGATGGGGCGGTCGAGGGTGAAGTCCCTCCGGACCAGCGCTGGTTGGCGGTCGGACTCCGGGTCCTCGGACCATGCGGCGGCGACCGGTACGGCCCGCCAGTCCGTGGGGTCGAGCAGGCCGGCCTCCACGGGGCGTTCCTCGCTCCAGGCCGAGGGGCCGTCATGGCCGGAGGTCCAGACCCGGACCCGTACGGCGACGCGTTCGCGTGAGACAAGCGGCGCGCCCGGCCAGGCCACGAGGACCTGCTCGTCGCTGTCGATGCGGCCGGTACTCAACTCCGCTAGACCGCGCGAGAGTTGGAGTTCGTAGGCGGTCTGGCGGTTCGAGCCGGGGGCCAGGGTCCAGGAGAGGCGGGGCGTGGCGGTGCCGATGCCGAGGCCGTCCGGGAGGTGTTCGAAGGACACCGGTGAGGGCGGGGAGGGCAGCAAGGGAGGAACCTTTCGTTCACGTGCGCGGGAGCAACGGGCCTGCGGGGGTCAGCCCTTGAGTGCTCCCGAGGTGAGGCCCTTCATGACCTTCTGGTTGAGGAAGAGGTAGATCAGGAGGGTGCCGAAGACGTTGATGCAGATCGCGGCGAAGAGCGGGCCGTACTGGGTGGCGCCGAAGTCGCCGGTGAAGTTCAGCAGGCCGACCTGGATGGTGCGCAGGTCCTGGTTGTTGGTGAATGTCAGCGCGATCAGCAGGTCGTTCCAGATGAAGAAGAACTGCACGAGGCCGACGGTGAGCAGGGCGTTGCGCACCATGGGCACGCTGATCGTCCAGAAGGCGCGGAGGATGCCGGCGCCGTCGATGGTGGCTGCCTCGAAGAGTTCGCGCGGGACGGTGCGGTAGTAGGTGGCCATCATGAAGACGGTCAGCGGCAGGCCCGTCCCGGTGTACGTGAGGATCAGCGGCCAGAGTGTGCCGGACAGGCCGGTCTGGAAGTACACGGTGAACAGGGGCAGCAGGATCATCTGCGGTGGCACCATCATGCCCGCGAGGAAGACCAGGAGGGTCAGGCTGCGACCCTTCCACACCATGACCTGCAGGGCGAAGCCGGCGGCCGTGCCGAGGAGCAGGATCAGGGCCAGGGCGGGCAGGACGGCGAGCAGGCTGTTCTGGACGTACAGTCCGATGTTCCCGGTAGTCCATGCCTCGGTGTAGTTGCCCCACTCCCAGGTGGTGGGCAGGCTCCAGGTGGAGTTGTTCAGGTAGTCGCTGTTGGACTTCAGGGATGTCAGGAACATCCAGATGAGCGGGTAGATCTCCACGACGAGCAGTACGCCGATGACGAGCTTCACCCACCAGCGGCGGGCGGGATTGCGGACAGCCATGGCTCAGCCCTCCGTGAGGTCGCGCCGCGAGACGCGGTAGACGACCAGGCTCACCAGCAGACACACCACGGTCAGCAGCAGGGCGATGGTGCTGCCGTAGCCGTACTCGCTGTAGGTGAACGACGTCTGGAACATGTACAGGGTCAGCGGGGTGGTGCCGTCGCCGGGCCCGCCGTTGGTCAGGGCGACGATGGAGTCGAAGACCTTGAGCGTGCCGTTGATGCTGAAGATCAGCGAGGACATCAGCACCGGCAGGGACAGCGGCAGCACGATGTGCCGCACCAGGCGCAGGCCGGTGGCGCCGTCGAGTCGTGCGGACTCCAGGGTCTCCTCGGGGATGTCGACGAGGCCGGCGAAGAGGAGGACCGCGTAGAAGCCCATGGAACGCCAGATGTCCATCACGATCAGGACCCAGAAGGCGCTGCCGGAGCTGCCGAAGAAGTCGATCGAGTCCAACCCCACCGCGTTCAGTAGGGAGTTGACCGGGCCGGGGGTCGGGGCGACCTGGAAGAAGTTCTTGAACAGCAGGCCGACGGCGACGGTGGGCAGCACCACGGGGAAGAAGACGAGGGTGCGGATCAGGGCCGAGGCGCGCTTGAGGAAGAAGACGTAGAGCAGGGCCAGCAGATAGCCCGCCACGACTTGGCCGACGGTGACGACGGCGGCGTACTTCAGGGTGAACCACAGGGCGTGATGGACGGCCGGGTCGTCGAGGAGGCGGGAGAAGTTGGCGACGCCGTTGCCGGTGAAGCCGTCGATGCTGTTGCCCTTGGTGAAGGAGTACCCGAGCGACCATGCCATCGGGACCAGCATGATCAGTGTGTAGACGAGGAGGGCGGGACCGAGCAGGATCGCGACGGCCCTGCGGTCACCGAGTACGCGGTGCATGGATGGAGTCCACTTCGATTCCGTTGAAGCTTCAGCTGGAGCTTCCGTTGAGGCTTCCGTTGCGGTGTGCCGGGCCGGTCACTTCGCGGTGAGCGCGTCCTGGACGGTCTGCATGAACTGCTTCGGGCTCATGCTTCCGGTGGCGAGGCGTGCCGCGTTGGTCTGGCTGACGGTGGTCGCCTTGGTGCTGAACAGGGCCTCGAACCACAGCACGTTCTGCTTCGAGGAGCCGATGGTGTCGCGGACCTGCGTGGTGACCTCGTTGGCGTCCTTCACCTCCTTGTTGACCTTGAAGCCGGAGATGGTGCCGTGGTCCTTGAGCGCGGTGCTGCCGTAGTTCTTGGCGATGCAGGAGACCCAGTCCCCGGTCTTCTTGTCGAAGGACTTCGCGTTGAGGGCGATACCGAGTCCTACGTTGGAGGGGTACTGGTCGATCGAGCCCTTGCCGCCGGAGACGGCGGGGAACGGCAGGAAGCCGACGTTCTCGGCGCCGACCTTGTTCTGCTTGGGGTCGGAGATGGCGGCCAGGGCCCAGCTGCCCATGTAGAACATGCCGGCCTTGCCGGCCAGGAACTGGTTCATCGCGGTGTCGTAGTCGATGGAGCCGACACCCTTGCCGAAGTAGCCCTTCTTGCCGAGGTCCGCGACCTCCTGGGCCGCCTTCACGTAGGCGGGGTCGGTCAGCTTCGCCTTGCCGTCGGCGACCTTCCGCAGCGCGTCGGGGCCGAGGCTGCGGTAGAGGTAGCCGCTGATGAGGCGGGTCAGCGGCCAGCCCTGCTGCCCGGAGGCGGCGAACGGCTGGATGCCCTTGGCCTCCAACTTGGCTGCGGCCGAGCGCAGTTCGTCCCAGGTACCGGGTGTCTCGATGCCGTTCGCCTTGAAGACCTTCTTGTTGTAGAAGATCCCCTCGATGTTGTACTCGTACGGCAGGACGTCCAGCTTGTCGCCGTACAGCGCCTTGATGGTGGAGACGGCGGCCGGCTCCAACTGGTCGAGGACACCGAGCTTCTTCAGCTCGACCTCCAGGTCGGCGACCTTGCCGGACTTCGCCAACTGCTGCGTGAGCGCCGGGGCGTTGCCCGCGGCGAACTGGACGGGAAGCGCGTTCTGCCCGGCCAGCAGCTGCAGCTTCTGGTCGAGGCTGCTCTGCGGCACCGTCTCCACCTTCAGCGGCAGCGCCTGCTGGGCGGACCTGCACGATCCCTTGGACAGGGACTTCAGAGCGGTCTTGACGGTGGTGTTCTCGGTGACGCTCAGGTAGTTGAACTCCTTCGGCGCAGCCGAGGAGCCGCCACCGCTGCCGCCGCAGGCGGTCGCGAGCAGGGACATCGAGGCGACACCGGCGGTGAGCAGGCCCAGGCGCATGCGGCGGGCAACGGGGGTACGGGAAGACACGGTTCACTCCCAGAAGTCGGTGAATCAGCGAAGCGGAGAGGTGAGCTCGGGCACGGCACGACGCATGGAGCGGAAGCCGTCCGGCCGCGGCGGGGAGTGTGAAACGTTCCCCATGGGCGAGTGGGCATCACCTTGCACGCAACTCCGGTGTCAGTCAAGACATTCAGCCGTAACGTCGATGTCTCAGGAGGGAGACGTGGGGACGCAGGTGTGGCATTCTGTGAATCGTTACCCTTCACGCCGCGAGATCCGGAGTACTGACGATGAGCGGGGCCGCGACACCCAGGCCGAACAAGCGCGTGACGATCAACGACGTCGCCCGGCACGCCGGGGTGTCCACCACGGCCGTGTCCAAGGTGCTCAACAACGCCTACGGCGTGAGCCCGGGGATGCGGGAGAAGGTGGGCGCGGCGATCGCGGAGCTCGGCTACCGGCCACACGCTGCGGCCCGTGGCATGCGCGGGCGGACGTACACGATCGGCGTGCTCCTCGACAACGTACGCAACGCCTTCTTCGCCGACATCCTCGACGGCATCCGCGAGGAGCTCGGCCGCACCGACTACACGGTGCTGATCGGTGCGGCGGGCTTCGAACCGGACGAACAGGCCCGCGTCATCCGCTCCATGACGGACCGCCAGATGGACGGCCTGATCCTCATCGCGCCCGGCACACCACGCCCCGAGGTCCTCGCCACGGCCGCCGCGACGCCGACGGTCGTCATCGGCCACCACGACGGCGCGGACAGCCACGACACGGTGGCCGACGCCGACGACCTCGGCGCCGGCCTCGTGGTCGACCATCTCGTCGGGCTCGGCCACCGGGACATCGCGCTGGTCTCGGCACCGGGCAACAAGGCCGCGCAGTGGCGGCGCACCCCCGAGATCGCACTGACCGACGGGTACGGGGAGGCCATGCGGCGGCATGGCCTGGAGCGGCACATCCAGGTCCACCACGCCGCCTACTCCGACGAAGGCGGCTTCAAGGCCGGCCTCACGCTGCTGACGGGCGAGCACCGGCCGACCGCCGTCATGGCGGGCGCCGACGTGGCGGCCCTGGGCCTCTACCGCGCCGCCCATGAACTCGGCCTGCGCATCCCGGACGACCTCTCCCTGGTCGGCTACAACAACACGGCCCTCGCCGCCCTGGCGCCCGTCCAGCTGACCAGCGTCGACCAGGCCGGGCAGGAGATGGGAGCGGCCGCCGCGCGGATGCTGATCGAGCGCGTGGAGGGGCGCCGGGACCGGGCGCTGCGCACCACGATGACGCCCCGCCTGGTCCTGCGCGCCAGCACGGCTTCGCCGCAGGGGCGGTAGGCCGGGCCGCAGTAGGACGTGTCATGTCGCGCGGCGGATGCGCACCGGGAGGGAGGCCCAGGAGCGCAGGGTGTTGTTGAGGTGGCGGCGTGGCGGCGCCGCGAGTTCCAGGTGTGTCACGCGGTGGGCCAGGGCGGTCAGCAGGCACTCGGCCTCCAGGCGGGCCACATGCTGGCCGACGCACTGGTGCAGGCCCATGCCGAAGCCGACGTGGCCGGAGGGGTCGCGGGTGAGGTCGAAGCGGTCGGGGTCGGTCCAGCGGCGCGGGTCGCGGTTGGCGGCGCCGAGGAACATGAGGATCTTTCCACCCTCCGGGACGGTGGCCCCGGCGATCTCGACGTCGGTGGTCGCGGTGCGGAAGAAGGTCTGCACGGGCGACTCCCAGCGCACCGCCTCGTCGAACGCGACGCGCGCCAACTGCGGCCGCTCGCGCAGTCGTTGCCACTCGTCGGGGTGCGTGGCGAAGGCGTACAGGGAGGCGGCCAGGCCGTGCACCGTCGTGTCGACGCCCGCCGTGAGCAGGGAGCGCACCACCAGAGGTGCTTGCGCAGGGGTGAGGTCACCACGGTCGGCGGCCGCCCAGATGCGGGCGCCGAAGCCGTCCTCGCTCAACGCCTCGCGGGCGCACTGGTCGTTCACCCAGGCAGAGAGACCGGCCATCCGGTCCGCGTCGGCGCGCACGAGCTCGTTGCGCGGGCCGAAGGCGTTGAACGCCATGTTGCCGTAGGGCAGCAGGTTCTCCCTGCCGTCGGGACCCAGGCCCACGGCGTCCGGGAAGACCCGCAGCGGGAAGGCCGTGGCCAGCGCCTCGAAGGCGTCGAACTCCGTTCCCTGGGTGGCCAGTACGGTGTCGACGAGGTCGTCGGCGACGCTCTGCCAGGACTCGCGCAGCCGGCGCAGGGCGAGCGGGGAGAGGATCTCGCTCAGCACGCGGCGCGGGGCGTCGTGGTGGGGCGGGTCTGCTTCCAGGAGGAGGCTCGGCGGCCGCCAGGGCTTCTCGTGGCGGAAGTTGGCGAGGCCCACGCCGGCGCCGGACTGGAAGGTCTGCCAGTCGACGAGGGCGGTGTGCACCTCTTCGTAGCGGGCCAGGGCGTGTACGTCGTAGCGGGCCAAGTGGACGACAGGGCCCGCGGCACGTAGGTCCCGGTGCAGGGGGCCGGGGTCGGCGAGGTGCTCGGCGGCGAAGGGGTCGACGTCGGTGGTCGGCACGGGCACGGGCACGGGGGCGGCGGCTGTTGCGGACATGGCGGCTCCATGAATGCGATTCGGTCGGTCAGCCCGGGTGATGTTCAGAGGTCCGGAGGTCCGGAAGTCTCAGAGGTCCGGTGGTCTCAGAGATCGCAGAAGTCTGAGAGGTCTGAGAGGTCTCAGAGATCTCAGAGGTCGAGGACGAGCCGGTCGGAGCGCGAGCGGGACACGCAGGGCAACAGGCAGTCCCCCGCCGCGCGTTCGTGCTCGGCGAGGACCGCGTCCCGGTGGTCGGGCGTTCCCGTGAGCACCGGCACCAGGCAGGTGCCGCAGGTGCCCTGCTCGCAGGAGGACAGCACCTCGACTCCCGCGCGGCGTACGGCATGCAGCACGGAGAGGTCCGGTGGGACGGTGATCGTGCGGCCGGTGCGGCGCAGTTCCACATCGAAGGGGGTCTGGCGGACGGGCTCGGCCGGGGCGGCCGCGGTGAAGCGTTCCGTGCGCAGGCTGTGCGGCGGCCAGTCGGCGCAGGCGGACTCGACGGCGGCCAGGAGCGGGGCCGGCCCGCAGCAGTACACCTTCGTGCCGGGTTCCGGCCGGCTCAGCCAGGCGTCCAGGTCGAGCAGCCCGTACTCATCCTGCGGGCACAGGTGCACGCGCTCGCCGTACGCGTCCACGAGGTGGTCGCGGAACGCCATCGACGCCCGGGTGCGACCCCCGTACAGCAACTGCCATTCGATGCCCATCAGTTGAGCCTGGTGGATCATCGGCAGCAGCGGGGTGATGCCGATGCCGCCCGCGATGAAGAGGTAGCGGTCGGCGGGTGCCAGCGGGAAGTGGTTGTGCGGGCCGCCGACGCCGACCGGGTCACCGGCCGCCAGGCGGTCGTGCACATACGCCGATCCCCCGCGCCCGGCGGTCTCGCGCAGCACGGCGACGCGGTAGGTGTACGGGTCCCAGCGGTCGCCGCACAGGGAGTACTGGCGGGTCGTCCCGTCCGCGAGCACCAGGTCGATATGGGCCCCGGGGGTCCAGTCCGGGAGCCGGGTGCCGTCCGGGCGCTCCAGCGTGAGGGACACGACGCCGTCCGCGACGGTGTCCTTGGCGCGTACCCGCAGGGTCAGGGCCGGGGTGGGGCGGGCAATCTCAGGCAGCAGGTGGTGTGCGACCACGTCGTCGCCTCCCGTCTGTGGATTGCAGGCAGGATGCGCGTGGCGGCGGTCACACCGCGACGGCCTTCTCATCCAGTGAGAGACGGATTTCGTGCCGCTGTCACCCGACCTTCGTACGTCCGTCACGCATCAGGTGTACCGGGTGCGGCGGCGGCCGCTTCGAGCGCGCGCGACACACCACGGGCGGCCGTACGGACGACGGGCACGACCGCCTGTGCGCTCTGGTCGTTGGGGACGATGACCGACAGCGCGGCCGCCACCGTGCCGTCGGCGCCGCGCACCGGGGCGGCGATCCCGAGGGCGTCCTCGTGGACGTAGCCGGGGCAGTAGGCGTAGCCCTGCCGACGCACCTCGGCCAGGACGGCCCGCAGTAGGGCGGGGGTGGCCGGGGTGGCGGCGGTGTAGGCGGCGAGTTCGCCGGCGAGCACGCGGTCCTTGAGGGCGGCCGGTCCGTGGGCGAGCAGCACCAGGCCGCTGGAGGAGGCGTGCAGCGGGAGCCGTCCGGCGATGCGGGTGTAGTTGATGACCGAGCGCGGGGCCGAGAGGCGTTCGAGGAACAGCACTTCTTCGCTGTCCAGGACGGCGAGTTGGACGTGGTGGCCGACTACGTCGTGCACGCCCTCCATGAACGGCATCGCCGCGTCGCGCAGGGACAGTGTGGGCGAGGCGCGGACGACGAGCTCCCAGAGCCGGACCCCGATCCGTACGCGGCGGTCCTCGTCGCGGCTCAGGAATCCGTGTCCGACCAGCTCGCCCACGAGGCGGGAGGCGGTGGCGACGTGCAGGCCGGTGCGGCGGGCGATCTCGGAGACGGTCAGCGCCGGTTCGTCCTGGCTGAAGGCCCCCAGGATGCGTGCGGCACGGGAGAGGACGGACTCGCGGTGGGGCGGCTTCATCGGGTGGCTCCTCCCAACTCCCGGTTCATTTCGTGCCGTTGAGCGGCGGACCGTCCTGTGACCGGGGCAGCCCGGCCCCGACCCGCGCGGCGGTCTCCCGCAGCCAGATGTGGGCGGCGTCGTGCGTGTGCACGGGATGCCACCACAGGGCCTCCTGCAGGGAGACCGCCTCGTAGGGAGGTTCCATGACCCGGACCGGGGCGATCGGCGCGAGCAGGCGGGCGAGCCGGGCCTGGACGAGGGCGATGCGCCGGGTGCCGGCCACAAGGAGCGGCAGCAGTTGGAAGCTGTCGACGGAGACCTCGACGTGCGGCTCGACGCCGAGCATGCCGAGCTGGCGCACTGCCGGGGCGTCGTAGGTGCGCTGATAGGTGACCCAGGGCAGGTCCGCGAGGTCCTGCCGGGTGATCCGGTCCCCCACAGTCGGATGGTCGTCGGCGACCAGGAAGACCCACCGGTCGTCGTAGAGGTCCGTGGCGGGGAAGTCGCTGATGACACCGTGCGGCATGAGCAGTCCGTCGACGGTGCTGAGCAGCGTCGCCGTGTCCTCGACGACGGTGGACGGGGTCTGCGTGAAGCGCAGCCGGATACCGGGGGCCTCCTCGTGGAGGTGGCGGGCGAGGGCGGTGCCGAACACGGAGACGGCGTAGTCGGAGGCGACGAGCGTGAACTCGCGGTCCTCCTGCGTGGGGTCGAAGGTGGCCTGGCTGGCGAAGAGGCGCTCCAGCACGTCGTAGGCGGTGGAGGTGCGGTCGAGCAGCACCTGGCCGAGCGCGGTCAGCTCGTAGTGGCCCCCGACCCGGGCCAGCAGGTCGTCGTCGAAGTGGCGGCGCAGCCGGGAGAGCGCGGCGCTCATCGCGGGCTGGCTCAGCCCGACGCGGTGTCCGGCGCGCGTGACGTTGCGCTCTTCCAGCAAAGCCCGCAGGGCGACGACGAGGTTGAGGTCCAGGCGGGCCAGATTCACGGGCTTTCCCTTGCTGTACGGCGTCGGGGTCGGGGTCGGACGGCGCTGACCAGGGAGAATCTACCCGGCGGATAGTTCTTATCCACAGAATCTATTTCCCTGATCACCGGTGGCGGGTCCAGATTAGTACCACCGCAATCAGGAGGACATGTTCGTGAAACCCGCTCCCGCATCCGCACCGTTCGCCGGCCCCTTCGCGCTCGCGACCATCTCGCCTGCCGGCGGACCGGAGTTCCCCGCCCTGGTCACCCCCGACGAGCTGGTCGTTGACCTGCGTATCGCCCTGGACGACGACCGGCTGACGACCCGTCGGCTGCTGGAGGACTGGGCCGCGGTGCTGCCGCGACTGCGCTTCCTGGCCGAAGACAGCACCGTCGCGCGGAAGCCGCTCGCGGACTTCTCGGTGCACGCGCCGGTCGAGCCGCGCCAGGTGTTCCAGTCCGGCGCCAACTACCGCCAGCACGTGATCGATCTGCACGTCGCGCACAAGGCGCCGGGCGACGACCGGCCGGAGGACGTGCGGCGCGCCGAGGCGGCGGAGATCATGGACCGGCGCGCCACGGAGGACCTGCCGTACGTCTTCATCGGGCTGCCGAGCGCGATCACCGGTCCTTACGACGATGTGGTGCTGCCGTCCTGGGCCGGGAAGCCGGACTGGGAGCTGGAGTTGGCGGCCGTGATCGGCAGGCCTGCCCACGGCGTCTCCGTCGAGGAGGCGCTGGAGTACGTCGCCGGATACACGATCGCCAACGACCTCACCGACCGTGCCACCGTCTTCCGCCGGGACATGCCGCAGATCGGCACCGACTGGCTGCGCAGCAAGAACGCGCCCGGTTTCACCCCGCTCGGCCCGTGGATCGTGCCCACCGAATCGGTCACGGACCCGGGTGATCTGCAGCTCACGCTGAAGCTCAACGGCGAGACCATGCAGGACGAGTCCACCAAGGACATGATCTTCAACGTGGCCCGCATGGTGTCGTACGCCTCGCAGAGCGCCCAACTTCTGCCCGGTGACCTGGTGTTGACCGGCTCCCCCGCCGGTAACGGTATGCACTGGGGCCGGCTGCTGCGCGACGGCGACGTCATGGACGGCTCCATCACCGGGCTCGGCGCGCAGCGCACCCGTTGTGTGGCGGAGGTGACCGAGTGAGCCCCGAGCAGACGCCGGCGTCCTTGGACCGCACCGACCCGGAGGGTGCGGTGGCCCGCGCCGCCAAGGCGTACTCGAACTGGGGCCGTTGGGGCGAGGACGACCGGCTCGGCACGCTGAACTTCCTGGACGAGGCCAAGCGCCGCGAGGGTGCCGCGCTCGTGCGACGGGGTGTCAGCTTCTCGCTCGCCCAGAGCTTCGACATGAACGGCCCGCAAAAGGGCTGGCGGCGCCGCACCAACCCGGTACACACCATGCTCGACACCGGCACCGACGCGGCCCTCGCCAACCAGGGCTTCCCGCACGGCATGGGCGGCGCCGACGACGTGATCGCCATGCCGCTCCAGTGCTCCACGCAGTGGGACGGCCTGGGCCACATCTTCGACCACGGCAAGGCGTGGAACGGCCGCGCCGCCGAGAAGGTCGTCACCTCCGACGGCGACCTGTTCACCGGCATCGAGCACATGGCCCCGTACGTGGCCGGGCGCGGCGTCCTGCTCGACGTCGGCCGGGTCATTGGCACCGACGGCGAACTGCCCGACGCGTTCGCGATCACCGAGGAGCACCTGGCGGCGACCGCCGAGGCCCACGGCGTGAACGTCGGCCGCGGCGACATCGTCGTCGTGCGCACCGGGCAGCTGGCCCGCGCCCGCCGCGAGGGCTGGGGCGACTACGCGGGCGGCCCGGCCCCCGGCCTGTCCTTCACCTCGGCCGGCTGGCTGCACCGCACCGAGATCGCCGCGATCGCCACCGACACCTGGGGCTTCGAGGTGCGGCCCAACGAGTTCGAGCACGCCTTCCAGCCGCTGCACCAGGTCGCCATCCCCAACATGGGCCTGCTGATCGGCGAGATGTGGGACCCGGACGCGCTCGCCGCGGACTGCGCGGCGGACGGCACCTACGAGTTCTGGCTCACCGCCGCTCCCCTGCCCATCACCGGCGCCGTCGGCTCCCCGGTCAACCCCGTAGCCGTCAAGTAGCCGACGGAACACAGGAGTTATCCATGAGCAGTACCCCCAGCAGCCCCCGCTCGGTCCTCGTCGTCGGCGGCGGCGCGGCCGGCAACGCCGCGACGATCCTGCTGCGCCGCGCCGGGATCGCGGTCGATCTGATCGAGGCCAAGGACGACTGGAACGCCACCGCGGGATCCGGCATCACCCTCCAGGGCAACGCGCTGCGCGTGCTGCGCGAACTCGGTGTGTGGGAGCAGGTGGAGCGGTCCGGCTACGGCTTCGACGCGGTCGGTATCACCGCCCCCGACGGCACCGTCCTGCACGTCAGCGAGGACCTGCGCACCGGCGGCGACGAGCTGCCCGCCACCGTCGGCATGCAGCGCCCGCAGCTCCAGCGGATCCTGATCGACGCGGTCCGCGCCAGCGGCGCCACCGTCCGGCTCGGCGTCCGCGCCGAGTCCCTCGACCAGGACGACACCGGTGTCTCCGTGCGCTTCAGCGACGGCACCCACGGCCGCTACGACCTGGTGATCGCCGCCGACGGCATGGGTTCCGCCACCCGCGCCGCGATCGGCATCACCGACCGGCCCGAGCCCACCGGCATGGCCATCTGGCGCGTCGCCACCCCGCGCCCGTCCGGCCTGACCCGCACCGACCTCGCCTACGGCGGCCCCGCCTACATCGCCGGCTACTGCCCGACCAGCGAGTCCACCATCTACGCGTACGTCGTCGAGGCCAACCGCGACCGGGGCACCATCCCGGCGGACTCCTACGCCGACGAGATGCGCTCGCTCGCGAAGCACTACGGCGGCCACTGGCCGGAGATCACCGGACACATCACCGACCCGGCACAGGTCAACTACACGTGGTTCGACCGGATGCTGGTCGAGGGCTCCTGGCACCGCGGCCGGGTCGTCCTGGTCGGCGACGCCGCGCACTGCTGTCCGCCCACCCTCGCGCAGGGCGCCGCCCTGTCGATGGAGGACGCCTGGGTGCTCACCCAGATGCTCACCGCTGCCGACACCTGGGACGACGCGCTGTTCCAGGCGTACTACGAGCGGCGCATCACCCGTGTGCGCCCGGTCGTGGAGGCGTCCGTCCAGCTCGGCCAGTGGCAGCTGGACGGGGTCCGCGACGCGGATGTGCCCGGACTGATGGGACGCACGATGACGATGCTGCGGGAGCTGCCGTGACCGACGTGACCACCACCCCCACGCCGACCGTGGACGTGCACGCCCACGTCCTCCTGCCCGAGATCGAGGCACTGGTGGACGGCCTGCCCGGCCACGCCGAGGCGAAGGCCCTGGACGCCCGGCGCAACGGTCCCGACGCCCTCAAGGTCAGCGGCCGGATGATCGGTGAGCGGTTCGCCCGGCTCACCGATGTGTCCGCCCGGCTGGCCGCGATGGACACCCAGGGCGTGGACGTCCAGCTGGTCAGCCCGTCCCCGTCGCACTACCACTACTGGGCCGACGAGGCGACCGCGGAGAAGGTGTACCGGCTCGCCAACGAGGCGACGGCCGCGCACTGTTCGGCCGCGCCGGACCGGCTGCGTGGTCTCGGCCTCGTACCACTCCAGCACCCCGATCTGGCGGTGCGCGCGCTCGACCACGCCCTCGAACAGGGGCTGCTCGGCGTCGAGATCTCCAGCCACGCGCCGGGCCGCGAGCTGTCCGACCCGGCGTACGAACCGCTGTGGGCACGGGCCGAGGAGACGGGCGCGCTCGTCTTTCTGCACCCCTTCGGCTGCACGCTCGACGAGCGCCTCGACCAGTGGTACCTGTCCAACTCCGTGGGCCAGCCCACCGAGAACGCCGTCGCGCTCTCGCACCTGATCTTCTCCGGTGTCCTCGACCGCCATCCCGGCCTGCGGATCATCGCGGCGCACGGCGGCGGCTATCTCCCCACCCACATCGGCCGCGCCGACCACGCGTGGCGGGCGCGCGCCGACGCCCAGGAGTGCGCGCAGGAACCGAGCACGTACCTGCGCCGCCTGTACTTCGACTCGCTCGTCCACGACCCGTACGTACTGCGGGAGTTGGTGCGCGTCGCGGGCGCGGACCGGGTGCTGCTCGGCTCCGACTTCCCCTTCGACATGGGCGCCGACGACCCGGTCGGCGCGCTGCGCGCGGCGGACCTGTCCGACGCCGATCTCCGTGCCGTACGCGGCGGCACCGCGGCCGCCCTCCTCCGTCTCTGGAAGGACTGACCCCATGAGCAACCGTCTGCTCACCCACCTGCGGCACGTCGACCTCGCCGTGCCCGACTACGACAAGCAGCTCGACTTCTACTCCGGTGTCTGGGGCCTGTCCAAGGTCGCCGAGGACTCCGGCATCTCCTTCCTGGCCGCCGAGGGCTCCCCCGAGCAGTACGTGGTGCGCCTGCGCGAGGCCGAGGAGAAGCGCCTCGACCTCGTCTCCTACGGAGCCGCCAGCCCGGCGGACGTGGACACGCTCGCCGAGCAACTCCTCGCCGGTGGCGTGCAGTTGATCTCGCAGCCGGGCAAGGTCGACACCCCCGGCGGCGGCTACGGCTTCCGCTTCTTCGACGTCGACGGGCGCACCATCGAGGTCTCCGCCGACGTCGAGGCCCGGCAGCACCGCAAGATCGAGGAGAAGGAGGCCATCCCGGTCAAGCTCTCCCACGTCGTCCTCAACTCCCCGGACCTGAACAAGACCCGGGAGTGGTACGAGCGCCACCTCGGCTTCGCGCTCTCCGACACCCTGTCCTCGCCGCACATGGGCGAGGTCATGCACTTCATGCGGATCTCCAACCAGCACCATTCGATGGCGATCGCGCAGGGCCCGCACACCGCGCTGCACCACGTCTCCTTCGAGATGCGCGGCCTGGACGAGTACATGCGCGGATCGGGGCGTGTGATGCGCGCCGGGTTCAAGAAGATCTGGGGTCCCGGCCGGCACATGGCGGGTGACAACACGTTCACCTACTTCCTCGACCCGCACGGCAACACCGTCGAGTACACGACGGAGTTGGAGGAGCTCGACGAGGACACCTGGCACCCGCACGTCTACGACTTCTCGAAGCCCGAGGTCACCGACCAGTGGGGCACCGCGAACGCGATGAACGAGCTGATCGCCAAGGAGTCGTTCAACGACCCCGACCGCGGCGTGTTCGTCGCCCCGCCGGTCTGATCCCACCCGTTTTCCGGGGGCGCGGCGGCGCCCTGTCCATGCCCTGACACGCCCGCCGCGCCCCCGGTCCGCCAGGAGCTCACATGCGATTCGCCACCTACGAACACCAACAGCGCACCGGCGTCGCCGTCGTCACGGAGGACGACACCCTGTATCCGGTGCCCGGCGTGACCTCCCTCGCCGACCTGATCCACTCCTCGGGCGGCCTGCCGGTCCTCCTCAACGCCGGTACCGCCGCGCTCGCCGGAGCGCCCGGCCCGCAGGTCTCCGAGGTGCGGCTCCTTCCGCCTCTCCAGCCTTCCTCCGTACGGGACTTCGTGGCCTTCGAGGAACACGTCGAAGGTGTGCGCAAGGCCGTGGACGGTGTCGCCGGCGTACCCGAGCAGTGGTACGCGGCGCCGACCTTCTACTTCACCAACCCGTACGCCGTGTACGGGCCGGGCGAGGACATCCCGATGCCGCCCGGCTCGACCGTCCTCGACTACGAGCTCGAGGTCGCCGCCGTCGTCGGCCGCGAGGGACGTGACCTCACCCCCGAAGAGGCCCGCGAGCACATCATCGGCTACACGGTCTTCAACGACTGGTCGGCCCGCGACCTCCAGTCCGCCGAGATGAAGGTCGGCCTCGGCCCCTGCAAGGGCAAGGACACCGCGACCACGCTCGGCCCGTATCTGGTCACCGCCGACGAGCTGGAGCCGTACCGGGACGCGGACGGTCTGCTGCGCCTGGCGCTGACGGCCGAGGTCAACGGCGAGACGATCGGCAAGGACCTGCTCTCCAACATGAGTTGGACCTTCGAGGAGATGGTCGCCTACGCCTCGCGCGGCACGGTCGTCCGCCCCGGCGACATCCTCGGCTCCGGCACCTGCGGCAACGGCGGCTGCCTCGCCGAACTGTGGGGCCGTCGCGGCGAACAGACCCCGCCGCCGCTGAAGCCCGGCGACACCGTCACCCTCACGGTCGAGGCCGTCGGCGCCCTCACCAACACCGTCGTCGAGGGCGCGGCCCCGGTGCCGCTCCCGGCCGGCCGCCGCCGCACGCGGGAACGCCCGTGACCACGGAGCGCCTGGCGGGCAGGGTCGTGGTCGTCACCGGCGCGGCCCGCGGCCAGGGCGCCGCCGAGGCCACGGCCCTCGCCCGCGAGGGCGCCCACGTCATCGCCACCGACGTCACCGAAGGGCCGGGGATCCGCCCGCTCGACGTCACCGACGAGACGCAGTGGGCCCAACTCGCCGCGGAACTACGGGAGTCGTACGGTCACATCCACGGCCTGGTCAACAACGCGGGCATCACCTGGCGTGCCCGCCTCGACGAGGTGCGCGCCGAGGACTTCGCCCGCGTGCACGCCGTGAACGTCACCGGGCCGCTCCTCGGCATCCAGCACCTCACGCCGCTGATGCCGCCCGGTGCCTCGATCGTCAACGTCGGCTCGTCCGCCGCGCTGACCGCCCACTACCCGGTCGCGTACACGGCCAGCAAGTGGGCGCTGCGCGGCCTGTCACAGACGGCGGCGCTCGAACTCGGCCCGCGCGGCATCCGCGTCAACACGGTCCACCCGGGCTTCATCGAGACGGAGATGACCGCGTCGGCCGCGCCCGCCTTCCGCGAGAGCAACCTGCGCGAGACCCCGCTGGGTCGCACGGGCACGGTCGACGAGATCACCCCGCTCGTGACGTTCCTGCTGTCGGACGACGCGTCGTTCATCACCGGAGCCGAGATCCCCGTGGACGGTGGATACACCGCCCACGGCGGCGCCAAGTCCATCTCCGACGCGCTGCGAGCGGGGACACCGGACGCTCACACCGTCGCGCCGGCGCGGCTGTCCGAGGCCTCGGGCAGCCCCTGACCGTCGTCGTCCAGTGCCCGGCGGAAGGGCAGCGGGCTGTGCAGCGCCTGCTCGATGCGCTCCAGGCTGCGGCCCTTCGTCTCCGGGACCTTCAGTACGACGAAGACGATGCAGGCCACGTTCATCAGCGCGTAGAACAGGAAGGTTCCGGAGCGGCCGACGGTGTTGATGGCCGTCAGCGCGGTCATGGCGATGAGGAGGTCGAAGCCCCACACCGACAGGGTGGCCGGGCCGCGCACGCTCAGCGGCAGGATCTCCGGGCCGATGAGCCAGACGACGGCCTGCATGCCCACCCCGTTGAACAGGATGTATGCGAACAGGGAGATGATCACGGTCCAGCGCTGCGCGGCCGATCCGGAGGAGGTCGCGAAGGCCGCCGCGAGCACCACCATGGCGAGCGCGGAGCCCGGCAGGAACCACAGCATCGTGCGGCGCCGTCCGGCCTTGTCGACCGCGATGGCACCGACGATGCCCGCCACGACGAGCATCGCGCCGATGCCGATGCCGGTGAGCAGCGCCACCGAGTCACCGAAGCCCGCGTCGTCCAGGATGGTCGGGGCGTAGTAGACGATGGCGTTGATCCCGGTGAGCTGGGAGAAGGCCGCGATGCCGAGGGCGATCAGGAGGGCCGGGCGCAGCCACCGCTGCCGCAGCTGTCGCCAACTGCCGCCGCCCGCAGGGGCGTTGTTCGACACCGCGGCGATCTCGGCCGCTTCCGCGACCACGTCCGCGCCCGCGGGCCGCAGTCGTCGCAGGGTGCGTTCCGCGTCGTCGGTCCTGCCCTGCTCGATGAGCCAGCGCGGGCTCTCCGGCAGTGGCAGCATGCCGACGGCCAGTGCCAGTGCGGGGATGACGGCGAGGGCGAACATGACCCGCCAGCCGCCGCTGCCCGCCAGGGCCCAGCCGCACAGGTACGCGATGAGCTGTCCGATGGCGACCATCAGCTGGAACAGCACCATGAGCCGGCCGCGTACGGCCGCCGGCGCCAGTTCGGCGATGTAGACGGGCACCATGTTGGACGCGCCGCCCACCGCGAGCCCGAGCACGAAGCGCGCGGCGATCAGCGTCGACACATCGGGGGCGAGCGCGGCGGCGACGGCTCCGACGGCGAAGATCACCGCGACCGTCGCCACCACCTTGCGCCGGCCGTGCCGTACCGCCGCGCGCCCCGAGATCAGGGCGCCGACCATCGCACCGAGCAGGATCACGCTGACGACGATCTCCTGCTCGCGGGAGGAGAGGTCGAGGTCCTCGCGGAGGTGGAGCAGGGCGCCGGAGATGATGCCGGTGTCGTAGCCGAAGAGCAGGCCGCCCAGTGCCGAGACGGCGGCGACGGCGTAGACCAGCACCGGGGTGCGTCCGCCACCCGCGGGGCGGTCGGCCTCCGTGGCCGCCTCAGGCATCGCCCATGACCAGACCCTCGATGGTGTGCTTCTGGGTGACGGGCGTCAGCTCGTCGACGACCGGGCAGTCCAGGTGGCGGCGCACCCGCTCGGGCAGCGAGTCCCAGAAGGTGCGGGTGACGGCGGTGTCGTGCCGGTCGCCGTTGTTCGCCTCCGGGCCGTCGAGGCCGAGGATCAGGACGGGCCGCGCCTTGGCCGACTCGTTCTTGGTGCCGCGGTGGATGGTCAGTGCGGTACGGGCCGAGATGTCGCCGCGCTGCGGGTACTTGCGCACCGCGCGCTCCTCGTAGCGGCCGTAGCGCTCGCGGGGCGGGAACATGCCGTGCTCGAAGTCGGGTTCGTCGTCCCACTGGGTGCCGGGCGCGATCTCGAAGGGGCCCATGTCCTCTGCGGTGTCGACGGCGGTGACGTTGAAGGCGAGCGAGGTCAGCCGACGCTCGTTCCGCGTCTCGTCGGGGATGGGGAAGTCGCGGTGCCAGGGCTGGTTCACGGCGCCTTCGAGCGGTACGTCGAAGCCGAGTTCGACGATGCGGTAGTCCGGGCCGAGGACCGCGGTGGCCACCGACCGCACCCACGGGTGGTCGACGAGGTCGACGAAGCCGCGCAGCTGCTCGGGGTGGATCTCCACGTAGTAGCGGTTCGGGCCGCGGCCCACGGCGCCGCCCGGCCGGGAGCGCGCCTCCTCGTACGCGGCCTCGATGTCCTCGCGCATCCGGTCGGCCCACTCGGTGGTGAAGGCGCCCTTCCGCGCCGTGATGCCGTCCCCGTACAGGTTCGCCACGTCCCGCGTCACGTCGACGTCCTGATCGGCGGGGCTGACGCCGGGGAATGCGGACACAGTCATCCTTGCCTCCTTGCAAGCGGAAGTTCCGCCACTAGATTGCATCGATGAATGCAACGTTGCAATACCCTCGGGGCAGCAGTTTTCCGGGGGCGCCGCATGAAAGGATGACCGGGTGAGCAGTCGTCTGAAGGACGTGGCCGCCCGGGCGGGCGTCTCCACGCGCACCGTGTCCAATGTGGTCAGTGGATCCGCCTCGGTGGCGGCGGAGACCCGACGGCGCGTCCAGGAGGCGATCGACGAGCTCGGCTACCGGCCCAACCTCGCCGCCCGCAGTCTGCGCGCCGGCCGCACCGGGATCATCGGCCTGGCCATCCCCGAGCTGCACTCGCCCTACTTCGGCGAACTGGCGGGCCTCCTGGTGGACGAGGCCCAGCGCCGCTCCTGGACCGTGGTCATAGACCAGACCCGGGGCGACGCCGACGCGGAGCGCCGCCTGCTCACCCAGGGCGGCGGGCGCGCCGTCGACGGCCTCATCATCAGCCCCTGGGCGCTCGACCCGGCCGAACTCGCGGCCACCGCACCGTCCGTCCCGCTCGTCCTGCTCGGCGAGCGCAGCCCGCAGGGCGCGGCCGACCGCGTCGCCGTCGACAACGTCACGGCCGCCGACGAGGCCACCACACACCTGATCGGCCTCGGCCGGCGCCGGATCGCCGCCATCGGCCTGCAGCCGCACCTGCACAACGGGACGGCCCTGCTGCGCGCCGAGGGCTACGGCCGGGCCCTGGAGCGGGCCGGCCTCCCCCAACTCCCGGACGCGCAGCGCCCCGTGACCGCGCTGCACCGGGCGGACGGCGCCCGCGCCATGACCGAACTGCTCGACGGGCCGACCGCCCCCGACGCCGTGTTCGCCTTCAGCGACGAACTCGCCCTGGGCGCCCTGCACGTGGCGCACGAACGCGGCCTGAGCGTCCCCGAGGACATCGCGATCGTCGGCTTCGACGACATCGAGGACGGCCGCTACAGCCATCCGCCCCTGACCACGATCGCCCCGGACAAGCAGCAGATCGCGGAGCGTTCCTTGCAGTGCCTGGCGGACCGCATCTACAGCCCCAGCAACGAGGTTCCGCCTCAGGAACTGATCGTGCCGCACCGGCTGGTGAGGCGCGGTACGGCCTGAGCCCGGCCGACCGGCGTCAGTTCCGGGTGGCTCCGAGCGCTCCCCGGTGGCTGCGCACGACCTCCGCGTAGGCCTTCGCGCTCGGCTTCGGGCGCCGCTGGAAGGTGTCACGGTCGACCTCGTGGAGGCCGAGTTGGGCGCCGTAGCCGAAGATCCACTCGAAGTTGTCCATCAGCGTCCAGTGGCAGTAGCCGAGGACGGGCGTACCGGCCCGCACCTCAGCCGCGAGCGCGTCGATGGCGGCGGGGACGAAGGCGGCGCGCTGGGTGTCGTCGGGGGTCTGGATGCCGTGCTCCGTGACGAGGACCGGGACACCGGACGCCTCGTGGGCGTAGCGCACGGCGCCGGCGAGCGATTCGGGGGCGATGACGGTGCCCATGCCGTTGACCTCCCCCTCGCCGCGGACCTCGCCGTCGGGGCCGTGGACGATGCGCTCATAGTTCTGCACACCGATGAAGTCGTCGTCGCATGCCTCGCGCAGCCAGTGGTCGTACACGGCGGCACGCTTGGCGTCCCGGCGTGCCTCGCCTCCGGGGGCGGCCACTTCGTCGGCGATGGCGATGGACACACCGACGGGCAGGTCGCCGCGGCGCGCCTTGATGGCTTCGCGGGCGGCGCGGTGCGCGCGGGTGAACGCCTCCTGGAACTCGTCCTGCCGGTCGGCGGGGATGACGTTCGCGCTGGCGTACGTGCCGGTGCCGGATGCTCGCGCCGCGGCCGCAAGCATCCGCTGCTTGAGCTGCTCCGCCTCGGCCGGGAGCTTCCCGCCGGCCTGCAACAGCTGCTCCAGGTTGGGTTCGTTGAGGGTGACGGCGTACGCGATCCGGTCGCCGAAGCGGGCCATCACGCGGTCGCACTGCTCGGCGAAGCGGGCCGGGGCGTCGGCCCCGGTCCAGGAGCCGGACGCCGCGAACCAGTGCGGTCCGGTGAAGTGGTTGAACGTGACGAGGGGTGCGAGGCCGCGTTCGAGACACCCGTCGACCTTGCGCTCGTAGTGGTCGAGGGCCTCGGCGGAGACGACACCCCGCTCGGGTTCGACGCGGGCCCATTCGACGGAGAACCGGAAGGCGTTGAGCCCGAGTCCCGCGGCGAGGTCGAGGTCCGAGGCCCACTGCTCGTATCCCCGGCACGCCGGTCCACTCGGCTCCCGGAACAGGGAGGGTGTCGTGTGTTCCAGGAACCAGGTGTCGCTCGCGGTGTTGTCGCCCTCGTTCTGGTGTCCCGCGGTGGCGACGCCCCACAGGAAGTCGTCGGGCAGGCCGGTGTGAGTCATGAGTGCTCCTTGCGTTACGGGAGTTGGGGCGCGGGCCACGGCGTGTGGAAGGCGTGCCGTCCGGGGCCGACCTCCACGTCCGCCATGCCCGGCAGGTCGACGACCGCGGTGACCTGCGGGGGTACGAGGACGTCGACGCTCAGGGTGGCGCCGGTGACCTCCCATCCGGTCTCGGCCCGGCCGTACGGTGTGTCGTGCTCGGCGCGCGCCCAGGTGAGGCCGCCGCCGGGGCGGGGCCGGATCAGGAGGCGGCGGTAGCCCGGCGCGGCGGGCGCCAGGCCCGCGACGGTGCGGTGGATCCAGTCGGCGACCGCGCCCAGCGCGTAGTGGTTGAAGGAGGTCATCTCGCCGGGATTGATGCCCCCGTCCGGGAGCATGCTGTCCCAGCGTTCCCACACGGTGGTGGCACCCATGTCGACCTGGTACAGCCACGACGGGCACGCCCGCTGCGTCAACAAGCCGTACGCGGCGTCCAGTTGACCGGTATCGGTGAGCGCGTCGCACACGAGGGGTGTGCCGAGGAAGCCGGTGCCGACGCGGTGTCCGCGCGCGGCGACGAGGTCCGCGAGGCGCTGTCCGGCGGCCGCGCGCTCGGAGTCGTCGTCGAGCAGGCGGAAACACAGGGCGAGGGCGTAGGCGGTCTGGGTCTCGTCCGTCAGACGCCCGCCACCGGCGTGGAAGCGGTCGAGGAAGGCGGCGCGGACGGCGTCGGCCAGCTCGTGGTACCGCGCGGCATCCCCCTTCTCCCCCAGGACCTCGGCAGTCCTGGCCAGCAGCCTCGCCGAGTGCGCGAAGTACGCGGTGGCGACGAGGACGGACGAGGTCATGGCCCGGCCGGGGTCGTCGGCCGGGGCGGTCGGGTCCAGCCAGTCGCCGAACTGGAAGCCCTCGCCCCAGACGTGGCCGGGCCCGGCGATGCGGTCGACGGCGTCGACCCAGGCACGCATGGAGGCGTACTGGGCGCGCAGCACGTCGGTGTCCCCGTGCCGCTCGTACAGCACCCAGGGGACGATGACGGCCGCGTCGCACCAGCCGGCCATCGGCGGGTTGCCGGGCGGGACCGGTACGGGGATGCGCACCGGGATGTCGGGGCTGAACACGGGCGGGACGCCGCGTTCGTCGTCGCCCTGGTCGGCGGCCAGGTCGCGCAGCCAGGAGCGCAGGAAGTCGCGGACGTCGTAGAGGAAGGCGGCCGTGGGGGCGAAGACCTGGACGTCGCCGGTCCAGCCGAGCCGTTCGTCGCGCTGCGGGCAGTCGGTGGGCACGTCGACGAAGTTGCCGCGCATGCCCCAAGTGACGTTCTCGTGCAGGCGGTTGAGGGACTCTTCGGAGCAGGAGAACCAGCCTGTACGACGCAGGTCGCTGTGCAGCACCACGGCGGTGATGTCATCGGGGTCGAGGGCGCCGGGCAGGCCGTCCACCTCGGCGTAGCGGAAACCGTGGAAGGTGAAGCGGGGTTCCCACTCCTCCCCCGCCGGGTCGCCGCGCAGGGTGTAGCGGTCGGTGGCGGTGGCGTGCCGCAGCGGGCGCGTGCACAACTCGCCTTGCTGGTCGAGGACTTCGGCGTGCCGGAGGGTGAGGGTGCGTCCCGCCTCGCCCCGGACGCGGAGGCGCAGCCGGCCGACGAGGTTCTGGCCGAAGTCGAGGATCGTCCGGCCGCTGGGTGAAGTGGTGACCGCGACGGGCGCGAGGAGTTGGGTGCGGCGCACCGGCGGGCTGTCGGCCGGGAAGAGGACGGAGGTGTCGAAGTCCAGGACGTCGACCGGCTGCCAGCCCGTGGCGTCGAAGTCGGGCTCGCTGAAGCCGACTTGCTCGCGGCGGGCGTCGTACTCCTCACCCTCGTACAGTCCGGCGGCGAGGACGGGTCCTGGGCTCCAGCGCCAGTCGTCCCCGGTGGTGACGGTGTCGGTCGATCCGTCGGCGTACTCGATGTGCAGTTCGGCGAGGAGGCCGGTGCGTTCGCCGTAGATGTCACGGGTGCCGCCGTTGAACCCGAGCAGGCCCCGGTACCAGCCGTCGGCGAGGTGCGCGCCCCAGGCGTTGCGGCCCTCGCGGATCAGTCCGGTGACATCGAAGGTCTGGTAGCGGTGGCGGCGCCGGTAGCTCGTCCATCCGGGCGCCAGGACGTGGTCGCCCACCACGGCGCCGTTGACCTCCAGTTCGTAGACACCGAGGGCGGTGACCAGGAGCCGGGCCGACCGCACGGAGGCACGTGCGGCGAACTCGCCCCGCAGCAGGGCGGCGGGAGCGGCGGGGTGGGGACTGACGACCTGTGCGGTCCAGTGGTGCTGCTGCATGGCGATGGCGGCCTTCCTCAGCGCCGGGGATGAGCAGCATCGATCATGCGGCGAACACTTAGTGATTACTAGGTGTTCGAGAGGGTGACCTGCGACACACCCGGGCGCCCGCCATCGCGAACCGAGTCGTGAGTCATGGCGCGTCCATGACAAGTCAAACGGGGCGCACACCCCGACACCTCCGCCCGCGTCGACCACGGGCGACGGCGACGCAATCCGCCCTCTACAACCCCCGCCCATCAGCGGAGATGCCCCGCATCAGCCGATCGAGATGCCCCCGCATCACGGCCACGAGATCGAACTCCCGCCCACCGGCCAGCCACTGCTGCATCAACCCCACGTCCATGGCGGCACATTCGCGCGCGATGCCCTCGTGGTCCAGGTCGTCACGGAGCTCACCCTGCCGACTGCCGTCTCGAAGCCGGTCGGCGAGTTCCCTCACGCCCTTCTCCTGCCAGTCGGTGAAGTGGTCATGGGCGGGGTGGTCGGGCGCCGTGGCCTCGGCGGTGAGGACGACGGCCAGCTCGATCATGCCGGGCATGGCGAGCCGCTCCGCAGTGTCCTCGAGGTGGCAACGGAAGGCGTCCCGCACGGAGTCCGAGACTCGCTCCCACTGCACGTCCATGCGCTCGTGCCAGTACTCGACGACCGCCATCAGCAACTGCTGCTTGTCGCGGAAGTGGTGCAGCAGTCCGGCATCGGTGATCTCGGCGTCACGGGCGACGCGCGCGAGGGAGGTCTTGCGGTAGCCGTCCCTGCCGAAGCGCAGGAGCGCCGCTTCCAGAATCTGCGTACGCCGCGCCCGGCCTGCCGTGTAGTGGCCGCGCGGCCCCCTGGGTGTCGCCATGGGAGAACGGTACCGGCGGCCTGCCCGACACCGTCCGGCGGCGAACACACCATCCACCCGCCGTGATGTGGGTCACACCCCCGATACCTAGCGAGTACTAGGCATTGGGACCATCATCAACGTCACGCGACGACGGACGGACGCGCCGCCACGCCTTCCGACGGCGGCCCGGCGCGCCGGGCCGACCCTCCGCGGCACCCCCACGCCACCTCCCATCTCCTCGGCACCTCCGTGAAAGGAGGGCTGGCATGACGCCGATGTCATCAAGCCCCTCGGTCGACCGCGCGCCCCGCGCCGACACGGACGGACGGTGGACTCCCCGCCTCGTCCTGCTGCTCATCGCCCTCGCCTGGCCGACCCAACTGCTCGCCGCGGGCGGCATTCTCGGCGCCAATGCCACGGCAGGGGTCGCGCAGGCGTTCCACACCACGCAGGTCGCCTGGTTCGGCCTGACGCTCACTCTGGTGTCCACGCTGCTCACCCCGTTCGTCATCAAGTTCGGCGATCTGTACGGCAAGAAGCGCGTCATGCTCGCGATGACCGCCCTGGGCGCTCTCGGCGAGGCGCTTGCCGCGCTGGCCGGCAGCTTCTGGCTCGTCCTCGTGGGCCGGGCGATCGCCGGGTTCTACGGGCCGTTCGGCGCGCTGTCGTTCGCCGCGATACGGGACGTCTTCCCGCCCCGGCTCGTCAAGCAGGCCAGCGGGCTCATGGGCAGCAGCGTCGGCCTGGTGGGGCTCGGCTCCCCGTTCCTCGCGGGCTGGCTGGTCGACAACTGGGGCTACCGGGGAGCCCTTTGGTTCCTCGCCGCCGCGACCGCCGTCGCCTTCGCCCTCGTCGCGCTGCTGGTTCCGGAGACACCGCGGCACGCCTTCGAGTCCGGCTTCGACTGGCTGGGCGGGCTCACGCTCGGCGGCGGCCTGACGGCCGTGGTGTACGCCGTCGGCCAGGGGCAGAGCTGGGGCTGGTCCGATCCGCGGACCCTCGGCTGGTTGGGTGCGGGCGTCGCCGCGCTGATCGGCTTCGTGTTCGTGGAGCGCGCCAGCGCCCACCCGATCCTCGACCTGGGGGTGCTGCGCCGCCGCCCTGTGGCTCTGGCGCTCACCGCGGGCGGCCTCGCCCAGACGGTCGCCTTCACCATGCCGAGCATCGCCATCCTGCTCGCCCTCTACCCCCATATCCCCGGCGTCTCCGCGGGACTCGGCTGGACGGCCCACCACAACGCGGTCGTCAGCGTGAGCTGGAACCTGGTCATGTTCGGCACGGGGCTGCTCATCAGCCGTGCGCTGCGCAGCTTCGACGTCCGGAGAGTGTGGTGCGCGGGCCTGGCCGTGATGGCGATCGGCTACACCCTGGTCGGCTTCCACCACGGCAACGAACTGGAACTCATCCTCACGTCCTGCGTCGCCAACGTCGGCGCCGGCGTCGTGGTGGCCGGAGCACCCGCGCTGGTGGTCGGCGTCGTCTCCCGTGAGGAACAGGGCCTGGGCAGCGGCATGCTCAACATGCTGATCAGCCTGTTCGGCACCATCCTCACCGCCGGCGCCTACGCCGTCCTCGCCTCGGACAGCACCGTCGTCAAGGGCACTGCCTTCTACCAGGACACCGGCTACTCCTGGATCTTCTGGCTCGGCGCCCTGGTCACCCTGGCGGCCCTCCTGCTGTCCCTGTTCATCCCGCCGCTGCGCGATCCGGAGAACGAAGAGCCACTGCCCGCCGGACAGTTGGCCTGACGGCGCGCTCCCTCAGCACAACTCGACGCCCCCTCCCCTCTTGCCTGTTCTATGTCATACACCTTAAGTTACTGACAGGTAGCCAAGGCAGCCCACCGCCGGACGGTGGGGCCCGTCGTCGTCAGAGGTGGGGTGGGTGGACTGGTGAGCCCTCGCAAGAGTGACAGTCGGGACCGGATGGTCCTCAGTGCCGCCGCGCTGCTGCGCGAGTACGGGGCGAGCGCGACCAGCGTCGACAGGGTCCTCGCCCACAGCGGGGCGCCGCGCGGCTCGGTGTACTACCACTTCCCCGGCGGGCGGGCGCAGCTCATCGACGAGGCGGTGGCCCTGGCCGGGGACTTCATCGCCGGGCTCATCGACTCGGCGATGCAGGCCGATGACCCCGTGGAGGCCGTCGACGCGTTCTTCGTGCTGTGGCGCGAGCGGCTCGTGGAGAGCGGCTTCCGGGCCGGCTGTCCGATCGTCGCGGTGGCCGTCGAGACGAATGACGACGCGCCGCAGCTCGCCCGCTCCGCCGCCGCCGTCTTCGCCCGCTGGCAGGAGGCCCTCGCGGGACTTCTCGTCCGGCACGGCCTGACCGAGGAACGCAGCCGCAGGCTGGGCGCCTTCATCATCGCCGCGGTCGAGGGCGCGGTCATCATGTGCCGGGCCGAGCAGAGCACCGCCCCGATCGAGGCGGCCGCTGCCGAGATCCACGATCTCCTCCTGTACGCCCTGCGCGAGCGCCCCGGCACCTGACCCTCGTAACCCTCCAGCCGCATCCCTTGCACACCTCTGCACACCTCGAAGGAGTCGCCATGACCGCCACGCCCGCCACACCCACGCTCGACCGCCACGACAACGTCTTCGTCCTCGACCTCGGAGACGGCGAGAACCGCTTCCACCCCGACTGGCTCACCGCCGTCGGCGCCGCGCTCGACGAGGTGGAGAAGGCGGAGGGCCCGCGCGCCCTGGTCACGACCGCCACCGGCAAGTTCTACTCCAACGGGCTCGACCTGGAATGGGTGTTGGCCCACGCCGACCAGCACGAGAACTACGTCGTCACCGTCCACGAGCTGTTCGCGCGGATGTTGTCGCTGCCGGTCATCACGGTGGCCGCGCTACAGGGACACACCTTCGCCGCCGGCGCCATGTTCTCCCTCGCGCACGACTTCCGCGTGATGCGCGCCGACCGCGGCTTCTGGTGTCTGCCCGAGGCGGACATCAACATCCCCTTCACGCCCGGCATGGCCGCCCTGATCCAGTCCCGCCTCGCCCCGCAGGCCGCGCACGAGGCGATGCTCACCGCCCGCCGCTACGGCGGCACCGACGCCGCGGCCGCCGGCATCGTCGACCAGGCGGTCGCCGAGGACGCCGTGCGCTCCACCGCGATCGAACTCGCCCAGGCACAGGTGGCCAAGGCCGGCGACACCCTCGGCACCATCAAGGCCCGCATGTACGCCCCGGCCCTGGCCACCCTGCACGACACCACCAACCCGCTCGGCTGACCTGGTCTCAACTCTCCTCGTCCGCCACCCAGTTCCCGTGGAACCCCACCGGAACCCGCACCGGCAGATGCACCCGTGCGACGGGCCCGCCGCTCAGGTCCTGGGCGGCGAGGACCACCAGGTCCGTGGCGCCCCGCTCGGGGTCGAAGACGTACGACAGGATCCACCCGTCGTCCTCCGCGTCGCTGTCCGCCGACGGCACGAACACGCCCTCGCCGACGTCCCCGCCCTGGTGGAAGCGGTGCACCTCGGTGCCGCCCCGCTCCAGATCGAACTTGACGAGCCCGACGCCGACTTGGGAGAGCTCGGGCGCCGGTGAGGTGGGAGACAGGAGGTGCCGGCGGGCCCGGTCCGCCGCATATCCGTCGACGGGTTCGAGGACCCCGTAGCCGTACCGGTGCACTCCGGTCTCGCGCCGCGGGTCGACCCGCGGGAACTCCACGGCCCGCTCGTCGATGCCGTCCTCGCGCACCGTTCCGGCGGCGAGGTCGACGGTCCACCGGACGAGTCGCGGCGGCGTCTCGTCGGGCCCGCGGCTGTCCCGCCCCGCGAACAGCCGGTCGTAGCGCACCAGATGGACGGTGATGAGCCCGTCCCCGTCCTCGTACGCGTTCATGGGGTGGAAGACGAAGCACGGCTCGACCTCCAGCCAGCGCACGTCCTCGGCGCGCCCCTCGCGCGGCAGCACGCCGAGGCGCGGCTTGCGCTCCGGGTCCCAGATGTAGGGCAGGGACGAGGGCGACGTGGCCACGTCCGGGTTGAAGACGACGGGCAGGTCGTACAGCAGCACATACGAGGCGGTGAGCGAGAAGTCGTGCATCATCGGCCGCCCGTCGACGGGGATGTCGACCCTGCGCCGCACCCGCCCGTCGGTCCCGACCACCAGGTACTGCACATACGGATACGCCCAGCAGTACGCCACCGCGTGCAGCTCGCCGCTGACCGGGTCGACCGTGGTGTGCGCGGCGAGCCCGCCCGGCAGCGTGCCCTGGAAGTCGTACGGGCCAAGGGTGTTGAGGTCGCCGTCCAGCTCGTACGGCAGCGCGCCACCCTCGACGGTGGCGAGGTAGCGGCCGGCGAAGTTCAGGATGTGCGTGTTCGGCGCGAGGTCCATGTCGAGGTGGCGCGGCCCGTGCACCGGCTTGTCCCCGAGCGTCGCGGCCATGGCGTCGTTGCGCACCCACCGGTTCCGGTACCACTCGGCCCGCCCGCCGCGCAGCCGCACCCCGTGCACCATGCCGGGCCCGGTGAACCAGTGGTACGCCGCCGGGTCGTCGACGTTCAGCGGATTGGGCCCGTTGCGCAGATACCTCCCGTCGAGCCCCTCGGGGATCCGCCCGCTCACCGGCAGGTCATAGGCGGTGACCTCCTCGCGCACCGGCGCGAACAGCCCTTGCAGATACGGATTTCCCTGATCGGCCATGACGGCCTCCTCGACGGGTCCGGCAGGGGGTGGCCCAGGACTCCACCCTCCACCGAAAACCGGCCCGGGTCGACCCCCGGCGGGGACGGGCAACTGGGCTGCACGGCAGGTCCGTTGAGCAGACCGGAAGTGTCGCGGGCCCGTCGCCCGCTGCGGAGCATGGCCTCCCCATCGCTCCGACCTCCTGGGAGGCTGTTCCGTGCATTCCTTTGCCCGAAGAGGACTTGCGGGCCTTGCGAGCCTGTTCGTCCTGCTGACCCTCGCATCCGCCGTGCCCGCCTCCGCGGCCCCTCGCTCCTTGACCGTCCCCACCGACAAGGGCCGGGTCGCGGGAGCCACGAAGGACGGGGTCGACCGGTTCCTCGGCATCCCGTACGCGGCTCCGCCCGTCGGCTCCAAGCGCTGGCAGCCGCCCGCGCCCGCGTCCTCGTGGAAGGGGACGCGTTCGGCGACGGCCCCCGGCCCGCGCTGCATGCAGTTCGGCGGTGACACCGGCCGCGGGATGAGCGAGGACTGCCTGTCGCTCAACGTCTACACCCCCTCGAAGCGCACGGACCGTCCGCTGCCGGTGATGTTCTGGATCCACGGCGGCGGATTCTCCCGCGGGTCGGGCGGCGACGAGGACGGCTCGCAGATCGCCGAGGCCAACAACGTCGTGGTCGTCACCGTCAACTACCGCCTTGGTGCGTTCGGTTGGCTCGATCTGCCGGGTCTGAGCAAGCAGGGCGGCGGCAACTACGGCCTGCTCGATCAGGAGGCTGCGTTGCGCTGGACGCAGCGCAACGTCGGCGCCTTCGGCGGCGACGCGAGCCGGGTGACCATCGGCGGCCAGTCGGCCGGCGGTCATTCCGTCTGCGCACTCCTTGCCTCACCTCCGGCCCGCGGCCTGTTCTCCGGCGCGATCATCCAGAGCGGCGGCTGCCCCAGCCTCACGGCCCAGCAGGCCGTCGCGCGAGGGAAGAAGTACGAGACGGCGGCCGGCTGTGCGAACGCGGCGGACAGCGCGACCTGCCTGCGGTCCAAGTCGGCCGATCAACTGCTGGCCTCTGGAGGGGAGTTCGCCGGAGGCGTACTGAGCGGACCACTGCCCGTGTCCGGCGGCCCCGAACTTCCCGTTCCGCCGAGCGAGGCCGTCCGCACGGGCAAGGCCGCGAACGTCCCCCTGCTCATCGGTCACACCCGCGACGAAGTGCGGACCTGGGCGCTGCCGTTCGCGAAGGCGACGAAGGAGCAGTACGAGAAGGCCGTCCGCATCGAGTTCGGCGACCAGGCCGACGCCGTCCTCGCGCACTACCCGTTCAGCAAGTACGGCGACTCGTACACCGGGACGTACGCCTTCGCTGATCTGTGGGGCGACAGCAGCTCGTTCTACGGGCTCGGAGGCTGCCAGTACCACGACCTCGCGGGTCAGGCGGCGAGCCGTCAACCGCGCACGTACTTCTACGAGTTCGACGACCCGCACCCGCCCGTCAAGGGCGGTCTGCCGGCGGGCTTCGACCCGGGTGCCTCGCACGGCGCCGAGATGCCGTACCTGATGCCCGAGGCGGCCTCGAAGCAGCTGTCACCCGGGCAGCAGCAGCTGTCCGACGAGATGGTGCGCTACTGGGGCTCGTTCGTGAAGCACGGAAACCCCGCGGCTCCGGGACAGGCCACCTGGCCTTCGTACCGGGCCGGGAAGTACATGTCGCTGCTGCCCGGTGGTGAGAGCAAGGCCCTCACGTCCGGAGCGTACGCGGCCCAGCACCAGTGTTCCTTCTGGAACTCCATCGACTACGACTGGCTGCCCGTCGATCCGGGCCAACTGGCCGCGCAGGCAGGCGTTTCGCAGTCCTGACCAAGGCAGACGCAACGGGCCCCCTCCGATCGGAGGGGGCCCGTTCCCGTACGTCAGGTACTACTTTCCGGAGCCCTCCAGGTCGAGCACGATCTTCCCGACCGCCGCGCCCGTGCGCAGCCGCTCCACCGCCTCGCCGAGCGCGTCCATCCCGTACCGCTCGTACGGCAGCGACAGCGCGCCCGAGGACAGGTCCGGCAGCAGTCGCAGCACCTCGGGGGCGACCTCCTCGCCGCGCGAGATCATGTTGACGGGCAGCAGGGAGACATCCGCGAGGAAGAAGTCCGCGAGGTCCAGCTTCAGCTCGCGGCCGGCCGTGTAGCCGAGGAGCGCGGCCCGGCCGCGTCCGCGGACCAGGGTGAGGGCGCTCCGCAGGATCTCGCCGCCGACCGTGTCGATCAGCACGTCGACCTTGCCGCCGATCACTTCCTCGGAGAGGTCCGAGGCGAGCAGTGCCTTGGCCACGCCGGGCACGTGCGGGAGCTTCGCCGGGCGGCCGACCGCGCCGATCACCTCGGCGCCGGCGCGCGCGGCGAGCTGCACGGCCATGGCACCGACCGCGCCGGACGCGCCGGTGACCAGCACCCGCTCCCCCGGCCGCACCTGCGCGATGGCGTGGACGGTCGCCCAGGCGGTGCCGACCGGCGAGAAGTAGATGCAGGCGAGGGCGGGGTCGGTGCCCTCGGGCATGGGCTCAAGGGCGGCGTCCGGGACGAGCGCGTGCTCGGCCCAGGCGCCGTCGCGGCTGAGTCCGAGGCCTTCGCCGCGCAGCCGGACCAGGGCGCCCTCGGGGTGCGTGTCCGAGGCGACGACGTGGCCGCTGCCCTGGGTGCCCGGGATGAACGGCAGCTCGGGCAGGATGCCGAACTGTCCGTCGAGGATGTTCATGTCGAGGTGGGCGACGGTGGCCGCCGCCATCCGTACGAGGGTGTGTCCGGGGCGCGGCTCGGGCACGGCCCGCTCCGTGAGGCGCGGCAGGGTGCCGAACTCCTCCAGGAGCAGGGCTCGCGATGTCGTTGCGGTGGTGCTCACGTGCTGTGTTCTCCGTTCGTGTCCCCGTTGATGACCGCGTCCCGCCCCGTTCCCCCACTCACACCTTAGCTCCGTACTTGTGCAGTACACGCACCGCGATCACGCGCAGCACCCGGTCGTAGACGAGCCCCAGCACACCAAGGGTGATGATGCCGACGAAGACCCAGTCGATGCGGCCGTAGTTGCGGGACGTCCAGATCAGGGAGCCGAGGCCCACCTGGGAGGCGACGATCTCCGCGGAGACGATCGTCAGGAAGCTGTTGCCCATGGCCAGGCGGGCGCCCGTGAGGATGTACGGGACGGTGGACGGCAGCACGATCCGCTGGAGGACCTGCCGACGGCTCGCGCCGAGGCTGGCCGCCGCCCGCAGTTTGTTCTCGTTGACGGCCATCACGCCCGCGCTGGTGTTGAGGGTGACGATGAAGACGGCCGTGTAGAAGATCAGGACGATCTTCGAGGATTCGCCGATGCCCAGCCACACCACCGCCAGGGTCACGAAAGCGACCGGCGGGATGAAACGGAAGAACTCGATGTAGGGCTCCAGGAGCTGGCGGACGATCCTGATCTGCCCGATCAGCAGGCCGATCGGGGCGCCCACCAGTACGCCGAGTCCCCAGCCGATCAGGATGCGGCGGCTGGAGGCGATGACCGAGTTGCCGAGGGTGCCGTCGGACGCCAGCTCGCCGGCGGCCGACAGGGTCTGGCTCGGCGAGGCGACAAGCGAGGGGCCGTACTTCATGGCGACGAGCTGCCAGACCCCCAGGCCGACGACGACGGCGAGGACGTACAGGCCGAAGGTGCGCAGTCCTTGTCCGCCCGCCGGGCTGCTGCGGCGCGGGCGGGTACGTGTCGGGGCCGCGGCCTCCGTCGTGGTGATCGTCATGCGCCTTTCGCCTCTCCGTCGAGCTGGTCGTCGAGTCCTTGGTCGCGCATGGCCTTGCGGACCTCTTCTCCGATGTCGTCGCGCAGCTTGTGGCGCAGGCGTACGGCGGCGGGGTCGGACTCGTCGCGGGGGCGCGGCAGGTCGACCGGGTACAGGGACTTGATCGAGGCCGCCGGGCCCGCCGTCATCACGGCGATCCGGTCGGCGAGCAGGATCGCCTCGTCGATGTCGTGCGTGACGAAGACGACGGTGCAGCCGGACGCCCGCCAGATGCGGGCCGTCTCCTGTTGCAGCACCTGCCGGGTCTGCGCGTCGAGCGCGCCGAAGGGTTCGTCCATGAGGACGACGCCGGGTTCGTTGGCGAGCACCCGCGCGATCTGGACGCGCTGGCGCATGCCGCCGCTGAGCTGACCGGGATAGCGGTCGGCGCAGTGGCGCAGGCCGACCAGGCCGAGGAATTCGTCGGCCACCTTGTCCTGTTCGGCGCGGGAACGGCCACGCATACGGGGCCCGAAGGTGACGTTCTGCTTCACCGTCAGCCAGTCGAAGAGGGCCTCGCTGCTCTGGAACACCATGCCGAGTTCGGGGTCGGGCCCGCCGATGGGGGCGCCGTCGGCGGTCAGTGTGCCCTCGCTGACCTGGATGAATCCGGCCATCGCCGACAGCAGCGTGGACTTGCCGCAGCCGCTCGGGCCGAGCAGACAGAGGAATTCACCGGCCGGGATGTCGAGGTCGATGTTCCGCACGGCCTGGAAGTCGCCGAAGGAGATCCCGGCGCCTTCGGCGCGCAGGGCCGCGCCCGTGGACGTGGACGTGGACTTCTCGATCACCTTGGTCATCGGGATTCCTTCGTGTTGTCGGGGAGCCAGCCGCGCTGGACGGCGCCGCGCACGTCGGGGCGGGCCTTGAGCTTGCCGGTGTCGAGGTAGAAGGAGGCCGTGTCGTCGTAGCCCTTCAGGTCCTTCGTGGTGAAGTCGCGGACGGCGAAGTCGATCTCCTTCACCGCGTTCAGGGTCTGGGCGGTGGGGATCTTCGCGGCGTCCTTGGTGGCCTTCGCCGCGGCGTCCGGGTCGCTCTCCGTCTTCTTGGCCGCGTCCGCGAGGGCCGCGGCGACCTTGGCGGCGGTGCCCTTGTGGTCCTTCAGCCAGGGCGAGGTCGACAACAGCCAGTGCTGGTAGCTGAGGCCGTAGTCGCCGGTGGTCTCCAGGATCCGCTCGCCCAGTTCCTTGCCCTTGGCCGGCCAGGGCTCCCACAGGACGTATGCGTCGACGTCGCCCTTCTTGGTGAGGGCCGGGATCTCGGCGGGATCGGAGGTGACGAGGTCGACCGAGCCGGGCTTGATGCCCTTGGATTCGAGGAACCGGGTCGCGGCCAGCTCGGACAGGCCCGGCACCACGGCCATCTTCCGGATCTTGTCGGGCGACTTCACGTGGTCGCCCAGGACGACCTTGAGGTACCGCCCCGAGTTCTCGTACACGAGGAGCGATCTCAGGTCCGGGTTCTGGCCGAGCAGGCCGATGGTGGTGGCGTCGGAGTTCCCGGCCATCTGCACCTGTCCCGCGGAGAGGGCGTCGACGCCTTCCCCGCCCTTGGCGAACTGGACGAGGTCGACGTTGACTCCGTGCTTGGCCCACAGCCCCTCGGCGTCGGCCACGAAGAACGGAGCGTACGAGGCGTCGACACCGACCGCGATACGTATCCGGGGGCCGGCCGCCTTGTCGCCGGAGCCCGCTGCTGCCCCGGTGTCGGTGGTGCCCGCTCCGCACGCGGTCACCGCCAACAGTGCGGCGGTGAGGACTGCGGAACCGGTGATGCGCTGAATCGGGCGGGACACTGTCTGCATGGTCACCTCGGGGTGGACGCTTTTCGGCAGGTCATCGGGGGTGCTGGCTCGCGAGTTGGCGCACGTTACTGTGCGGCGGCGGGCCGGGGCATGCGCGGCGGTCCGCTCAGCGGGACGGCCGGGGAATGGTGTGTCGGCACAGGTCACCGGGCGTACCGGTCGTACCAGCCGCGCAACAGCACCGAGTTGAGGTCGGGTGCGCTCTTGATGAGGTTCTGCTGCCGCAGGAAGTCCGCGATCTTCCGCGAGGAATCGACATCCTTCGAGTTCAGGGCACGGGCCTTGAAGGAGATCTCACCGATCGCCTTCTCCGTTGCCGCCACCGGCAGTTGGGCCTGCTCGTGCGCCGCGAGGGCGCCCGCATGCGGGTCCTTCGTCACCAGCCGGTCGGCCTCGGCGACCACCTTGAAGATCTTTCCGGCGAGCTTCTGGTTCTCCTTCAGCCACTTCTCGTCCGCGAGCAGCCACTGCACGTAGGTGACACCGAAGTCGCCGATGGTGCCTGCGAGATGGCCGCCCGCCGCGACACCCTTGCTCACCCAGGGGTCGAAGAGGATGTAGCCGTCGACGTCACCGCGCTGCAGCATGGTGGGCATCTCCTGCGGTGCGCCCTGCTGGATCTTCACCGAGTCCGGGTCGATGTCGTGGTGGCGCAGGTACTCGTGGGTGGCGTACAGGCCGATGCCCTGGATCGAGGCCATCGTCTTGATCTGTCGCGGCGAGGTGATGCCCTTGCGCAGCACGACCTTCAGGTAGCGGCCCGAGGACTGGAAGGCGCCCAGGGCGCGCAGTCGCGGATTGCTCACCATCTGCGGGAGCGCGGTGGAGTCCGCGTTGGCGGAGATCTGCGCGGTGCCGGCCGTGACCGCCTGCGCTGCGGCGGGGCCGCCCTCCACCTTCGTCAGCCGGACGTCGAGGCCCGCCTTCGCGAACATGCCGCGCTGCGCGGCGAGATACAGCGGGGCGTACGAGGCGTCGACACCGAGGGCGATCCGTACGGTCGGGCTGCTGCCGCCCGCGGTGCCCGCCGAGTCGGTGGTGCCCGCGCCGCAAGCGGTGGCGAGGAGGAGCGCGAGCAAGGTGAGGAGGGCTGCCGCCGGGCGCCCTGCAGTGCGGTGGTTCCGGGACATCGGATACGACCTCCGGGGTCGAAGTGCTGTCGAGGTGGCGGCACGCTGGCAGCCCGCAGGTCCGGCGGAAAGCGCGGTGTCCCGCCTGGCGGACCGACCCGATTGAGGCGGCTCCGGGCCGTTCGTACGCTCCACCGATCTTCAGGGTCGAACGGCAAGGAGCACATATGACCCGCAAGAGCACGACCGAGGACCCGTCCGCGACGCGGCGCGTGGTCATCGCGTCCGTCGCCGGCAACATGATGGAGTGGTACGACTTCTTCCTCTACACCACCGCCGCCGCGCTGGTCCTCGGGCAGGTCTTCTTCCCCTCGGGCGGGCATCCGCTGCTCGGCACCATCGCGGCCCTGGCGGGACACGCGGTGGGGTTCGCCGCCCGGCCCGTCGGGGGCCTGATCTTCGGGCACATCGGTGACCGGCGCGGGCGCAAGGCCGCCCTCATGGGGACGCTCTCGCTGATGGGCGGTGCCACCTTCTGCATGGGGCTGCTGCCCGCGTACTCCACGGCCGGTCTGCTCTCCCCGCTGCTCCTCGTGCTGCTCCGGCTGCTGCAGGGCATGGCGGCCGGCGGCGAGTGGGGCGGCGGCGTGCTCATCATCACCGAGAACGTGCCGGCCGAACGCCGTGGCTTCCTCGCTTCGTTCAGCTCCTGCGGGATGGGCCTGGGCTTCGTCCTGTCGGCGCTGGCACTGTGGATCGCCCAGCAGGTGTCAGGAGACGGCTTCCTCGCCTGGGGCTGGCGACTCCCGTTCCTGGCCAGCGCGGTCATCTTCGTGGTGGGCATCTACATCCGCCGCAACCTCGGCGAGACGGACAGCTTCGAGGCAGACACCACGGACGCGAGGAACACACCTCACTCGCCGCTGCGCGAGGTGCTGCGGCGCCACCCGCGCCAGGTGCTGTTCGCGATGGCACTGCGCTTCGCCGACAGCGGCGCCAGCTACATCTTCATGTCCTTCTCCCTCGTGTACGGGGCACACGTGGGGATCTCGTCGACCGTCCTGCTGTGGGCCGGGATCATCGGGATGCTGGTGGACTCGGCGATGATGGTCGTCTTCGGCCGGCTCTCCGACAAGGTGGGCAGGCGGCCCGTCTATCTGGGCGGGGCCATCGGCATGCTGCTGTGGGCGGCGCCCTTCTTCCTGCTCATGGACACGGGCCAACCGGCCGCGGTGTGGGCGGCGTTCATCGTCGGGCACATCGCCATCGCCGCGATGATCGGGGTGCAGCCCTCGTACTTCTCCGAGCTGTTCAGCACCAGCACCCGCTACTCCGGGATGGCGCTCGGTCACGAGCTGTCGTCGGCGATCGCCGGCGGTCTGTCGCCGGTGGTGGCCACGGCGCTGCTGGCCGCCACGGGACACTTCCTGCCGGTGGCACTGCTCACCATGGGGATGGCCGTCGTCACGTTGGTGGCACTGGTCTTCTTCGCGCACGTGCCCAAGGCGCAGGGTGCCGCGGAGTCCGACGGGCGGGACACCGACCGGGCCGAGGAGGGCGTCGGCACACCTGTTGCCTGATGTTTACACCCCATTCCCTCTATGCAACATGGCGTTGTTGCACTTCAAATGGCTTGTACCGCCATGTGAGGACGTAAGGGGTCTGCTGATGGGGTCGTACGCCGAAGAGGATGTCCTGCTGCCCAATTCCGTACTGGGCAAGGCGCAGCTGCTGCTCGCCGCGTTCGAGTCGGGGGCGGACCGGCTGCGGCTGAGCGAGCTCAGCCGTCGGTCCGGTGTCCCCAAGGCGTCGGCGTACCGCCTCGCCCAGGAGCTGGTGCAGTGGGGGCTCCTCGACCGGCACGGCGAGACGTACGAGCTCGGCATCCGGCTCTTCCACCTGGGGCAGCGGGTGCCCGCCTCCTCGACGCTGCGCTCCGTCGCCCGCCCGCTGATGGCGGACCTGTTCACCCGCAGCCACGCCGCCGTGCACCTCGCGGTCCTGGACGGGACCCATGTCCTGTTCCTGGAGAAGATCGCGGGTGAGGCCAATGTGCTCACCCACTCGCAGGTCGGCGGCCGGCTGCCCGCCTCCTGCACGGCGACCGGTCACCTGCTGCTCGCCCTGGCGCCCGACGGGCCCGAGCAGGTGGCGGCGCTCGCCCGCGGCGGTCTTCCCGTGATGACTCCGCGCACCGTGACGGACCCGAAGGTGCTGATGCGGCGCCTGTCCATGGTGTCCCGTCAGGGGTACGCCCTGGAGGTCGAGGGCGTCAGGACCGGGTACGCCAGCCTGGCGGTGCCGGTGGCGGTGCCCGGGTCTGCGCACGCGGCGCTCTCGATCACGGCGCCGGTGGCGCAGGTGTCGGTGGACCGGCATCTCGCGACGCTGCGGGCCACGGCCGCGAGCATCGAAGGCGGTGTGGCGCGGAAGTCGTCGTACGACATGGACCGCCCGGCGGTCGTACCGAGGCCTGCCGGCGTGCGTACCGCCCGCGCCGCCGTGAGCTGAACACTCGCCGCGGGGCTCCGGTCCGGTCAGTAGAACACCCCGGTGGCCCGCCTCCCCGCCCCCGGTGATCGTGAAGTTCCGCAAAGGCTGCGGACACGTATGGGGAGGAGCCGTGGTGCGAACAGACACGGACCCGACAGCGCTGCGCGTGCTCGACCTGACCGATGAACTCGCCTTCCAGGGCGCCCGGTTGCTCGTAGGGATCGGCGCCGACGTCGTACGGATCGAGCCGGGCACCGACCTCGACCCGGCGGCCCGTACGCACTGGCACGCGGGCAAGCGCTGGACGCCGGTGCGCGGCGCGGCGGAACTCGACGCGCTGGCGGCGGAACTCGACGCGCTGGCGGCGGACGCCGATGTCGTTCTGGAGAGCGGGCCCGTGGCGCGGCTGCGCGGCCTGCGCGAGGACGGTTCCTCGCGGTGGCCGCACGCCGTGCATGTCGTGGTGACACCCTTCGGTCTCACCGGGCCGCGCCGCGACTGGGTCGGCGACGATCTGGTGCTGGCTTCGGCGGGAGGCATGACATGGCTCGGCGGGCGTCCCGACGGCCAGCCCAAGCCACCACCGCGCGAGCAGGCACTGCAGACCGCGGGCGCCCACGCTGCGATCGGGGCGCTGCTCGCCGTCGTGTCAGGCACCCCGCAACTCGTCGATGTCTCCGTGCAGGAGGCCGTCGCGGCCACGCTGGAGACCGGCGCCCTCGCATGGATCCACGCCGGACGTCTCCCCGTACGCAACGGAGGGGTGTACGAGCACGTCGCGCACCGGATCTTCGAGGCGGCGGACGGGTACGTGGCCGGGGGCTACTCCGGCAGCAACCGGATGTGGACGGACCTGCTGGCATGGATGGCGGAGCGGGGCGAGGCCGGTGACCTCGTCGACGAACGCTGGCAGGACGCCGCGTACCGGTGGGAACAGCGCGCGCATGTCGACGAGCTCGTGCAACGGTTCGCGGCCCGTCGGCCGGCCGCCGAACTCGCCGCCGAGGCCCGGGAGCGGGCCCTGCCGTGGGCGGAGGTCGTCCCGGCCGGGCGGCTGCCGGACCACCCGCAACTGCGGGCCCGCGAGTCCCTGGTCACGGTGACCGGCGAGGGCCTGCCGGAGGGCGGCGTCGAGGACGTCGGCTTTCCGTGGGCGGCGCTCCCCCGGCCGGTCGCTCTGCCCGCGCTCCACGAGGTGGGTGATCCGCTGTGGCACCGTGACACGCCCGTCCCGGTACGTGGCCGCGTACGGCCCAAGTCCCGGGCCCTGGAAGGGATTCGCGTCCTCGATCTGACCTGGGTGCTGGCCGGTCCGTACGTGACCAAGCAGTTCGGGGAGCACGGCGCCGACATCGTCAAGGTCGAGTCGCGGCACCGCCAGGACCCCACGCGCTTCGCGCCCTCGATGCACCTGCGGCCCGGCTCCGACCCGGATGACAGCGGCTACTTCCTCAACTTCAACCGCAACAAGCGCAGCGTCGCCCTGAACCTGCGGACCGACGAGGGCCGGCGGCTGCTGCGCGAGATGGTGCCGCACTGCGATGTCGTCGTGGAGAACTTCAGCCCGGGCGTTCTCGCGCGCTGGGGCATGGACTACGCGTCGCTGCGCGAGCTGAACCCGGACGTGATCCTCGTGTCGATGGCGGGGGTCGGACAGACCGGGCCCTGGCGCAACGCCGTGACGTTCGCCGACACGCTCGCCGCGATGTCGGGCCTGTCCAGCGAGACACGTGACCCGGACGGCCCGCCGCAGGGACTGACCTTCGGCCTCGGCGACATGATCGCGGCCAACTCCGCGGTGCTCGCCGCGCTCGACCTCCTGGCACGTGGGCGGGGTGGGCATGTCGACCTGTCCCAACTGGAGGCGATGGCCGCGACGATGGGGCCGGCCGCCCTGGAAGGCGTCCTGGGTGACGATGTGCCGGACCCGCGGACCGCCGAGTTCCCGAACCGGTCACCGCGCGCCGTGCCGCACGGGGTGTATCCGGCGGCGGGGGACGACCGGTGGGTGGCAGTGTCGGTGACGGACGAAGCGCAGTGGCAGGCTCTTACGCGGGTCGTCGAACTCCCCTGCGCAGAGGGTGACTTGACGACCCGCAGGCGGAACGAGGACGAGATCGACGCCGCCCTCGCCGCCTGGACGCGTACGCAGGACGCGCACAAACTGGCCGAGCTGCTCCAGGCCGAGGGCGTCGCGGCGGCGGTCGTGGCGACCGGTCAGGATCTCGTCGAGGCCGACGAGCAGCTCGCCGCGCGCGGCTTCTACCCCGTGCTCGACCATCCGCTGACCGGACCGGTCCCGCACGAGGGGATCGTGCCCCGACTGGCCGCGACACCCGGCGAACTGAACCGGCCCGCACCCCTGCTCGGCCAGCACACCCACGAGGTACTGCGAGAGCTGCTGCACCTGACCGACGAACAACTGGCGGCGCTGACCGCCGAGGGAGTGACCGAATGAGCGAGGCCGAGACGACTGCGCAGACAACTGCCGAGCCGGCCCAGGAGAACGTCACCGCCCCGCCCTCCGTACTCCACGTGACACGCGACGGCGCCGTCGCCACGATCCGCGTCGACCGACCCAAGGCGAACGCCGTGAACCCGGCGATGATCGAGGAGTTCCTCACGGTCCTGGAGCCGCTCGCCGCCGCCCCGGAGGTGCGCTGCATCGTCATCACCGGTACCGGGCGGTTCTTCATCGCGGGCGCCGACATCGCCGTCATGCGGGACCTGTCGGCCGACAACCAGGCGAAGATGCGCCGCTGGATCGATGTGCAGCGGCTGATCGAGCGGGCGCCCAAGCCGGTCGTCGCGGCGATGAACGGCCACGCGCTGGGCGGCGGAGCCGAGTTGTCGCTCGCCTGCGATCTGCGGATCCTGTCGGCCGGGGCCACGTTCGGCTTCCCGGAGATGCGGCTCGGCCTCTTCCCGGGGGCCGGTGGCAGCCAGCGGCTCCCCCGGCTCGTCGGCCCCCACCTGGCGAAGCGGCTGATGATCGAGGCGGAGGGGCTGACGCCGCAACGGGCGCTGGAGCTCGGGCTCGTCGATGTCGTGGTGGAACAGGCGGAGTTCGACGCGGTGGTCGCCGAGCGGGCCCGCCGCCTCGCCGCGCAGCCCACGGCCGCCATCGCCCTGCTCAAGCGGGTCGTCGACGAGGGACACGGGCTGCCCGTAGAGGAGGCCTTGCGGCACGAGGAGAAGGGCGTCGCCGTCCTGACCGGGACCGCCGACGCGGCGGAGGGGTTGCAGGCGTTCCTCGAGAAGCGGGACCCGGTGTTCACGGGCCGGTGACGAACACACCGACGCGGGCGGTCCGTTCACCGGACTGCCCGTGTTGGTGTGTCCCGGACCGTTCCGCATCCTCGGCGGATGACCTCCACGCAACACACCAAGGAAGCACCACAGGACGGGCCCGTGCTCGTCACCGGCGGAACCAGCGGGATCGGCCTCGCGGTCGCCGAGGCGGTGGCCCGCACCGGGCGCCCTGTAGTGGTCACGGGCCGTTCCGCGGAACGCTGCCACGCGGCGGCCGACCAACTTCAACGCCATTCTGGCGCGAGGCAGTTGGCGCTCCAGGCGGACACCACGAACGCCGACGAGCTCGCCGGTGCCGTACGCCATGCAGAGGACCGATGGGGCCCGGTCACCGGCCTCGTGACCGCCGCCGGCCGCCTCGCCCGGGGCTCGCTGCTCACCCTCACACCCGACGACTTCCGCGCCGCCCTCGACACCAACGTGCTCGGCACCTGGCTGGCGATCCGTGCCGTGCTGCCCGGCATGCTCGACGCGGGCTTCGGGCGCATCGTCACCATCGGCTCCGTGCTCGGCTCGACCGGCGCCCCCGAGCGGTCCGGCTACGCCGCCACCAAGGGCGCCGTCGCCGCGCTCACCAGGTCGGCGGCCCTGGAACTCGCCGGCAGCGGCGTGACCGCGAACTGCGTCGCCCCCGGCCCCGTCCCCACCCCCATGAACGAGGACGACGCCCGGACCGACGCCGCTGCGCAGGCCGCCTTCACCTCCAAAGTGCCGCTCGGCCGCTGGGGCCGGCCCGAGGAGGTCGCGCACGCGGTGCTGCCACTGCTGGCGGCCGGCTCGTCCTTCACCACGGGCGCCGTGCTGCACGTCGATGGCGGCTACACCGCCCAGTGACTCCCCGGAGGGGCGTGCTCATACCTGCGCTGACCCTCCGTCTCAGACCTGCGCCTGCCCTCCGTCGACGAACCAGTCGGCGCCGTTGACGAAGCTGGAGGCGTCGGAGGCCAGGAACGTCGCGACCGAGGCGATCTCGTCCGGGCGGCCGATCCTGCCGAGCGGCACCCCCGAGGCGAGCTGGTGGTCCGGTCCCACCGCGCCGATCAGGCCCGGGGTCTCGGTCGGGCCGGGGCTCAGCGCGTTCACCCGGAACTTCCGTTCCTGCGCGCTGAGCGCCCAGCTGCGCACCAGGTTGCGCACCGCCGCCTTCGACGCGCCGTAGACCTCCAGGCCCGTCTCGGGGCGGACGGTGCTGCTCGATCCCGTCACCACGATCGAGGCGCCTTCCGACAGCAGGGGCAACGCCTTCTGCACGGTGAAGATCGTGCCCTTCACGTTCGTGCCGAAGGTGGCGTCGATGGCTTCCTCCGTGATCTCGCCGAGTCGCTCGGGGACGGCGCCGCCTGCGTTGGCGACGAGCACGTCGATACGGCCCGCCTTCTCGCGCACGACCGAGTAGAGCTCATCGAGGTCCGCCTGTATCGAGACGTCCGCCCGCACACCGGTGGCCGCGGGACCGATCTCGGCGACGGCCGCGTCGAGCGGCTCCTGACGACGGCCGGCCAGGAACACGCGTGCCCCCTCCGCGGCGAACCGCTTGGCGATGGCAAGCCCGATGCCGCTGTTGGCCCCGGTGACCACCGCCACCTTGCCTGCGAGTACTTCAGTCATCACACACACCCACCCATCAGTTCTTGACTGGTTCGTCCAGAACGCTAGCCGTTATGGACGACCCGGTCAAGAATGGCTAGTCTGTACCCATGGCACGACCCAGGAAGTTCGACGAGCAGCAGGTACTGGACGCCGCCCGGGAGCGGTTCTGGTCGGGCGGGTACGCCGCCACACGCATGGAGGACATCGCGGAGGCGACCGGGCTCGGCAAGGGCAGCCTGTACGGCGCGTTCGGCGGAAAGCAGGAACTGTTCCACCGCGTGTTCGACGACTACTGCGGCTCCGTCGTCGAGTCCGTGAGCCGGCAGCTGAGCGGCGACGACGCGGACGCCTACGCGCGGCTTTCCGCCCACGTGTACGCGGTGGCGGCGTCGACCGCCGCGGACACCGCCCACCGCGGCTGCCTGTTGGCCAAGGGCGCCGCCGAACTGGCCGAGCACGACCAGAAGGTGGCCGAGCGGGCCCGCGCGGCCATAGAGGCGCTGCGAGCGCTGCTCCAGGACGACATCGCCGCCTGTCAGCGCCATGGTGACATCGCCGCGGACGCAGATCCGGGAGAGCTGGCCGCGCTCGTGCTGGCCGTACTGCGCGGCATCGAAGCGCTGGGCAAGGCCGGAGCGAGCGAGGAGACACTGACCAGCGTGGCCCGGACGGCCCTCGCCGTACTGCCCCGGCCCGCTCCCTGAGATTCCCCGCTGCTTGTACGTGCTTGCGTACCCGTGCGTCGCCCAGCGGGAGGGGTTCGCTGAGCGGACCGTGACGCTGGGCCAACGCCCTGCACGGTGATGGGCTCGACTCCGTACCCCCGCATTCGTACGGAAGGACTCGCATGTCACCAGCACCGGAGAGCCACTACGCGGACGGCGCGGGAATCCGCTACCACTACCACGACCTGGGTTCCGGGCCCGACACCGTGTTCCTGCACGGCGGCGGCCCGGGCTGCACCGCGTGGAGCGACTTCGGGCCCGTGGCGCCCCTGTTCGCGGCCGACCGGCGCTGTCTGCTCGTCGACATCCACCAGTACGGCAAGTCGGAGAAGTCCCGTATCGAGGGCCCGATGTGGGACCACCACGCGGCGAAGACGGTCGGCCTGCTCGACACGCTCGGCGTGGACCGCGCCGACTTCGTGTGCAACTCGTGGGGCGGCACCATCGCGCTCAACCTCGCCGCCAAGTACCCCGACCGCGTACGGTCGTTGGTCATCACCGGCAGCATGCCCGTGTTCTACGGGCCGCTCGCCCCGCTCCCCGAGAACGGTCACCGGGGCCGAACGGCCCGCGACGTCTACTACGGCGGCGAGGGCCCGACCCGCGAGAAGATGCGGCAGCTCATCACGAAGCTGGAGTGGTACGACGGCGCGAAGCTCCCCGAGGAGACGCTGACGCTGCGCTACGAGCAGAGCCTCGACCAGGAGGAGCGCGCGCTCGCCGCGATGTCGGACTCGCCGCGCGGCGACTGGCAGGACCTCACCGAGGAGCTGGGCCGGGTGCAGGCCCCGGCGCTGTTCATGTGGGGCATGCAGGACGCGTTCCTCACCCCGGACTACCCGCTGATGCTGGCCCGCATGGTGCCGAACGGGAACCTCCACGTGATGGACCACGCCTCCCACCACCTCCAGGAGGAGCGGCCCGAGGCGTACCACTCGGTGGTCGGCGGCTTCCTCGACTCCCTCAACTGACTTACCCTCAACTTCCTTACGGAGTACCGAACATGTCCATCTGGACCGAGATCAGCCCTACCCCCTTCCGCGTCGAGTACGTCGACGCCGCCGGAGTCCCCACCCGCACCCTGCGCGCCGGCGACCCGAACGCCCAGGCCGTCATCTTCCTGCACGGCACCAGCGGCCACCTCGAGGCCTTCGCGCGCAACATCACCGCGCACGCCGCCTACGACCTGCACGCCATCGACATGCTCGGCCACGGCTACACCGGCAAGCCCGACAGGCCGTACGAGATCGCCGACTACGTGACCCACCTGATCGACTACCTGGACGCCGTCGGCGTCGACAGCGTCCACATCGTCGGCGAGTCCCTCGGAGGCTGGGTCGGCGCCCGCGCCGCCATCGAGTACCCCGAGCGGGTGCGCAGCCTCCAACTCCTGTGCTCCGGCGGCACGGTGGCCAACCCGGAGGTCATGGAGCGGCTGAAGACCAGCACCAGGAACGCCGTCACCTCCGACGACATCGAGCCGACCCGCAAGCGGATGCAGCTGCTCATGGCCGACGACGCCTCGGCCACCGAGGAACTCGTCGAGGTGCGGCACGCGATCTACCACACGCCGGAGTTCGTCGCCGGCGTCGGAAACCTCCTCAACCTCCAGGAGATGGAGGTCCGCCTGCGCAACCTGCTGACCCCCGAGCAGCAGGCGCGGATCACTCAGCCGACGCTGGTGGTGTGGGGCCGCAAGAACCCGTTCGGCGACGTGCCCGAGGCGAAGGCGCTGCACGAGGGCATCCCCGGTTCGCGGCTTGAGCTGTTCGAGGACTGCGGGCACTGGCCGCAGCACGAGAAGGCCGAGCTCTACAACGCCCTCAGCCTCGAGTTCATCGGCAAGGCGGCCGGCTGATGAGGGCCGTCCGGTTCCACGAGTGGGGCGCGGCTCCGGTCCTCGACGAGGTGCCCGAGCCGGTCCGCGCGCCGGGAGAGGTCCTCGTCGAGGTGACGGCGGGCGGTGTCTCGCACCTCGACGCGACGGTCGCCTCCGGCGATTTCGAGCTGAAGCCGTCCCTGCCGTACATCGGCGGGGTCGAGGGCGCGGGCACGGTCCTGGAGGCAGACGCCGACTCCGACCTCACGCCGGGCGACCAGGTCGTGCTGCGCGGCGGCGGCCTCGGCCTGCTCCGCGACGGCACATGGACCGAGCGGGTCAGCGTCAAGCGCAAGGCGGTCACGCCGCTCGCGGCCCCGCTCGACCCGGGGGTGGCGGCGAGCTTCTTCATCCCCGCGACGACGGCGTATGTGGCGCTGCACGACGTCGGCCGGATCGAGAAGGGCGAGGACGTCGTCGTGGTGGGTGCCGCGGGCGCGGTCGGCGCGATGGTGGCGCAGCAGGCGCTGGCCGCGGGCGCGACGGTGACCGGCGTGGTCGGCCGCGAGGACCAGCTGGCCGACGTGCCGAAGGGCGTGGCGGCCGTGACGCTGGGGGACGCCGAAGCCCTCGCCGAGGACCGCTCGGCCTCCCTGCTCGTCGACACACTCGGCGGGGCGGGCCTGGTGGGACGCAGCCGGTGGGTGCGGCAGGGCGGACGCGCGGTGGTCATCGGCTACGTGGCCGGGCCGCACGTCGAACTCGACCTGCCGAGCTGGCTCCTCGACGAGGTCGCCCTGCTCCCGGTCAACATGATCCGCCAGGAACGCCGAGCTCGCGAGGTCTCCGCCGACCTGGCCCGGCGACTGTCGGAGGATGAACTGACGCTGGCGGTGGAGGAGTTCGGCCTGGCGGACGCTCCAGCGGCCCTGGACGCGCTGCGGGCCGGCCGGGTCCGCGGCAGGGCGGTACTGCTACCCGGCTGAGGGCGCTCCCCCGCGTCCCTGAAGGCGTGTGGCTTCGTCGCTGCCTTCAGGGACGCGGAGCTGTGTCCATGTGCGGCTCCGCCGCGTGGACGCGCCCGGTCAGCGGGCTCAGCGCACGTCCACGCAGTCACCGGTGGCGGTGACCGGCGGCGTGGTGGAGGTGCCCTCGAACTTGTAGCGGTAGCAGCGGTCGGTGGTGGCGGTGCGCGTCTGCTTCTCGACACCCGCCAGGCTGCCGGTGCCGGTGCTGTGACTGCTGGTGGTGGCGTACGAGCCGGTCAGCGAACGCTCCTGGAGGCGGACGGTCTGCTGGGTGTAGCCCGCGTACTTGTGGGTGTCCCAGTTGGCGCGCTCCAGCTTGCCCGTGATCGTGATCGTCTTGCCCTTGGCGACGGGCTCGGGGGCCGCGTTGTTGCTCAGCCGGGACCAGCGCTTGAGGTACCAGGTCTTGGCGTTCTCGGTGCTCACGTCGGTGGTCGCCTCGGTGATCGCATGGAGCTCGATCTTCCAGGCTCCGGCATCCGCGTTCGTCAGGACGCGCTGAGGGTCGATCTTGAAGGTGGCCGTGCAGTTGAACGTGCCGGCGCCGGACGCGACGCAGGGGTCGGTGTCCGCCTCGAACTGCTCGGAGAGAATGAACTGCTTCAGTCCGCTGTCCTGGTCGGTGCCACGCCAGATCGACGCGTTGCTGCCGTAGAGCGTCGACCCGCCGGTGACCTTCCACTTCACGGTGATCGTCTGCGTGTTCGTCGTCCCCACGCGGGCGCTGTTGCCGCCGTCGACGGTGACACCGGAGACGACGGTGGCGTCGGCGGTGCCATCGGCCAGGGTCCTTGCCTTGGGCGCGGCGGCCTTCGCCGCCGACGCGTCGGCAATCGCGGCCTTGTTCTGCTCCAGCGCCTCGGCCGCGCCGCTCCCGCCCGCCGTCGCGGACGGTGTGACGAGCAGGCCGACGGCGACACCGGAGGCGGCCAGGGCGCCGACGCCCAGGATCACCTTCTTGCCGGACGTCAGCTTCTTGCGGGAGTGCTGGGACATGAGAAGGGCTCCGTTATCGACAATCGAGGGGCGGATCCAGGTCGTGGACGGACGGACCCACATCACGCACGACCACAGCGGCCGCACAGTCTTGATCGTCGAGGACGCGAAAGGGTTGTACTCGCGCGACAGTTGAGGCCTGTGAGGCGCATCACCCGGCGCTGTCGTGTCGCCCAGGGGTTGTGTCACGGGGCATGGGGTCCACCGAACCGATCCCACGTCCCACCAGTGACACCCCGCTCCCGCAACACGGACTTCCGCACCTTCCCCGTCTCCGTGAGCGGCAACTCCCCCACCACGTCGACGTACCGCGGCACCGCGAACCCGGGCAGCTCCGCCGCACAGTGCCGCGCGACCTCCGCCGGGTCGAGCGAGCGCCCCGCGCCCGGCACCACCGCCACCATCACCTCGTCCTCCGCGAGATCGGACGGAACCGGAAACGCGGCGGCCTCCGCGATATCGGGATGGGCGCACAACGCGGTCTCCACCTCGTACGAGGAGATGTTCTCGCCGCGCCGCCGGATGCAGTCCTTGACGCGGTCGACGAAACGGAACCAGCCGTCAGCCTCGCGCACCACCCGGTCCCCTGTCCGCCGCCAGCCGCCCGGCTCGGGCGCCGCCTCCCCCAAGTACCCCGTGGCGAAGGCGTGTTCGCAATCGGTACGGACCACGAGCTCACCGGCGGAGCCGTCCGGCACGCACGACAGATCCACATCCACGACCCGCGCCTCGAACCCCTCCCGCACCGTGCCCATGTACCCGGGCCGGCAGTCCTCGGGGCCGGAGCCGATGACGAGGTTGGTCTCGGTGGAGCCGAACCCGTCGACGAGCGCCACACCGAACCGTTCACGGAACACCTCCCACAGCGCACCGGGCGTGCCGGGCCCGAGCCCGCGCCACGCCCGGTGCGCACGGTCGTCGGGCCCCGGCGGCTGGGCGAGCAGCATCGGCACCATGGCGCCGAGCACGTACACACACGTGGCACCGGTCTCGGTGGCCCGCCGCCAGTGGCGCGAGGCGGAGAACCTGCGGTCGACCACCATCGAGGCACCCACGGTCATCGCGTGCGCCAGCGCGTTGAGGGCGTTGGTGTGGAACAGGGGAAGGCACGTGTAGAGGGTGTCGTCGGCGGTCAGGCGCAACGAGTCGGCGACGTTCCGACCCCACCAGACGAACTGGGCATGCGGAGAACGCACACCGCGCGAGGGGCCCGTGGTACCGGAGGTGAACATGACGGCCGCCGTGTCACCGGGGCGCGACGGATACGGGTCGAGCGGCCGCGCGACGCCGGGCACGGGGGCCCGCACCGAACCGGTCACCCACACCTCACCCGCGTGACCCACCTCCTCGACACGTCCGACCAACTCCGGCTCCACGTAGAGGAATTGCGGCTTCGCCTCGTCCAGCGCATGCCGGAGCAGCCGTCCGTGCAGCGCGGTGTTGAGCGGGACGACGACGGCGCCGAGCCAGGCGCAGCCGAGGACCAGGTCGATCAGTTCGACCCGGTTGGACAGCAGCGCGGCGACCCGGTCGCCGGGCCGGCAGCCGCGGGCCGCGAGCGCGCCGGCCATGGTGGCCGCGGCCGTACGTGTCTCGGCATAGGTGCGCCGGGTCCCGTCGACGGTGAGGAAGGTCCGGGCTCCGTGGCGTTCGGCCGCCGCGTCGACGAGGCCGGGGATCGTCATGCGGTTCATGACCGGATGCTGTCCGCCCGCTGTCGAGTGCTCAAGGCCCACGGTTCGCTGACCGGTCCACCGGGGGCCGCGGTCCGTTCACCGGAACAGGTTCATAGGCGGGCGTCGCGCCACGCCGGATGCTCGTGCCGCACACCCACTGAGCAGGAGGCCACGACGACATGACGTCGAGCGAACGATCCCCCGCCGTCCCGAAGACCGCCGCGAAGGACGACGCCGCGAAGGAGCCCGCCAAGGGCGCGGCCAGGGCGCGCCGCGGCGCCGCCGCCGAGAAGATCGGCCGGCAGGACTGGTCGTCCTGGCCCCACTACGACAAGGCGGCGTCCGGCTTCCGCGGCTACTGGTACCCGGTCACCTGGTCGAGCCACATCACCGACGACCCGAAACCGTTCACGCTCTGCGGCGAGAAGATCACGCTGATCCGCGACAGCGGGAAGGTGTACGCGCTGCACAACCGCTGCCCGCACCGCGGCGTGCCGCTGTCCGAGGGCAACCAGCAGTTCCCCGGCACGGTCAGCTGCCCGTACCACGGCTGGACCTTCGACCTGCCGACCGGAAAGCTGTCGGCGGTCATCACCGACGGGCCCGGCTGCCGTCTCACCGGCAAGCTCGGCGTGCGCACGTACGCCGTCGAGGAGCGCCTCGGCATGGTCTGGGTGTACGTCCCGGTCGCCGAGGAGGAGCCGCACCCGATCGACGAGCAACTCCCCGAGGAGCTGGTGTCGAACGCCTTCGTGATGGGCGGCCGCATCGAGCCGCGCGGCGGCAACTGGCGCTTCGCCTGCGAGAACGGTTTCGACGAGGGCCACGCCAAGTACCTTCACCGCACGGCCCTTTGGCGTCTCTTCAAGCCGATGCCGACCTGGAACATCACCCGTATCGTGCCGCAGGGCCGCTGGATCTACCGCGTACAGGACGAGGTGTACTGGGAGGCCGACTTCCCGGGCGTGGGCCGTTGGTCCAACAAGCGGTGGTGGAAGAAGCAGCCGCCGAAGGAGACCTTCAACCTCGGCAACACCGGCAAGACCGACGACGTCGACCCGGTCATCGAGGCCCAGGAGTTCCCCGGCTTCGCGTCCCTGTCGATGCCCGGCGTGCTGCGGATCGCGTACCCGAAGTTCATCCACTACGAGTTCTACGTCCCGGTCGACGAGGACAACCACCGCTACGTCGGTGTGATGGTCAACTTCAAGCAGGGCTGGGAGACGCTCCACTTCTACGCCAAGTACCTCGGCGCCGTCCGCTGGCTGTTCCACGGCGAGTTCTCCGGCCAGGACGCCTGGATGGTCGACGTCACCGACGCGCCCCCGGAGAAGCTCTACCGCCCCGATGTGTCACTGACCTCCTGGCGCAACCTCAGCGAGGACGAGTACGGCAAGAAGCTCGCTGCCGCCGGTGTCACCGAAACCACTACGGAAGAGGAGGCCTGATCATGGCCCGCACCCTGTTCAAGATCCTGCTCGGCGTCGCCGTCGCGGTGGCACTCCCCCGCGCGAAGAAGCGGTTCGCGCAGACCACGATGACCCAGGTCCACCGGGTCAACCAGTGAGCGGCGACGGACTGGCCGGCCTCGACCCGCAGCGTCAGGGCTGGGTGGCGGAGGCGTGGAAGCATGTCACCGAGGAGCGGCTGCGCGAGCTGATCGTGGGCCTGGTCGGTGTCCCGAGCCCGACCGGTGACGAGCGGCCGCTCGCCGAGCACATCGCGGGGACGCTGGAATCGGTCGGTCTGCGCTCGGTGTGTCAGCCGCTCGACGCGCGGCAGGCCAACGCCTGGGCGCGCCTCGAAGGCGACGGCACCGGACCCGACCTGATGCTGTACGCGCCCATCGACACCTTCACCGTGGGTGACGAGAGCGAGGACGTGCCGTGGATCGGGCCGAAGCTGCGCGAGGACATGCGCCCCGAGGCCACCGTCTACGACGACCTGGTGACAGGGCTCGGCGCCTCCAACCCCAAGGGCCACGCGGCCTGCGTGATGATGGCCGCCGAGGCCATCGCGCTGGCCGGTGTGCCGCTGACCGGTGACCTGGTCGCCGCGTTCGGCGCGGGCGGCATGCCCACCAATGCCCGTCCCGGCAGCGACCGGCTCAACACCGGTCAGGGCGTGGGCTGTTCGTTCCTCCTGGAACAAGGCGTGTGGACGGACTACGCGGTCATCGCCAAGCCGGGGTGGACGGTCTCGTGGGACGAGGTCGGCCTGGTGTGGTTCGAGGTGACGGTGCACGGCACCCACACCTACGTGGGTTCCCGCCACCGGCTCCCGTACGACAACGCGATCAGCCGCGCCGGCGATGTCGTACGGCACCTGGAGGAGTGGTTCACCGAGTACGCGAAGCGGCACACCGGCGGCACCGTCGCACCGCAGGGCGTCGTCTCGTCGGTGCGCGGCGGCTGGCCCCGCCTGGCCGCGGCGACCCCCGCGGCCTGCACCCTCCGCGTCGACCTGCGGGTCGCACCGGAGACCACGCCGATGCAGGCGAAGCGTGAATTCACCGCCGCGCTGCAGGAATTGAAGGACTCGATGCCGGGGCTCGACGCCACGGTGGAGATGATCCTGGCCATCCCGGGGACGTCCACCAGCCGGGAGAGCTGGGTGTTCCGCAGCGCCGTCGCCGGGTGGGAGGCCCTTGAGGGGCGCCCGCACGAGGTCGTGACCGGGAACAGTGGTGCAACCGACGCGAACATCCTGCGCGGGCGCGGCATCCCGACGGTCCGTGTCGGCATGCCGAAGGTGTCCGAGGCACCCTTCGACATCGACTTCACGCGCGGCATGAACACCGTCTCCGTACAGGAGATGCAGAGACTGACCCGCCATCTGATCCGCACGGCGGTCGACACCGTCACCCGTTCCCGCGAGGAATGCGACTCCCCCACGGCACTGGAAGGAGCAACGGCATGAGCGAGATCGTGCTCGGCGTGGGTGCCTCCCACAGCACGCTGATGAACACGCACTGGGAGGAGACCATCCACAAGGACCGGGCCGAACGGTTCCGCGACGCGCTCGGCGCGGCCCGCGACGAACTGGCCAGGACCCGGCCCGACACCGTCGTCCTGATCGGCTCGAACCACTTCCGCGGGTTCTGGCTCGACTTGATCCCGCCGTTCACGCTCGGCGTCGGGGAGTGCATCGCGAGCGGCGAGTCCGGGACACCGAAGGGCCCGCAGCCGGTGGATGTGCCGCTCGCGCAGCACATCGCCGAATCGCTGGTGGAAAGCGGGCGCTTCGACCCCGCGTTCTCCGCCCGCCTCCAGATCGACCACGGTCAGTCCCACGCGATCCAGTACCTGCTCGACGGCTTGGACGTGGAGATCGTGCCGCTGGTGGTGAACGTGTTCGCGCACCCGCTGCCGACGCTGGAGCGGTGCGAGGAGCTGGGGCACGCCATCCGCGAGGCCGTGCTCGCCTTCCCCGGTGACCGGCGGGTCGCGGTGGTCGGCTCGGGCGGGCTCTCGCACCGGCTGCCGTGGCCGGACTGGCGCGAGCCGCACGGCGACGACGAGGAGTTCATGGTCGGTGCGTGGCTCGACGGCCGCAACAACTGGCAGGACTACGACGCCCGGCGCCGCGAGATCATCCGGGCCGCGGAGGCCTCCCTCACGCCGGAGTTCGACGACGAGTTCCTGACCATGCTGGAACGCGGCGAGGCCCACCGCCTCACCGAGTACACGACCGAGGAACTGGAGAAGGCGGCGGGCAACGGCGCGCAGGAGCTGCGCACTTGGCTGCTGATGGCGGCCGCCCTGGACCATGCGCCCGCTCGGCGTCTGGCGTACGAGCCGATGCCCGAGTGGCTCACCGGCATGGGGGTCGCGGTCATCGACCCGGCAGCCGCGGACGCGGGGCGGTCGACAGCGGGGCAGTCGGCATGAGCGCGGCGGCCGGAGCACTGCCGGCCGATCGCCGGCCGACCGCGACACCACCTGCCGGATTCGTCCTCTCGTCCGTGCGCTCCGACAGCGAGCCGGAGCCCGAGGCCGGAATGGACGGAGCCTCCACCGAAGGGGCCGAGGCCGCCGGGGCCGACCCCATGAACTCCGTTCTGGGGAAGGTCCGTCCGATCCTGGAGGCCTTTACCTCCGACGACTCCGCCCTCTCCCTGGCCGAGCTGGTGCGCCGGTCGGGGGCGGCGAAGGCCACGGTGCACCGGCTGGCCCAAGAGCTCGTCACCTGGGGGCTGTTGGAGCGTGAGGGGTGCGACTACCGGCTCGGGCTGCGGCTGTTCGAGCTGGGGCAGCGGGTGCACCGGCAGCGCATCCTGCGCGAGGCGGTGCAGCCGTACATGGAGGACCTGCTCCTGATCACCCGGGAGACCATCCACTTCGCCATCCACGACAGCCTGGACGTCGTCTACCTGGACAAGATCTTCCCGCACCGGGGCCTGAACGCCGAGTCCCGGATCGCGGGCCGGCTCCCGCTGTACTGCACGGGCACCGGCAAGGCGATCCTCGCGCACTCGCCGCCCTCGCTCTTCGTCGACGTGGTGCGCAACGGCCTCAAGCCGATCACCCGGCACACGGTGGTGTCACCGGGCCGGCTGCGCACCCAGCTCGACCGGATCCGGGACGAGGGCATCGCCCTGGAGTCCGAGGAGATCAGACTCGGTTACGCGAGCCTGGCCGTGCCGGTGTTCGCCGGGCGCACCACACTGGTGGGCGCGCTGTCCATCACGGCACCCACGTACCGGATGGACGCGGCAGGGCACGCAACTGCCTTGCGGACAGCGGCACTTGGCATCGGTCGGTCACTGGCCTAGCAGCGACACACCACGAGTACGAAAGGGCCCGCCGAAACGGCGGGCCCTTCGCCATTCCCCACCTGGGCCGAGTACCGTCCCGGTCACCGGAACGACTCCATAGGGAGAACCACCCCCTCGTTCCTACGCTCATCACCATGAGCCAACTCACCGACGACACCGACGTCCTGATCATCGGCGCCGGTCCGGCGGGCCTGTACGGCGCGTACTACGCCGGGTTCCGCGGTCTGACCGTCACCGTCATGGACGTACTGCCGCAGCTCGGGGGGCAGATCAGCGCGATGTACCCCGAGAAGCCGATCTTCGACATCGCCGGCTTCCTCTCCGTACGCGGACGCGACCTGGTGGACGGTCTCGTCGCACAGGCCGAGCCGTACTCCCCGCGCTATCTCCTCGGCCACCGGGCGGAAGGGCTGACGCACGACGCCGACGGGCTGCCCGTCGTGACCAGCGACCGGGGGGCGACGGTGCGGGCCAGGGCCGTCGTCGTCACGGGCGGCGTGGGGACGTTCACGCCGCGCCCGCTGCCCGCCGGGGAGGAGTTCCTCGGGCGGGGCCTGGAGTATTTCGTGCCGGACCCGTCCGTGCACGCGGACCGGGACACGGTCGTCGTCGGCGGCGGTGACAGCGCCTTCGACTGGGCGGCCCTGTTCGCCCCGATCGCCCGCTCGGTCACCCTCGTGCACCGCACCGCCCGCTTCCGCGCCCACGCGGCGTCCGTCGAGAAGGTCCGCGACCTCGGCGTGGAGATCGTCACCGACAGCGAGGTGAGCCGGCTCATCGGCGCCGACCGGGTCGAGCAGGCCGAGATCCGGCACCGCACGACCAAGGAGACCCGCCTCGTCCCAGCCGGCACCGTCGTCGCCGCGCTCGGCTTCCTCGCCGACCTGGGCCCGTTGCAGCACTGGGGGCTCGACCTCCAGGCGCGGAAGATCACCGTCGACACCCACATGGCCACCAACCTGCCGCGCGTGTTCGCCGCCGGTGACATCACCGACTACCCCGGCAAGGTCCGTCTGATCTCGGTCGGCTTCGGCGAGGCCGCCACCGCCGTCAACAACGCGGCCACCGTCATCGACCCGGAGGCTGCCCTGTTCCCCGGGCACTCCACCGAGAAGGAGCACTGAACACACCATGGCGTACGTCATCGGCTCGTCCTGCGTCGACATCATGGACCGGTCCTGCATGGAGGAGTGCCCGGTCGACTGCATCTACGAGGGTGAGCGCAAACTGTACATCAACCCCATGGAGTGCATCGACTGCGGGGCCTGCGAAGTGGCCTGCCCGGAGCAGGCGATCACCGTCGACCGCAAGGCCGATCCCGACTTCCGCGAGGACAACAAGCGCTTCTTCGTGGAGATACTGCCGGGCCGCGACGCCGCGCTCGGCTCCCCCGGCGGTGCGACACCCCTCGGCCCGGTGGGCGTCGACACGGAGCTGGTGAGCGCCCGTTGAGCGCCGCCGCCCCACGAATGACGGACACGACGTACGCGAACACGGGCACGGACACGGACACGGACGACACGGACACACTGCGGAAAGGCTATGTCCCCAGTCGTTTCGGCCAGTTGCACTACGTGGAGTCCGGCAGCGGCGAGCCCGTGCTGCTGCTCCACCAGACACCCCGCTCCTGGACGGAGTACCTCGACGTACTCCCCCTGGTCGGCGCCCGGTACCGGGCGATCGCCATGGACACCCTCGGCTACGGGGCGTCCGCCAAGCCCGAAGGTCCGCACACCATCGACCGGTTCGCGGACGCTGTGTGCGAGCTCGTCGAGCAACTCGGCCTCGAACGGCTGCACTTGGTCGGGCACCACACGGGCGGGGTGATCGCGGTCGAGGTGGCGGCGCGCCTGCAAGACCGGGTGGCGAGCCTGTTGCTGTCCGGGACGTCGTTCGTCGACGACGAGAAGCGGCGCGCCTCGGCCGCGGGGCACCGGGTCGACCATGTCGACCCGAAACCCGACGGCTCGCACCTGCAAGAGCTGTGGGACCGGCGCAGCGGCTTCTACCGGCCGGGAGAGGAGGCGTCCCTCACCCGCTACGTCATCGACGCGCTGACCGTCCTCGACCGTGTCGAGGAGGGCCATCGGGCCATCCCCGGCTACGACATGGAGGGGCGACTGCCCCTCGTCACCGCCCGCACCCTCGCCGTCTGCGCGCCGGACGACCACTACTCGCGGCCCTCCCTAGCGAAGTTCGCCGCCGCGCTGGGCTGCGAGACACGGGTGCTGTCCGGCGGTCATGTGGCGGCGCCGGAGCAGGTGCCGCAGGAGTTCGCCGACACCGTCGTGGACTGGGCCGGCCGCGGCTGACGCTCCGGGGTCGCTGCCACCATGGCGGCGACCCCGGAGCGGTGTGGCAGACCGTACTCAGCTACAGGAGATCAGGTGCGGGTCCAGCGTTGGTTGCTGCCGTTCGAGCAGGAGTAGAGCTGGATCTGGGTGCCGTTGGCGGTGCCGGCCCCGACGGCGTCGAGACAGCGGCCGGACTGGACTCCGACGATGGAACCGTCGGAGTTGAGGCGCCATTTCTGGTTGTCGGCGCCCGAGCATCCGTAGATCTGGACCTTGGCGCCGTTGGCGGTGCCGGCGGCGTCCAGGCACTTGTTGCCGTAGACCTTGAGCTCACCGGAGGCGGTGGCGGTCCACTGCTGGTTGGTGCCACCCGAGCAGTCCCACAGTTGGACCTGGGTGCCGTCGGTGGTGCTGGAGTTCGGCACGTCCAGGCAGCGGCCCGAGGCGACCCCCTTGATCTGTCCGCCGTCCGTGGGCGGCGTGGTGGTGGAGCCGCCGTTGAGTGCGTTGAGGACGGCGGTGTACGCGGGCTTCTTGCTGCCGTCGCCGTTGAAGAGCAGCGGCGTGTCCGACGCCCGCCAGGAGTCGGTGTCGCGCACACCCCAGACGGTGATGCCGAGGCAGCGCGGGACGGCCAGGCAGTCGTTGGTCACGTTGGCGAAGGTCGTGGACGAGGCACCCTGGATGTCGAGTTCGGTGACGGCCACGTCGACGCCGAGGGCGGCGAAGTTCTGCAGGGTGGTGCGGAAGTTGCTGTTGTAGGGGCTGCCGCTGTTGAAGTGCGACTGGAAGCCGACGCAGTCGATGGGCACACCGCGCTGCTTGAAGTCCTTGACCATGTTGTACATGGCCTGGGTCTTCGCCCAGGTCCAGTTCTCGACGTTGTAGTCGTTGTAGCAGAGCTTGGCGGACGGGTCGGCGGCGCGCGCGGTGCGGAAGGCGTCCTCGATCCAGTCGTTGCCGGTGCGCTGGAGGTTGGAGTCGCGGCGGGCACCCGAACTGCCGTCCGCGAAGGCCTCGTTCACGACGTCCCACTGGGCGATCTTGCCCTTGTAGTGGGCCATCACGCCCTTGATGTGGTCGTTCATCGCTTGGCGCAGCGCGCTGCCGCTGAGGCTCTGCATCCAGCTGGGCTGCTGGGAGTACCAGGCCAAGGTGTGGCCGCGCACCTGCTTGCCGTTCTGCACGGCCCAGTTGAAGACGCGGTCGGCGGCGGTGAAGTTGAACTGGCCGCGCTGCGGTTCGGTGGCGTCGATCTTCATCTCGTTCTCGGCCGTCACCGAGTTGAACTCGCGGTTCGCGATCGACGTGTACGCCGAGTCGCCCAGCTTGCCGGAGGCGATGGCGGTGCCGAAGTAGCGGCCGCTCTGCGCCGCGGCGGCGCCGAGCGTGCTCTCGGCGGCGTGTGCGGCCGGCGGCGCGACCAGTGCGGCGGCCGCGCTGAGGGCGATGACGACCAGCGATAACAGCAGGCCGCGGAGCCTTCGATGGACGACGGGTCTGGAAACGACGTACGGGCCCATGCGGGTGCCTCCTAGGGGGAAATCACGGAAGGACTGACGTGTGGTTCGCGATCTCGAACAATGCCCGGGGCTTCAGACACGGATGATTGAGGTGTTGCCGGTGCATCGTCAATACGCAACACAGAAGAAGTTTCCGTTCCACGCCTGAAAGCTTCCGGAAACGCAACGAGCCGCTGTTTGTGGACAGTTCGGCTCCAGGCCTTGACCGGGGAGCCACGCATTCCTAGCTTGTGGCGTCACGGATTCCGGGAATACTCCGAAAACTTTTCGGAACTCCTGACCCTCAAACCGGACGTGTCCTCACCCTCGATCCCCCTCAAGGAGTCCCTCTGATGTGGTTCCGCCAACCGTCCCCGGTCCGCCTGAGACGCTTACTCGCGGTCCTCGCGCCCCTCCTCCTCGTGGCCGGCTTCCTCGGCGCCCAGCCCGCCGCCGCGGCGACCGTCGACCCCAACGCCTCGTACGTGCTGGTGAACCGCAACAGCGGCAAAGCCCTGGACGTCTACAACATGGCGACCAGCGACGGCGCCCGCATCACCCAGTGGGCCAGAAACGATCAGAGCCAGCAGCAGTGGCAGTTCGTCGATTCCGGGGACGGCTACTACCGCGTCAAGTCCCGCCTCTCGGGCAAGGTGCTGGACATCCACAACTGGTCCACCGCGAACGGCGGTTCGGTCGTCCAGTGGACCGACCTGAACGCCACGAATCAGCAGTGGCGGCTGGCCGACAGCTCGGACGGCTACGTGCGGCTCATCTCGCGCCACAGCAACAAGGCCCTCGAAGTGCAAGGCGCCTCCACCGCCGACGGCGCGAACATCGTCCAGTACGACGACTGGGGCGGCACCAACCAGCAGTGGAAGCTCGTGAAGACCGGCGGCGACACCCCCGGCGCCTGCGATCTCCCGGCGGCGTACAACTGGACGTCCACCGGCGCGCTGGCGCAGCCCAAGTCGGGTTGGGCCTCGCTCAAGGACTTCACCGTCGCCCCGTACAACGGCAAGCAGCTCGTCTACGCGACGACGCACGACACGGGGACGAAGTGGGGGTCGATGAACTTCAGCCCGTTCACCAACTGGTCGGACATGGCCTCGGCCGGCCAGAACGCCATGTCCTCCGCCACCGTCGCACCCTCGCTGTTCTACTTCGCGCCGAAGAACATCTGGGTGCTCACCTACCAGTGGGGCGGGAGCGCCTTCTCGTACCGGACGTCGAGCGACCCCACCAACCCGAACGGCTGGTCGTCCGAGCACGTGCTCTTCTCCGGAAGCATCACCGGCTCCGGGACAGGACCCATCGACCAGACGATCATCGGCGACGGGACGAACATGTACCTGTTCTTCGCCGGTGACAACGGCAAGATCTACCGGGCCAGCATGCCGATCGGGAACTTCCCGGGCAGCTTCGGCTCGTCGTACACAACGGTCATGAGCGACACGACGAACAACCTGTTCGAGGCCCCGCAGGTCTACAAGCTCCAGGGCCAGAACCGCTACCTCATGATGGTCGAGGCGATCGGCTCCCAGGGCCGCTACTTCCGCTCGTTCACCGCCACCAGCCTCAACGGCTCGTGGACACCGCAGGCCGCGACCGAGAGCAACCCCTTCGCGGGCAAGGCCAACAGCGGCGCCACCTGGACCAACGACATCAGCCACGGCGAACTGCTCCGCACGAGCGCCGATCAGACCATGACCGTCGATCCCTGCAATCTGCAGTTGCTCTACCAGGGGCGCAGCCCCAACTCCGGTGGCGACTACGGCCTCCTGCCCTACCGTCCGGGGCTGCTGACACTGCGGCGCTGACGGCACGGCGGGTCCGGCTACTTGAGACCGACGCCCACTCCAGGACCGAGCGGCAGGTCGAACCCGTAGAAGATCGCGAGGATCGCCAGCCACGCCACTATGAACGGCAGCACGAAGATGGCCAGCCGTGAGATGAGGGTGCCGAGCCGGGCCTCGGGTTCGTAGCGCTGGAGCAGGGCCAGGAGCAGGAACACGTACGGGTTCATCGGTGTGATGACCGCGGTCGCCGAGTCCCCGATGCGGAACGCCGCCTGGCTCAGCGCGGGGTTCATCCCAAGCAGCATGAACGCGGGGACGAAGACCGGCCCGATCAGGGACCACAGCGCCGAGCCGGAGATGACCACCAGATTGAGACACGAGACGAGGAGGACGAAGGCCACCAGGGCGCCGAAGCCGGTCAGTCCGATGGACTCCAGGAGGGCCGCGGCCTTCACGGCGAGCAGGACGCCCAGGTTCGACCAGTTGAACACCGCGATGACCTGCGCGGCGACGAACATCATGACGACGTAGCCCGCCATGTTCTTCACCGAGTCGGTCATCGCGGTGATGACACCTTCCGAGCCGGTCAGTGTCTTCACCGTGAAGCCGTAGACCGTGCCCGCGAGCAGGAACGCGCCGAACAACACCGGGACGATTCCACTGAGCAGCGGCGACGGCACCAGCGCCCCGCCTTCGCCGCGCAGTGGCGCGCCGCCAGGCAGCCACAGGGACAGCACCACGGCCGCATACGCGAGGACGGCCAGCGCGCTGAGCAGGAGGCCGCGGCGCTGGGCCGGGGTCAGTCGGATGTCGTCGTCCTCCGGGGCTTCGTCACCCAACTCGTAGGCGGGCAGGCGCGGTTCGAGGACCCGACTGATCAGGAAGCCGCCGAGCAGGCCGAGGACGAGGCTGCTGGAGGCGGTGAAGAAGTAGTTGGCGAGGATGTTGACATCGACGTGGTGCGAGTCGGGCAGGACGCCGACGGCCTGCTGGGTGATGCCCGTGTAGAGGGCGTCGAGCGAACCGATCGTGAACCCGGCCGCGTATCCCGCGGTGACACAGGCGAAGCCACCGATCAGGCCCGCCGCCGGATGCCGGCCCGCGCTCTTGAAGACGACGGCGGCCAGCGGCGGCAGCACGATGGCCGCCACGTCGCTCATCATGTGCGCCTGGCAGGCGACCAGCGCCACCAGGTACGGCAGGAAGGCGCGCGGGGCGCGGGCCAGGGTGGCGCGCATCGCGGTCTCCAGCAGGCCCGCCCTCTCCGCGACACCCACCGCCATGATCATGAGGAGCACGGCGGCGATCGGCGGGAACGCGGCGAAGTTGGTGACAAGGTTCTCCACCAGCCAGCGCACACCTTCGCCGGTGAGCAGGCCGGTGATGTGCTTGGTGTCGTCCGTGCCCGGCACGGTGACGGACACGTCGCGGAGGGCGAGCGCGGTGGACACCACGGCCACCACCGCGAACAGCGCGGTGAACAGGACGACGGGGTGGGGCAGGGCGTTTCCGGCCCGCTCGATCAAGGACAGCACCCGGTCGACGCCACGCGGCTTGTCCTTCCCGGACCCTGTCCCCTGCCCTCCGGAAGCTGACAACTCAGCCACTGGAGACTTCATGGCCGCCTCCCACCCGCACACGCGGTGCCGTCGACGAGACTCAGCAGGTCCTTGCGGACGATGCCGTCCTGCACGACGCAGACGACGTTGCCGGGGTCACCCAGCACACCGATGTCGGCGAGCGGGTCGCCGTCGCACAGCACCAGATCGGCGAGACGCCCCGCCGTCACGCTGCCCAACTGGTCATCCACGCCCAGCAGTTCGGCCGATGTCCGCGTACCGGCGACGATCGCGTCCATCGGAGCCATGCCGAGGTCGACCAGATAGCTCAGCTCCATCAGGTTCACACCGTGCGGGCCGACGGCGGCGTCCGTGCCGAGCGCGATCCGCGAGCCGCGCTCGATGGCGTGGGCGATGTTCTCCTTGGTCAGCCCGGACCAGCGGGTCTTCTTCTGGTAGTGGTAGTCCGGCATCGTGTCCTTGTTGATGCCCGCGTACACGGTGGACAGCGTCGGCACGACGAAGATGTCCCGCTCCCCCGCCAGGTCGATCGCCCGGTCGTCGATGCCGTAGCCGTGCTCGATGCTGGTGACACCGCCGCGGATCGCGTTGAGGATGCCCGCGTTGCCCTGCGCGTGCGCGGCGACGGGCCGGTCCCCGTGCCGCCGGGCCTCGTCGACGACGGCGCGGATCTCCTCCTCGTAGAGGCCCTCGTCGTCCGGGTCGTCGTACGGGCTGCCCATGCCGCCGGTGGCACACACCTTCACCAGGTCGGCGCCCGCCCGGATCACGCGGCGCACGGCGAGCCGTGCCTCGTCGGTGGTGTCGGCGAGCACGGACATGCCGTCGCTCAGGTCGGTGCCGTCCGGCAGGCGTACGTCGCCGTGGCCGCCGGTGTGGCTGATGACCCGGACGGCGGTCTGGAGGCGCGGGCCGACGATCCGCCCGGTCTCGACGGCCGTACGGTAACCGGCCGACAGGCCCGCCAGGTCGCGGGCCGTGGTGACACCCGCGTCGAGGGTCTCGCGCAGCCGTGTGGCGGTGTCCAGGGTGACGAGGACCGGGTCGAGTTCGGCGCGGCGTCCGGGGTGGGCGCCGTGGGCGTAGGACATGTGGACGTGGCAGTCGAAGAAGCCGGGCAGCAGGGTGCGTCCGCCGGCGTCGACGGTGCGCGTCGTGGCGTCCGCGGCGGGTTCGTGGCTCGGGGGAGCTTCCGCGGCGGGTCCTGCGTAGGTGATGATTCCTGTGGCGTCGACGAGGACGACGGCGTCGTCCACCGGAGGGTTGCCGGTGCCGTCGACCAGCCGGGCGTTGTGGATCCGCAGCGGGGTCCTGGGCGTGTGCGGTGTGGTGGCGAGCGTCATGGCGTGCTGTCACTCCTGTGCGGTACGGAGGGCCCTGGAACTCGGCTGTGGCTGGGCCCTGTTGAAGGGGAGTGTGGGATGCACACGTCATCGCGGTGTGACGACGCAGGGTTCGTACGGGATTCGCGTGACACGCGCAGGAAGGTGCCACCCATGGAGTCGCAGGAATGTGCCGGGCGGCAGGGGAACGGTGCCGGGACCGGCACATCGACCGGACCCGACACATCCGGCGGGCCGGACACACCCACCACACCGGTCGAGCTGGACGAACTCGACCGAGGCGTCGTGCACGCCCTGCAGGTCCATCCGCGGGCGCCGTGGAAGCTGGTCGGTGAGGTGCTCGGGGTCGATCCGGTGACGGCGGCGCGGCGTTGGCGCCGGCTCGAGGAGGCAGGGCTCGCCTGGGTGACCGCGTACCCGCGCCTCACCGACGCCCGGATCGTGGTCACGGGTGTCATCGAGGTGGACACGGAACCGGGCGCCGCCGAGGACGTGGCTCAGGCCCTCGCGGCGGACCCCGAGGTACCGAACATCAAACTGACGGCGGGCGGCCGCGACGTGGTGACGTCCGTGCAGACCCGCACCCTGGACGAGCTGTCCCGCCTCTCCGCGAGCCTGTTCCGGCCGATCGCGGGCGTACGGTCGACCCGCACACATGTGTCGACGGGCTTGCCCACCGATGGCAGCCGGTGGCGGCTGCGCAGCCTGGACGCGCGGCAGACCGCACACCTGGAGCAGGCGGCAACACCGCCCACGCCCATGGGTGCCACTCCCCCTCCCCGCTGGGACGGCCTCGACTCACGGCTGCTCGAACTCCTCAGCCTGGACGGCCGGATGACACTGCGCGAACTGGCGGCGTCGAGCGACGCCACCCTCACGACGGTACGCCGACGGGTCGCGGCCCTCCTCGCCTCACGCCTCCTGCTCCGCTGCGACCTGGCACGCCCACTGTCCGGCTGGCCACTCTCGGCCGTGTACTTCGCGTCCGTCCCGGGTCAGTACCTGGAGGAGACGAGCCGGGTGCTGTCCCAGGTGCCGGAGGTGCGCTCCTGCGCGATCACGGCGGGCCCGCACAACCTGGTCGTCGACGTGTGGCTGCGCACCCTGCACGACGTCCACACCTTCGAGGCCCACCTCTCCCGCAAACTCCCCCGCCTGACCGTCGCGGACCGCTCCGTGGTGCTGCGCACGGTCAAACACATGGGGCGGCTACTCGACCGCGACGGGCGGAGCGTGGGGGTGGTGCCGTTGCGGCATCCGGAGGGGTGAGAGTGCTGCCCCGCCGGATGCCGCGGGCCGTGTTACCGCTCCCTCTCCCGCGCCACATCCGCGGAGAAGTCGCCCCAGTCGTCCCCGCACCGGAAGTTGCCCGCTTCCGTGGTCGGGCCGGAACCGTCGTAGCGGGCCACCCGAGGGTAAGGACACAGGGGGCGCCTCATCGCCACGCCGCTCTCCGGACGGTCCGCCACGTATTTGGTGGCAAGCATCTTCTGTGGGGCGTCACCCCGCTCGACCCAGTCCCTGACAGCGGACAGTGCGTCGAAGGAGTTCGGGCCCGGCCCGCCTGTCACATGTCCGCCGCCGGGAACCATGAACAGCCGGTAGAACTCCTGGACATCCCGGAGGGACGAGCGGACATCAGAGCCGCCCTTGTCGAGCAGGACCCGGTTGTAGTACTCGATGGGCAGCGTCGCCGCCTGATAGTCGTCGGTCCACCCCTGGGTCATGATGAGCTTGCCTCCGCGGGCCGCGAACCTGGAGAGGTCCGTGCGTGTCGCGTCGATCTTCGGGGCCAGCTTCTTCTCGACCAGTGCGGCGTCCTCGTCGAAGTCGAAGGTGCGCCAGTCCCAGCCCGGGTCGTCGAAGACGGCCCGCCCGAACAACGCCTGCGGGTAGGACGTCAGTTGCAGGTTCTCCGCCGCGTAGTGCCAGGCGGATTCGCTGCCGTGGGAGAACCCCGGATACAGCTGTTCGCCGGTCCGCTGGTTGGTGACCGGGGCGTACACCCGTCGAGCCGTCGCGACCTGCTCGGTGGTCAGACACCCGCTGGTCTCGTCGGCCCGGCACCTCAGTCGCTCGACGTTGAATCCGCAGTCGCGCGGATCATTGAGGACCGGATCTCCCCGGACTCCGTCGCGGCCGGAGCACGCCGCCAGTACCGCTGAGTCGAGCAGCTTGCGCTCGTCGTCGCGGAGGATCCCGCCAGGGCTCTTCGCGATGTGTTGCGAGGTCCACAGGACCGCCATCATCACGTGGCTGTAGTCCATCCCGGGGCTCTTCGAAACGATGCCGTCGTAGTCATCGGGGTAGTACTGAGCCTCGATCATGCCCTGTCGGCCACCGGTGGAACCGCCCACGAAGTAGGAGTACTTCGGGCCCGTGCCGTAGTGCGCGGCCAGGATCTTCTTGGCCCGCACCGTCATCAGGTGGATCGACGTCCGGCCCCACATCTCCAGCTGGGTCGCGTTGCTGATCCAGGAGTTCGCCGTGTCGGAGGCCGAGTGTCCGGTGTCCGTGGAGACGGTCGCGTACCCCGCGGAGAGGGCGGGGGCCATCGCCGAGTAGCTGATCTTCCCGGCGAAGCCGCCGTTGCCCACTCCCTGGAGTCTCTGGTTCCAGCCGGCGACAGGCATCCAGACCTCGAACTTGAGGCTCGGAGCAACCGTCGCCGTCACCCGGCAGAAAGCGGGCAGGTTCCGGTACGTCTCACCATCGGGGGCTCTGTAGTCGCCGCCCGGTACGCGCTGCGCCGACGATATTTCGGTGTCCGGCAAGGTGAGCTTCGTGAGAGTGGCGCATGAACTGGAGCGCTGCTGGGACCCGTTGACCGCAGCGGCGCTGGAGACCCCTGACACGGGAAGAATCAGCAGAGCGCAGCCCATCATCGCCACCCATAGGCGCGAAAACCGCACTGGCCACGTCGATCGTCGCAGAAGTGCCATTGACCCTCTTTACGGTTGTCAATCATCTGACGGCGGTGGCTGTCCACCTGAGTCAAGACGCGATGATTGCGAACACCTGGAAGGCCCTCAAAGCACTCAGTCCGGTGACCGGACCGGCCTTTTCCTACGTCAGTTGGCGCGGTCCGACCAGCCCTCGGGGAGGTCGCCGGGCGCGATGGAGACCACGTTCTCGTCGTCCTCGCCGACGTACTCGAACAGCGTGATGTGCGCGAACTCCGGGACCTCGAAGATCGGGTAGGTCGGCCCGGCGTCCCGGTAGGCGCGCATCTCGTCGAGGTGGTCGTTCTGGAAGAGGACCGTGCGCTCTCCGTGCTCCTTGATCCAGTGCGGGAAGAAGATCACGCCGTGCAGCACCCGCTCGGCGGGGACGACGTTGACGCTCACCGACGTCCCGGTCGGCTCGGTCCACGACACCTTGTAGACACCCTCGGTGAGGCGCACGAGGTCGATCTTCTGGTCCTTGACCCAGCGCCCGCCGACGTGGCCGGTGTGGATGCGGTAGTCGATGGTCGAGGCGTTCTTCACGTACATCTCGTACTGCCAGCCGTTGGCGTACGTGTAGATGAAGCGGTGGCCGACGATCCCGGAGAGGTCCTGCGGCGGGACGGGGCTCTCGACGGTGGTGGGTCGGACGGGGGCGTGGGTGGTGACTGCCATGGTGCTTCCACTTCTTTCTGCGTTCTCGGGCGCCGTCCTCCGGACCTCTGGGCCCGCGGCGCCACAATTCGAGTTTGCCACAAAACTGTTTTGATGCAAAACATGAAGCCCGGGCAGACCTCTCCGAGCAGACAGAATGGCCCCATGGACACCACCGACGCGGACCAGGCGGCCGCCACCGAACTCAGCCGACTCCTCGGCCCACTGCGGCGCGCCGTACTGCGCGCCACCCGCAACGCCGCTGATCTGCCCGACCTCCCGGAGGCCCAGATCGAGCTGCTGCGCGTACTGGCCGACGGGCCGCTGCCCGCCCGCGAGGCCGCCGCCCGGCTGCGCGTCGCCCCCTCCACCGTGAGCAACCTGGTCAAGACCATGGGCGCGGCCGAACTCATCGAGCGCCGCTCCCGCCCGGGCGACGCCCGGACCGTGCTGCTCGCCGCCACCTCGACCGCCACGGACCTGCTCAATCGCTACGACCACGCCAGCGCGGGCGCGCTCGCCCGCGGCATCGGGAACCTCCCGCCGCGAGAGCGGACGGCGATTCGCGCCGCGCTCCCCGCCCTCTCCCATCTCGCCGCCGAGCTCAAGGACGACTGAGCGGCCGAACGGTCATCGCCGGCGGGAACGGGCGCCTCCCTCTTCCCGCCGACTCGATCTCTCGGTATGTTCCGCGATGACGATGCCGACCAGTCGGTATGTACAGGTACAGCCGGGCACTTGAGCTACGGACACCCGGCCCGAGAAGCCGGAGGTTCCATGGCCGAGCAGGCGACACCGCGGATCGGCGGGCACTGCGACGCACGCTTCGAAGGCGTCCGCGCCGCTTTTGCCGACAACTTCCGTGAGCGCGGCGAACTGGGAGCCGCCGTCACCGTCCTCCTCGACGGTGAACCGGTCGTCGACCTGTGGGGCGGCTGGGCCGACGCCGCGCACACCCGCCCGTGGCAGCGGGACACCCTCGTCAACGTGTGGTCGACGACCAAGGGGGCCACGGCGCTGTGCGCGCACATCCTGGCCGACCGCGGCCTGCTCGACCTGGACGCGCCGGTCGCCTCCTACTGGCCGGAGTTCGCCGCGGCGGGCAAGCAGAACGTCCTCGTACGTCATCTGCTGTCGCACCGCGCGGGCCTGGCCGGTCTGCGCGAACCGCACACCCTGGAGCAGCTCTACGACTGGGAGTTGACCACCGCACGCCTCGCGGCCACCGAGCCCTGGTGGGAGCCCGGCACTCGCTCCGGCTACCACGCCATCACGTACGGCTTCCTGGTCGGTGAGGTGATACGGCGCATCACCGGACAGCTCCCCTCCGCATTCCTGCGCGAGGAGGTCACCGGGCCGCTCGACGTGGACTTCTTCATCCGCTTCCCGGAGGGAGAGACCCGGCAACCCGCCGAGCTGGTGCACCCGTTGGCCGCGGCCGGAAGCGAACAGGAGGCCGCCTTCAGCCAGTTGGAGCCGGTCGCGCTCGCCGCTCTGGCCAACCCGCTCGCCGGCGCCGCCGAGGCCAACACCCCCGAGTGGCGCGCCGCCGAGATCCCCGCCGCCGGTGGCCACGCCTCGGCCCAGGGGGTCGCCGCGCTGTACGGGCTGTTCACCGGGCACGAACGCCCGGACGGTCGCCGGGTGTTGTCGGCGCAGGCCGCGGAACGCGTACGTGAGGGCCAGGGCAGTTGCCGGGACCTGGTGCTGGGCGCCGGTTTCGCGCACGACACCGAGATCGGCCTGGGCCTCTGGCTGAGCGGCGCGAACGGCTCGTACGGGCCCAACCCGCGCGCCTTCGGCCACGACGGCTTCGGCGGCTCCTTCGGCCTCGCCGACCCCGAAGCGGGCATCAGCATCGGCTACGTCATGAACCACATGGGCACACACATCGCCGACGACCCCAGGAAGATGGCTCTGGTCGACGCCGTGTACAAGGCGGGCACGGCCTCCGCCTGAGGTCCATCACGGCCTCCGCCCGAGGCCCACTCCAACGCTCAGGTGTCACCGTTCCGTGTCGGGGCCGAAGAGTGTGGCGAGTGCGCGGTCGACGACTGAGTCCACGTCCTCGTTGCCCGCCGGCACGAGCGCGTACGTGCGCAGCAGGAAGCGGCGGAGGGCCGAGGTGTCGAACTGGAGGACGGCCATCCCCTGAGGCGAGTGCAGCTCGACGACGGTGCGCGCACGGCCGCACGGCCATACGTGAACGTCCCCGGTCCCGGTCGGCAGGCGCAGGCCGTCGTCGAGGAGGGCGCGGGCGAAGGCCCACGTCACGTCGGCCCCGGCCAGCGTCGCCTCGGCGGGAAACACCAACTGAAGGGCGAGCGGATCGGCGGATTCATAACGGAGGGTGACGTTGACACTGCGTTCGGGGCCCTGACCCTCGGCGACGACGAGGCGGGCGCGGGCGGGCTGTTCGAGCGTGACGGGCAGCGTGGTCGGCATGGCAGGTCCCTTTCTCCACTGCGTGTTCCAGGTGACCGTTCGACGCGACAGCGGGGCGAGTCATTACGGCGTTTCCGGAAAAGACCGTTGTGACCTGTGCCACTCACCCCTCCATAATCCGACATTTGTGAATTACGGTTTCAAACTCCCCGCCCGATCCGCAGTCGGGCGGAGCACCGCCGACGTCGGACGGAACGGAAGACTCCTGCCATGACCGACGGCCCAGCCGCCGCGCCGATACCCCCTGCCGCCACGGAAGGCGGCCTCAGCCCCGCCGCGTACGCGCGGATCTACGAGGCGGAGCAGCCTCGCCTCGTCGCGTACGCCCGCTCGCTGACCCGCAGCCCCTGGCTCGCCGACGATCTCGTCGCCGAGGCACACTTCCGGGTCTGGCGGCGCCTGGCCGCCGGGCATGACATCGACAACGTCGCGGCATACCTGACGACGACCGTGCGGCACCTGGCCGCCTCGGCGGGGCGCGGGGCGGCGCGCGAGACACCCCTCGACCCGCACGCCGGCGTCGAGCCGGTACAGGTGTCGAACGGCTCTCCCGGTTCATACGGCTCGTACGGTTCCGGGGGCTACGGCGACCAGGACCCGGCCACCCGCGCCTCCGCCGTGGACCTGCTGTCCCAGGTCCTCGGGCAGCTGCCGAAGCGGTGGGTGAAGGCCCTGTGGCTCGCCGAGGCCGAGGGGCAGCCGCTGGAGGCGGTGGGCCGGGGCATCGGCGCGGGCAGCGGGGCCACGGCCGTGCTGCTGCACCGGGCACGTGAAGGCATGCGGCAGGCGTTCCTGCGGGCGCATCCGGGGACCCCGGACGACCCGGCGTGCGAGAGCCACTGGGACCGGATGCCCGCACACGTACGTGGCAGCGCGTCCGCGCGTCAGTCGGAGAAGCTCCTCGCGCACGTCGACGACTGCGACGACTGCCGGGCGCGGCTCACGGTCCTGCTGCGCGCCAACGACCGGCTGCCGGCCCTGGTGGGTCCGGCGCTCCTGATCTTCGTGCTCGGCGGGGCCGGGAAGTTCCTGGTGCCGCTCGCCGCCGGAGCCGGGGCCGGAGCCACCGGCGCCGCGGCGGGCGGGCACGGGTCGGGTTCCGGCCTGCTGCACGGCGTGAAGCACGCGCTGACCGGCGGCGCGAAGGCGCAGGGCGCCGTGGCCGGGGTGCTCGGGGTCTCGGTGGCGGGAGCCGCCGTCGCGGCCGGGCTCATGCTCACCGGGAACGACGACACGGTGCCGCCGCAGCGGTCGGCGGCGGTGCAGAGCGAGTCACCCACCGGGCGTGACAGCGCTCCGTCGAGTCCGCCCTCGGACCCCTCAACCTCCGCTTCACGTACGCATGTTGCTCCGCAGGGCGGGTCGCAACGCGCGGCCGAACCCGACACCGAACCCGACACGGAGGCGGCACCGGGCGGCTCCGCGGACAAGGATGCGCCGACCGCACCCACCGCGTCGTCCGCGCCGTCGGACCCCGGGACGCCGAGCGCCCCGGCCACTCCGACCACTCCCCCGGATCCGCCCGCAGCCGAGCGGGCAGCGCCGGAGGAGCCCAAGGCCGTCGAGCCGTCGTCCGACGACACGACGCCTACGGCACCGGCCACGCCGGCCACGCCGACGCCCACGCCCACACAGACTCCGCCCACCGAGCCGTCCACCCCGGCGGAGCCCACGCCCACCACGGAACCCACGGAACCGGCTGAGCCCACCGAGCCCGCCGAACCCACAGTCCCCGCTCAGCCCACCGAACCCACCACTCCCCCGGAGCCCAGCACCCCCACTCCCACCCCCACCTGCACCCGCTGGCTCGGCCCGATCTACATCTGCCGCGTCGGCTGAGGCTGCCCCCGCTCCCGCAGGGCGAGGTACGTGACGGCCGACTCCGCCAGTGTGCGTACGGCCGGGTGCCAAGGTCGCTCCTGCGGGCCGGTCAGTACGAGGCGGCGGGAGGTCGCCGGCTCCAGGGGCAGCAGGACCAGGTCGGCCGGAATCAGCGAGCGCGAGACCTCGGACAGGACCGTGACGCCGATCCCGGCCTGCACCATGCTGATCAGCGTCGCGAGATCCCGTACCCGGTGGGTCGGATCGAAGCGCAGCCCGGCCCGGGTGTGGATCGTACGGATCCGGGACTCGCAGCCGTTCGGCGAGATCAGGAACGGGTCGTCCTCCAGGTCGCGGATGTCCACACGCTCCTCGCCGGCGAGGGGATGGTCGCGGGGCAGGAGCGCCCGGTAGCCGTCGTCGGCCAGCTGGACGCCGGGGCCCGGTGGCGGGTCGATCAGGACGGCGGCGTCCGCGGTCCCGTTCCCCAGCCAGCCCGCGATTTCGGCGCTGTCACCCTCGAAGATCCGTACGGTGACGCGGGGTTGGTCCTCGCGCCAGTGCCTGAGCAGGCTCGGTATCAGCCCCTGACACACCGTCGGCGTCGCGGCCAGGCGCACGGTGCCGGTCATGGACTCGGCCGCCTCGGCCGCGATCTGCTCGACGGACCGGGCCGCGGCCAGCGCGGTACGGGCGTGCGGCAGCACCTGCTCGCCGAGCACGGTGGTCCGCGCCGGAGTGGCGCGGATGAGCAACGGCGCGGTCAACTCGCGTTCCAGCGAGGCGACGGCGTGCGACACGGCCGACTGGGTCATGCCCAGCTCGGCGGCGGCCGCGCTGAAGCCGCCCGTGTCGACGACCGCGAGGAAGGCGCGGAGTTGGGGCAGGTTCAGCGGCATGCGAGGGCCTCATATCGCTATGACATCTATGCGTTGGATCAATGGTGCCAGGTCGGGCGAGGCTTCTTCCGTGCCGCCGATACCGGCGGCGTTCAGCCGAGTACGCACGTCATCAGGCCCGTACGCCGATGCCGATGTACCGATACGCCGAGGAGAGCCATGCCCTACATCCGTGTCACCGTGACCGACCCCACCCTTCCCGCCGAGACCCGACACACTCTGGCGGAGGGCCTGACCGACCTGGCGGTCTCGGCCCTGGGCAAGGACCGCTCGCGAACCATCGTCCAGATCGACGCGGTCGAACCCGGCACCTACTACGTGGGTGGCAGCCCCCTGGCCGGCGGGGCACGCGACGCCCACGTCGAGGTCAGCATCACCCTGGGCTCGAACAGCGCGGCGGAGAAGGCAGCGTTCATCGCCCGGGCCGACGAACTCCTCACCGACACCCTGGGCACCCTCGCCCGGTCCGGTGTCGCGCTGCACGAACTGCCGCCGGAGAGCTACGGCTACCACGGGGTGACCCAGTTCGACCTCTACCGAGATGTATCGGCCCCGCGTCGACGCCTCTGAACCGTTGCCCGGTACCCGCCCCCCGCCTCACCCCTCCGGCGTCCACACCGTCGGCCAGTCCAGCCCCCGCAGGTGCGCGTCGAGGCCGCCGTCGCAGTACATCAACGTACCGACGCAGTAACCGGAATTGGCGGACAGCAGGAAGAGGACGAGCTCCGCGACCTCCTCCGGTGTGCCCGCCCGCCCCGCCGGGACGGACTTCAGGAACCTCTCGATGCCTGCCGCGATCCGCGGGTCCTTGCGGCCGGCCCGGGTCATCGGGGTGTCGATGAATCCCGGCGCGACGGCGTTGAGGCGGATGCCGTCCGCGATGTAGTCGGCGGCGCGGGTGCGGGTGTAGTGGGCGATCGCGGCCTTGGTGGCCGGGTATGTGAGCACGCCGCCCTCGTCGCCCAGGGACTCGGCGAGAGCACGTGCCGCCTCCTCGTCGCCCGCGAGGCACGCCTCGGCGAGCCGCGGATTCCAACCGGGCTGCGTGGTGGTGGAGTTGGAGGAGGCAAGGACCACGGAGGACTCGCCTGCGGCCGTCAGGGCCGGGCGCAGTTCTTCCAACAGGCCGATGGATCCGTAGTAGTTGACGGAGACCAACAGGCTGGCCGACCGGTCCGCGCCGCCGGTGACCCCGGCGAACGGCACGAATCCGTCGAGCCGCCCGTCGGCGAGCCCGGTGACCTCGGCCGCCGCGGCGCTCCGCCCCTCCGCGGTGCCGAGGTCGGCCGCCACGTCCGTGCCGCGCAGGTCGACGCCGATGACACGATGCCCCTGTTCCGTGAGCCGGGCGGCGATGGCGGCACCTATACCGGAGGCGGCTCCGGTGACGGCGATGGTTCCCATGTCGGTCTCCTCTGAGCGGTTCGGTGCGTACGTGGACTGGGGTGGGGTGGGCGTCGGCCATGGTCTCAGGCGCGGCACCCGTGATCGAGCCGCTCGCGCACCTCCGCCCCGCCCACACGTAGATTGACCGGACGGGCCACCACCAGGCGAGCAGCCGGACGGCAGCCCGAAACCACCGGAGACCGGGGAAGGAGAAAGGCACCTTGAGCGACGACGCGCCCAGCGGTGTCCTGGCCAAGGCCCTCACCGTGCTGCAGGCCTTCACCGTCGAGGACACCACCCTCGGGTTCGCCGAGTTGCAGCGGCGCACGGACTTCGCCAAGAGCACCCTGCACCGGGTCCTCGGTGATCTCGTGGCGGCCCGGCTCCTGGACCGCGTCCAGGGGCGCTATCGCCTGTCCGGGCTCGTCTTCGAGCTGGGGATGCGTGCCTCGGTCGAGCGCGGGCTGCTCGAAGTGGCCACCCCCTTCCTGGAGGACCTCTTCGTACGCACCCATGAACTCGTCCACCTGGGCACGCGCGAGGGCACCGAGGTCGTCTACGTCGCCAAGATGGGCGGCCATCAGCAGGCCGACTCGCCCTCGCGGCTCGGCGGGCGAATGCCCCTGCACGCGACGGCGATCGGCAAGATGCTGCTGGCCCACTCCCCGGCCGAGGTGCGCGAGGCCACGCTGCGCGGGCCGTTGGAGCGCAAGGCACCCCGGACCATCACCAACGTCGACGTACTGACACGGCAGTTGTCCGAGGTCGTCACCAAGGGTGTCGCCTTCGAGTACGAGGAGTCGGCGGTCGGCATCGTGTGTGTCGCGGCCGGGATCTACGGACCGGCCGACGAGATCGTGGCGGCGGTCAGCGTCACGGGCCCGGTGCACCGCTTCCAGCCCGCCCGGCACGCCAACAGCGTGCGCGCGGCCGCGGCCGGGATCTCGGCGACGCTCGGCCGCCGCGAGGAACTGCGCAAGCACTGAACCGCGCGCGAGTTCCGCCAGACGGAACTCATTGCTGGGCCCGGGGCGATCCCGTTGTCCAAGCTGAGGACATGAACGAGACTTCCCCCGGCACCGACCTCGGCGACGACGCCGTGTCGCAGGCCGCGCAGCGGCTGCTGCGCGCCGCCGCCGACCATGTGCCCTGTCCCCCGGTGCGCGACCTGATCGGCAGCGACGACGTGAAGGCGGCCTACGCCGTCCAGGAGCTGCTCACCGCGCACCGCCTCGAAGCGGGCGGCCGCGTCACCGGCCGCAAGATCGGGCTGACCTCGCCCGCCGTGCAGGAGCAACTGGGCGTGGACCAGCCGGACTTCGGGGTGTTGTTCGCCGACATGAGTGTCGAGGACGGCGCCTCGGTGCCGGTCGGCGGGCTGCTCCAGCCCAAGGTCGAGGCGGAGATCGCGTTCGTCCTGGGCGCGGATCTCGCCGACGGCCCCCTCGACGACGCGCAGATCCGCGCCGCCGTGGCGCACGCGGTCCCCGCCCTGGAGATCGTGGACAGCCGGATCGCCGACTGGGACATCACCTTCGGTGACACCGTCGCCGACAACGGCTCCTCCGCGCTGTACGTCATCGGGGACCCGGCCAAGCCGCTCACCGAGTTCGAGCCCGTCGAGGCCGAGATGACCATGAAGCGGCACGAGGAGGCGGTGTCCGCCGGCAACGGCGCGGCCTGCCTGGGCGACCCGCTCACCGCGCTCGGCTGGCTCGCCCGGACCGCCCGCGACGTCGGCGACCCGCTGCGCGCCGGCCAGGTCGTGCTGTCCGGCGCGCTCGGCCCGATGGTGCCCGCCACGGCCGGCGACGTCTTCACCGCCGACATCAGCGGACTCGGCTCGGTGTCCGTCCGCTTCCACGCCACCGGCCCCGGCCACGAAGGAGCCTGAAGCATGAAGACCAAGGTCGCCGTCATCGGTTCGGGCAATATCGGCACCGACCTGATGATCAAGGTGCTCCGCCTCTCGGACACCCTCGAAATGGGCGCGATGGTCGGCATCGACCCCGCCTCCGACGGACTCGCCCGCGCCGAGCGGCTCGGCGTCCCGGCCACCGCCGAGGGCGTCCAGGGCCTGATCGCGATGGACGGCTTCGAGGACATCAGGATTGTCTTCGACGCGACGTCGGCGAAGGCGCACGTCGCCAACGCCGCCGCGCTCGCCCCGTACGGCAAGCAGCTCGTCGACCTGACGCCCGCCGCCATCGGCCCGATGGTGATCCCTGCGGTCAATCTGGAAGACCATGTCGCCGCGGACAACGTGAACATGGTGACGTGCGGTGGCCAGGCCACCATCCCGATCGTCGCCGCCGTGTCCTCGGTGGCACCCGTCCCGTACGCGGAGATCGTCGCCTCGATCGCGTCGAAGAGCGCGGGGCCCGGCACCCGCGCGAACATCGACGAGTTCACCGAGACGACCAGTCACGCGATCGAGACGGTCGGCGGCGCGGACCGCGGCAAGGCCGTCATCGTCCTGAACCCGGCGGAGCCGCCGCTGATCATGCGGGACACCGTGCTCGCGCTGGTGAACGCGCCCGACGAGGCCGCCCACGACGCCATCCGCGCGGCCGTCGCCGAGCGGGTCGAGGAGGTGTCCGCGTACGTTCCTGGCTACCGACTCAAGCAGCAGGTGCAGATCACGCCGGTCCCCGCCGACCAGCCCGTGCACACCCTCACCACGGCCCCGGTCACCCACCAGGTGTCCGTCTTCCTCGAGGTCGAGGGGGCCGCCCACTACCTTCCGGCGTACGCGGGCAACCTCGACATCATGACCAGCGCGGCCCTGCGGATGGCCGAGGCCATGGCCGCCCGCGCCGCCCAACTCCCCCGCGCCACCGACCTCCAGGGAGCCGACGCATGAGTGACACCGCCACACCTGACACCAAGCTGTTCATCCAGGACGTCACCCTGCGCGACGGCATGCACGCCATCCGGCACCGCATCGCGCCGGAGCGGCTCGGGAGGATCGTGGCCGCCCTCGACGCGGCCGGTGTCGACGGGATCGAGGTGTCCCACGGCGACGGCCTCGCCGGCGGTTCCCTCAACTACGGTCCCGGCAGCCACACCGACTGGGAGTGGATCGAGACCGCGGCCGCACACATCAAGAACGCCCGTCTCACCACGCTCCTGCTGCCCGGCATCGGCACCATCGAGGAACTCAAGCGGGCGTACGCGCTCGGGGTGCGCTCGGTGCGGGTGGCCACGCACTGCACCGAGGCCGACGTGTCGGCCCAACACATCGCCACGGCACGCGAGTTGGGCATGGACGTCTCCGGCTTCCTGATGATGAGCCACATGGCCGATGCCAAGACTCTGGCCGCGCAGGCCAAGCTCATGGAGTCCTACGGCGCCCACTGCGTCTACGTCACCGACTCCGGCGGCCGGCTGATGATGGACGGCGTCCGCGAGCGGATGCGCGCCTACCGCGACGTCCTCGACCCGGCCACCGAACTCGGCATCCACGCCCACGAGAACCTCTCGCTCTCCGTGGCCAACTCCATGACCGCGGTGGAGGAGGGCGTGACCCGCGTCGATGCCTCGCTCGCCGGTCAGGGCGCGGGCGCGGGCAACTGCCCCATCGAGGCGTTCATCGCGGTGGCCGACCTCAACGGCTGGAAGCACGGCTGCGACCTGTTCGCCCTCCAGGACGCGGCCGAGGACCTGGTGCGCCCGCTCCAGGACCGCCCGGTCCGCGTCGACCGCGAGACCCTCACGCTCGGCTACGCCGGGGTCTACGGCTCCTTCCTGCGCCACGCGGAGGCAGCGGCCGAACGCTACGGCATCGACGTCCGCACCATCCTCGTCGAGGTCGGCAAGCGCGGCCTCGTCGGCGGCCAGGAGGACATGATCGTGGACGTGGCGCTGGGGCTCGCGCAGGCGAGCTGACACCACGTACGGGGCGAGCTGCCCTTCAGGTCTACGCGGGCGCGAGGACGATGTCGAAGCGCGCCCGCGACCAGGGGCCCCGGACGGTCCGGCCGTCCGGGGTGGGGGTGTCGGCGGGCTGCTGCGCGAAGTCCTTCACCAGGGAGTCCCGGACGCCGAACACCGCGTCGGAGTCGAGGAGTTCGTCGCCCCGTACGAAGATGTGGGTCACGAGCGTGCGGCAGTCCTCGTGGGTGACCTTGAAGTGCAGGTGCGAGGCCCGCATCGGGGAGCGGCCCACCGACTCCAGCAGCTCCCCCACCGGGCCGTCGTGCGGGATCGGGTACGGCGTCGGGGTGACCGCCCAGAAGCGGAACCGCCCCTGGGAGTCGGTGATCAGGTGGCCGCGCGCGGCGGTCCGCCGGTCGTCGTACTGGACGTCGTAGTGGCCGGTCTCGTCCGCCTCCCACACCTCGATCCGGGCTCCCGCCAGTGGTGTGCCGGCCGTGTCGGTGACCGTCCCCTCGACCCAGCAGGGTTCCCCGGGCGCACCGACGGAGATGTCACCGCCGAGTGGTACGGCGGGCGAGTCCTCCACGAAGAAGGGGCCGAAGACGGTGGCCTCAGTGGCGTCGCCGTACGCCTCGTTGTTGACGGTGACGGTCTGCATGGACGCGCCGAGGACGTCGGACAGGAGGATGAACTCCTGGCGGCGGTCGTCGGTGATGTCGCCGCAGCGGGTGAGGAAGTCGATGGCCCGGTTCCACTCGTCCTCCGTGAGCCGGACCTCGCGGACGTAGGCGTGCAGATGGCGCACGAGGCTGCTCATCAGCTCCCGCAGCCGGGGGTCCGGGCAGTTGTCGAAGGAGGCCGTGACGCGGTCGACCAGGGCTGCCTCGCGGAGCTGCTGGTCGGGGTCGGGCGCCGTCCGGGTCGGGTGGGTGGTCATCGGGGGATGTCTCCTTCCCAGGCCGCGCGGAGCAATGCGCTGAGCCGGTCTCGGGTCACGGGGGCGGGGTTGCCTTCCGGCACGGCGGCGAGGACGGGTTCCACGGCTTCGGCGATGCCGCTCTCCGGCATGCCCAGTTCCTTGAGCGAAGTGGGTGCGTCCAGGCGGGCGTAGAGGGCGGCCAGGCCCTCGGTGGCGGTGGGTGCGTCGAGTGCGGCGGCGATCCTGCGTTCGGCCTCGGGGGCGTGGGGCGCGTTGAGGGCGAGGACGTGGGGCAGGACGGCGGCGTGGGTCTGCGCGTGCGGGAGGTCGAAGCGGCCGCCCAGCACATGGCAGATCTTGTGGTGCAGGCCGGATCCCGCGGAGGCGAAGACGACCGCGGCCAGGTAGGCGCCGTAGAGCATCTGCTCGTGCCCCGCCAACCGGTCGGGGTGTGCGCCGACTTCGGGCAGACCGGTGCTCAGCGCACGAGCCGCCTCTTGTGCCATGGCGCGGTCGATGGGGTCGGCGCGCGGCCCCCACATCGCGTCGACGCAGTGTGCGAGGGCGTTGAGGCCGCTGGCGACCGCGAGTGCGCCGGGGAGGGTGAGGAGGAGCGAGGCGTCGTAGACGACGGTGGCCGGGAGCACCGCGGGGTCCACGCCGGTGGTCTTGACGCCGTCCCGGGTCAGCCCCCAGACGTTGGTCGCCTCCGAGCCGGCGTAGGTGGTGGGGACTGCGATGATCGGCAGTTTGGTGGTGAGGGCGACGGCCTTGGCGAGGCCGGTCGCCGAGCCTCCTCCGACACACACCAGGGCGTCGGCGGCGTGCTCGTGCGCGACCTTACGGGCCCGCTCGGCGGCCTCGACGGGGACGTGCTCGACCACCTCGTCGTGGACCCGTGCCCCGGTCAGGCGCTCGGCGAGCTCCGTGGTCAGGGCCCTGGCGGAGGGGCCGCCGACGATCAGGACGCGTCCCGATCCGAGCCTGGCCACTTCGTCGACGACGGTGCGGACGGCCTCCCCCGGCGCGAACACGGCGCGCTGCGCGGGGGTTTCGTGTGCGAACTTCATTCCGCCCATACTGCCTGGGCCGAGGGGGCGGAGCGGTGAGGCAGTCCGCTGGCCGGACCGACGGGCTCCGCCACCCGCCGCCCGCTCAGCCCGCCATGCCGACCCGCGGCCCGGGGTTCGTATGGGAGGAGTTCTGCCGGTACAGGCCGCGGCCGATGTCGGCCGCCGTCGCCAACAGTGCGTGGATCAGCTGCTGGTCGTCGCGGCGGTCGGCCGAGACCGTCGCGGCGATCGTGCCGATGATCCGGTCACCGCCGAAGTACATGATCGGCACGGCGAAGCTCTTGTACCCGTGCATGCACGACTCCCGCTCCTGGGCCCACCTGCGCGCGCGGATCTGGGCCAGCTCGGCGCGCAGCGCCGCCGGGTCGAGCCGGTCGGAGGACGGGGGTCCGTCGGCGCGCTGCGCTTCAAGCTCGGCGATCACGTCCTCCTGGTCGTCGCTGTAGGCCAGCAGCACCCGCCCGGAGACGGTGAGCGGCCGCGACACGTTCGAGCCCACGGCCGCGACGACCGCGGCCTCCCGGCGGCCGCCGAGGCGTTCCAGGTAGCAGCAGTCGGTGCCGTGCGGCACGGCCAGGTGGATCACGGCCTGGGTCGCGGCCCGCAGGTCCAGCATCGCCGGGCGCGCGACGGCCCGTAGGTGGGCCGGTCCGGGGACCAGCCGGCCCAGCTCGAAGATGCGCCAGCCGAGCTGGTACCCGTCCGGCGTGCGGCTGAGATAGCCGAGTTGGACGAGCTCGGTTCCGATCCGGTGCACGGTCGCCTTGGGCACGCCGGAGCGGCGGCTGAGCTCGCTCAGACCGAGGCAGGTCGAGCCGGAGGAGAAGGCTCCGAGCACCAGGTGCGCCTTGCCGAGCACGGAGCTCATGTGCGGTTCGGGGGCCGCGGGCCCGGCCTCCGGGGCGGCCTGCTCCGCGGTGTCGAGTTCTGCCTGGGCGCTCGCGCGCATACCGCTTCCCCTCGCCGATTCCGATGACCAAAGGTGATTGTTCAAAGTTTGTGAACCGATTGGCAACCCTTCCGGCGACAGCGAACAGGCACCCTGTGACCGCCCGATGACGACCCGATGACGGCCGGTTACGCGGCGCCGATCCGCCCAGTGGACCGAGCGGTTCCTTCCGGGACGCGCGGCAGCGAGGCTGCCGCCATGAGTAGCCAAGACACCATCGACACCCTGGTCAAGCGCATCGAGGTCCTCGAGGCCGAGGCCGACATCCGCCGTATTCAGGCCCGGTACATGTTCCTGTGCGACACACCGTGCCCGGAGTACGGGGTGGACAGCGACGAGCAGCGCATCGAGCTGATCCTCGACCTCTACTCCGACGACGCCATCTGGGAGGGCGTCGGCGAGTACTACGGCAGCCAGTTCGGCCGGGCCGAGGGCAAGGCGGCGATCCGCGCGCACTTCAACCGCTTCTGGCCGCAGGACCAGGACCCGAAGCTGCTCCTGAACGCCCACTGGCTCACCTCGGAGCAGATCCATGTGTACGGGGACGAGGCCGACGGCCAGTGGATCCACTTCCAGCCCTGGCTCTTCGAGGACGGCAAGTCCCTGATCCGCGCCAGCCGGCTCAACAACGCCTTCCGCAAGATCGACGGCGTATGGAAGATCACGCGGACCCGGACCGAGAACGTCGCCATCGCCGATCTGCCCGACTTCTTCGCCGGCAGTTACCCGAAGCGGTCCGTGCTGCTCAAGGCGCCGGGGACGAACCACACGAATGAGCACGCCGCCGGCGCCTGAGCGGCCCCCTCCCTCGTAGTCCGCCGCCCTTCTCCTCAACGGGCAGGTTCTCCTCACCCGTTGAGGCTTCGCTCCACCCAGACCGCAGCACGCAGGGCTGCCGCCTCGGATCCCGCGATCACCTGGAGTCCGAGCGGCAGCCCTGCCGCGTTCCGCAGCCCCGGCACGGCCACCGTGGGCAGACCGAGGGCCTGCCACGGGCGGCTGAGCACCGGATCGCCGGTGGCGTCGAGCCCCTCAGGCGCCGCCCCCGGCGCGGCGGGGCCGAGTACCGCGTCGTACTGGGTGAGGAGCGCGCCGAGTTCGGTGCGTGCCTCGGCGACCAGTCGGCACGCGGCGCGGTAGTCGGATTCCGAGGTGTCCGCGCCGGTTCGCAGCAGCCCGGCCAGGGGTGCGCTGAGTTGATCGGCCCGCTCCAGTTCGGCGGAGCGTTCGCGTGCCGCCTCGTAGGCCATCACCACCGGGTGCGCCGCGGTCACTTCGGCGATCAGTGCCTCCAGCGGGAAGGCGTCGATCTTCGCGCCGCGGCCGGTGAGCCGGGCCTCGGCGGAGGCGAGCGCCGCACCCATTTCGTCGGACACGGCCACCAAGGGGATGGCGTTCCACAGCGCGAGCCGTGGGGCGGTGTGCGCTTCGCGGGCCGGGTCCGGCTCGCCGGTGAGGGCCGCCCAGGCGAGGGAGACATCGGCGGCGCCGGCCGCGTACACACCATGTGCGTCGAGGCTGGGGCTGAGGCCGGCGACACCGTCGGTGGACAGGTGTCCGTGGCGCAGGACGAGCGAGGCGACCCCGCAGTACGCGGCCGGCCGGGTCACCGATCCCGCGGTCTGGGAGCCGATGGCCAGCGGGACCTGCCCGGAAGCGACCGCCGCGGCCGAGCCGCTGGAGGAACCGCCGGGGGTGTGCCGCAGGTTGGCGGGGTTGCGGGTCGGGCCGGGCGCGAAGAAGGCGAACTCCGTGGTCACGGTCTTGCCGACGGGGATCGCCCCGGCCGCTCGCCAAGCCTCCACGACAGGGGCGTCCCGCTCGGCGGGACCGGCGTCGGCGCGCAGCACCGAGCCGCAGCGGGTGGGCAGCCCGGCCAGGTCGATGATGTCCTTGACGCCCATCGGGACGCCGCCCAGGGGGCCGGTGCGTACGGTCACGGGGGTGTCCGCGCCGCTTTCGTCGAAGGCCACCCAGGCGCGTACCCGCTCCTCGGTCTCCACGATACGGTCGCGGCTGCTTCGCAGGGCCGCCTCGGGGGTGGTCCGCCCGGACCTCAGATCGGCGACGAGTTCACTCAGGGACCAGGGCTGTCGAACGCTGTCGCTCACTGTTCCCTCCACTGCGCGTCGCTCCCCCGCTGGCCCTCGGCCGCCCACTGCGCGTCCGCCTCCCAGAAGTCCACGCCGCCTGCGCTCACGCCGTGGCGCCAGGCGGAGGTGCGTCGCAGATCGGGTTCGACCGCGGCGGTCTCCGCGTCCGCCGCGTCCGGGCCGTCCTGGGGAACACCCCAGTGCACCCAGCCGAGTTCACGGCCCGCCGCGTCGTGGACGAACAGGTCGACGTGTTTCCAGCCGTAGCCATGGTTGTCGTTGTAGCAGGTGAGGGTCATCCGCGGGGCGCGGTCGACCGGCTCGTTCTCTTGCATGCTCAGCCACTCCTCCTTGTCCATGCTCAGCCACTCCTCCTTTTCCGTGCTCCGCCACGGCTCCCTTTCCGTGCTCCGCCACTGGATCCGACCACATCGCCCTGCCACTTCCGCCGGGTCGGTCCACTCACCGGTCCGACCCGTCGCATCGGCCCACCCGATGGCTGAGCATCCCGTTGGGCCTTGAACCAGCGAGGGGAAAACAGCATGACCATCGATTTCACCCCGGCCACCATCCATCAACTGGAACCGGCCGACCTCGTACAGGAGGATCGCGTCGCCGCACGGGTCTACACCGACCCGGAGATCTTCGAGCGCGAGATGACGCAGATCTTCGAGAAGACCTGGATCTGGGTGGCGCACGAGAGCGAGCTGCCCAAGCCGGGCAGCTTCAAGTCCACGTACGTGGGCCGCAATTCGGTCATCGTCACCCGGGACCGCAAAGGCGCCATCCACACCCTCGTCAACCGCTGCCGACACCGCGGCGCCAGCCTCTGCGAGAAGCCGCGCGGCGAGGCCAACGGCTTCACCTGCCCGTACCACGCCTGGTCGTACGGCCTGGACGGGCGGCTGCGCGGCATTCCGTATCCCGACGGCTACGAGGGGGTGCTGAGCAAGGACGAGATGGGCCTGCGCAAGCTGCGCACCGAGAGCTACCGCGGCCTGATCTTCGCCACCTTCGACCAGGACGCGGAGCCGCTGGAGGAGTTCCTCGGCGATGTGCGGCTGTGGGCCGACCGGTTCTTCAAGCAGGGCGGCGGCTATCCGCTCAAGGTGCTCGGCACCCACCGTTTCAGGTTCCGGGGCAACTGGAAGATCCAGCTGGAGAACACCACCGACGGCTACCACTTCCCGATCGTGCACCGCTCCTGGATGAGCTCGGTGGACGGGGAGACGGCCGACATGCTGAGCTTCATGACCGACCCGGCCTCCACCTGCCACGACCTCGGCAACGGGCACAGCGTGATGCACATGGTGCCGGCCCACATCGACCTCGACGCCGATGACGGCAGCGAGCCCCTGCAGCCCCGATTCGACGGCCTGGTCGCCGAGTTGAGGGAGGGCGGGGCGGACGAGGCACAGATCCGCAAGCTGGTGCGCGCGATGCACGGCACCGGGTCGAACCTGAACCTGTTCCCCAACGTCGGCCTGTCCTCCGCGTTCTTCCGGGTGCTGCGGCCGGTCAGTGTCGACGAGACGATCATCGAGCACGTGGCGCTCGGCGTGGACGCCCCTGAGGAGATCGCGGGCCCGATCCGCCGCGAACGCCTGCGCATCCACGAGCACTTCCAGGGACCCTTCGGTTTCGGTACCCCCGACGACGCCGAGGGCTGGGACCGCGTCCAGCGCGGCGCGCAGGCCTGCCCGGAGATGCCGATCATGGTGAACCGCGGCCTGAAGCGCGAGGCCGACGCCCCCGAGGGCTGGGCCACCTCGCACAGCACCGACGAGACCGGTATGCGGGCCGCGTACCGGATGTGGAAGAAGATGATGAGCAATGGCTGACACCGCCACCACGATCACCGGCGCCCCCGGGGCCACCCTCTCCGACCCGCGCGTCGTGCGGGCCATCGAACTCCTCTGGCACGAGGCGGACTTGCTCGACCGCAAGGAGTACCGGGCCTGGAACGAGCTCTACGCCGAGGACGGCATCTACGTCATCCCCCTCGACCCCACCACCGAGGACTTCGACGACCAGCTGAACATGGTCTACGACGACGCCCGGATGCGGGCGATGCGCGTGGCGCGCCTCACCGAGGGGTACGCCATCGCGGCGGTCGACTCGGCGAGGACCGCGCGCACCGTGTCACGGTTCGTACCCGTCGAGACCTCGGACGGATCGGTGTCACTGCGCGCCGCCCAGGTCCTCGTCGCCTACAAGCGGGGGCGCCATCAACTGTGGGCCGGGGACGTGGAGTTCACGGTCCGGCTCGGCGCGGACCGGTCCGAGGACCGGATCGTGCGCAAGGTGATCCGCCTGGTGGACGCCGAGGACGCCGTGCCCGCCGCGGGGTTCCTGCTGTGAGCGTCGCCGTCCAGGTCTCCGAGATCGTGGAGGAGAGCGCGGCGGTCCGCTCCCTGCGGCTGCGCAGGGCCGACGGCGCCGCTTTCGGACCCTTCGCGGCCGGCGCGCACGTCGACGTGACCGGCCCCACCGGAGTCCTGCGCCAGTACTCGCTGGCGGGCGACCCGGCCGACCGCTCGTCCGTCCTCATCGCCGTGAAGCGGGAGGCCGAGTCCCGGGGCGGCTCGGTCGCACTCCACCGGACAGCAGTGGGCGACCAGTTGACGATCGGCCCGCCGCGCAACCTGCTGGGCATCGCCGACGGAGCCGACCGGCACCTGCTGGTGGCGGGCGGCATCGGCGTCACCCCGCTGCTGAGCATGGCCTACGAACTCCACCGCCGCGGCGCCGACTTCGCACTGCACTACTTCGTCCGCTCACGCGCCGAACTCGCCTTCGGCGACCTGCTGGAACGCCGCGCCGAGTTCCGCGACCGGGTGACGCTTCACATCGGCCGACCACGGACCGAACACCCGGACATCCTGGCCCCGTTGACCGCACCCCTGACCCCCGACAGCCACGTCTACACCTGCGGCCCGGTCGGCTTCATGGACCAGGTAACCGCCGTCTTCGCCCCGGTCGTGGGCGAGGCGCAGGTCCATGTCGAGCACTTCTCCGCGGAGCCGGTCGACGCCTCGGACGACACACCGTTCACGGTGGAACTCGACACCGGCGAGGAGTTCGAGGTCCCCGCGGACCGGTCGATCCTCTCAGTGCTCGAAGAGGCGGGCATCCCCGTCGGCAAGTCCTGCGAGGAGGGCATCTGCGGCTCCTGCGTCTCCGGCCTCCTGGAGGGGATTGCGGACCACCGCGACCACTGCCTGTCGGCCGCGGAGCACGCGGCCGGCACGGAGATCGCCCTCTGTGTGTCACGGGCACGCTCCGATCGGCTCCGTATCGAGCTGTACTGACCGGCGGCACACCACCCTCCGACCACGTGCCGAAACTCCCCTCACAGGCACCGAGGTAGACACATGACCGAGCAGATATCGGCGACGGACACACCGACCGCGCCGGAGCCGCCCCGCACCGGCATCGCCCGTATCGCCATGGCCAGTGGCGTGGGCACCTCCCTGGAGTTCTACGACTTCGCCATCTACGGGACGGCGACCACGCTCGTCCTCACCGACACCTTCTTCCGGACCGACGACGCCTGGTTCGGCACCTTCCTCGGGCTCGCGACCTTCGCCATCGGCTTCCTGATGGCCCCGCTCGGCGCGGCCGGATTCGGCTGGCTCGGGGACCGGTACGGGCGGCGCTTCGCGCTGCTGCTCACCTTCATCGGCATGGGCGCGGCGACCGTCCTGATGGGTGTGCTGCCGACCTACGCCCAGATCGGTGTCGCGGCGCCACTGCTCCTGGTCGTCCTGCGGATGGCACACGGCCTGTTCCGCGGCGGCGAGACCGGTGGCGCCGCCGCCCTGGCCATCGAGCACGCCCCCGATGAGAAGCGGGCCAGGTACGGCGTGTTCGTCGCGCTCGGCTCGCCGTTCGGGACGATCCTCGCGAACCTGGCGTTCGCCGCCGTGCTCTTCCTGCCGGATTCCAGCGTCGAGTCATGGGGCTGGCGGCTGCCCTTCCTCGCCGGTGGCATCGCCATCGTCATCGGCATCTGGATCCGCCGGGGCGTGGCGGAGAGCCCGGTGTTCCAGCAGATGGTGCGCGAGGAGGGCGAGACCCTCAAGAACCGGCGCCCGGTGGCCGACGTCTTCCGCTCCAACTGGCGGCGGGTGCTGCTGGCCGCGGGCGTGAACATCGGCCTGAACTCCTGCACGTTCGCGCTGGTCACCTTCATGATGTCCTACGCGACATCGGCCGCGCCCGACGGTCTCGGGCTGCCCCGCCAGGAGGTGGTCAACGCCAGCACCCTCGGCCTGCTGGTCCACGCGGCCAGCAACGTACTCGGGGCCTGGGCCTCCGACCGGTTCGGCCGACGGCCGGTCATGTTCACCGGAGCGCTCTCGTCGCTGGTGGCGGTGCTGGTCATCTTCCCCATCGCCGGGACCGGATCCATCGGCGCCCTCACCGGCGCGCTGATGCTCGGCTTCGCGACGACCGGGCTGCTGTTCGGCCCGATGTACACCTTCTTCACCGAGCTCTTCCCCCGCGACCAGCGGCAGTCCGGGATGGGCATCGCCTTCCACCTCGGGGCGGTCCTCGGCGGCGGCATCTCCCCGCTGGTCGCGAACCGGATCGTCGCCGCGACCGGGGACGCGATGAACGTCGGCTACTACCTCGCCGGCACCTGTCTCCTCTCCGTGGTGTGTCTGATGGCCCTGCCGGAGACGGCGCCCCGGGCCCTGCGCCGCCTGCACCCGAAGCAGACCGCCACCGCGCCGCCGGTCAAGACTCCGGACGCGGCCGACGTCCCGTAGTCGGAATCCTCGACGCGGTACGGCTCAGTGGGACTGCTTGTGCGTGGTGCGGTCGTGGCGGCGGCGTGCCCTGAACCGGCCGCGGCCGCCGTCGCGATGGTCGTGCCGGTCGGCCGGGACGACCGGCGGGGGCTGGGCGGGCAGGGTCGTGGCGTCTGCCGGTTCGCCGGGAGTTCGGCGGCCGGGCAGGAAGCGGCGGTAGGTGCGCAAGGCGATCCTTTCGGCGTGCTGGGCGTTGAGTCGATGGATCAGGTAGGCGCCCAGGGCTATCAGCAGGAGGAAGGCGAGTGCGGTGATCACGGCGTCCATGGCCGTCACCGCCCCGCCACCGTGGGGCCGGGGCGCGCGGTTTCGGCCGCCACGAGATCCGTGGCGCTCAGCCGAGGACCGTCCGGGGCGCAGGCACCGACCATGAGCCGGTCCGCGCAGGCGGCACTCGTCTCGGGCGGAATCACCAGGAGATCGAAGCGGCGGGTCCCGTAGGACAGCAACAGCAGTGTGTGCGGGTCGAGTTCGGGAGTGAACCACCCGGTCTTCACCGCCCGCCGGCCGACGGTCACCTTGCGCGGGACGACGGGCCAGAGCATCGGGTTGACGGCGACCCGCGTGATCCGGCCCCACGACGGGTCGAGTACGTCCACGAGTTCGGGGAGCTCGACGGTCAGGTCGCGCGAGTGGGGCCACCAGGCGCCGTCCAGCAGGCCGTGGCTCGTCGGGGACCTCAGCGCGACGCGGGCACCGGGCGGCCGGGAGGGTGCGGGTGGCGTGGTGCGGGTGGGCGGGATGATCGCGATCACGATGCGAACCCGTCTCCGGAGCGGCACGGGGGTCGCCCCGATGTATCCGATCACCGAGGACGAGACCCGCGTGGCTGCCGGAGTGCGAAATGCCCTCGGTGCCTCCACCGTACTCCTGCGGGCGCATTCGGCGGCCGGCCCGTCGAGGGCCGTTCCGCTTTCGTGGCGCAGGTGTGTGGGTGGGTGAGTGGGTGAGTGGGCTGATGACTGTGCGGGCTGTGCAGCTGTGCGGGCCGCCCGATGTCAGCCGAGCAGGCCCGCCTCCTGTGCCAGTACCGCGGCCTGGACGCGGTTGGTGCAGTCGGTGCGGGTGAGGATGCTGCTGATGTGGGCCTTGACCGTGCCGGAGCTCAGGTGCAGCCGGGTGGCTATCTCGGCGTTGGAGAGGCCGGTGCCCAGGAGCCGAAGGCCGTCAGCATCACCGCGTGCGGGTTACGCGGCCCCGCCTCGGCCGACCGTCCAAGCTTCGGGTCCGATCGGCCAGGCTTCCGGGCCCACCGTCCAGGGCACGCAGTTCACCGCGCGCCGAGGTCGGGGCGCTGCTGCGACACAGGAGCGGGCGTGGGTTCGGACGCGGGCGCAGGTGCGGGCGCCGGCCGGGAGCTCACCAGCCACAGCCCGGTGCACACCGCTGCGGCCAGGGTGACGGCTCCGGCCACGACGAAGGCACCCTCGAGACCGGCCTCGAAGGAGGCCCCGCCGGACTGCAAGGCACGGACCACAGCCCCGAGCACCGCCACGCCGAGCACCGCGCCGATCTGCCGCGTGGTGCTGCTGATGCCCGAGGCGAGGCCGCCCTCCCGCGGGTCGACCGCCTGGATGGCGGCGCCGGTCAGCGGGGACATGGTCAGGGCGAAGCCGATGCCGACCATGGCGAGCCGCCACCACACGTTCGCGTAACCGGTGTCGGCATGCACCCCGCCCAGCGCGACGAGCCCGAGCCCGGCCAGCGCCAGGCCGCCGGTGACGACGGACCGGTAGCCGTACCTGGCGGCGAGGCGGCCCGCGAAGGGGCTGACGACGACCATGGCGAGCGTGCCGGGCAGGGTCTGCAGTCCGGCCATCAGGATCGAGCTGCCCTGGACGTACACGAAGAACTGCGAGAAGAAGAAGTTCGAGCCCATGAGCGCGAACCCCACCACGATCATCGCGGAGTTGGAGACGGTGAACAGCCGCTGACGGAACAGGCCGAGCGGCAGCATCGGTGCGGGGTGGCGCCGTTCCACGGCCACGAACGCGCCGAGGAGGACGGCCGCCGCCGCGAAGCCACCGAGGATGACCGGTGAGGTCCAGCCGCGCGAGCCGCCCTCGATCAGGGCGTAGGACAGCGTGCCGACCCCGAGGACGGACAGGATCGTGCCCGGGATGTCGAGGGCGCCGGGCTCCGGGGTGCGGGACTCCTTCAGGACGCGCCGTCCGGCCACCAGCAGGACCACGCCGATGGGCACGTTGACCAGGAAGATCGCGGGCCAGCCGAACGCCTGCGTAAGGGCGCCTCCGGCCACGGGCCCCGCGGCCAGGCCGATGCCGCTGAGCCCCGCCCACAGCCCGATCGCCCTGACCCGCTCCTTCGGGGCGGGATGCGCGGCCACCAGGAGTGCGAGCGAGGCGGGGCTCAGCGCCGCGGCCCCGATCCCTTGCAGCACCCGCCCGGCCACCAGCCAGCCGACCGAGGGGGCGACGCTGCACAGCACGGACGCGGCGGTGAACACCGCGACACCGCTCAGGTACACGCGCTTGCGGCCGAAGCGGTCGGCGAAGACTCCGCCGGACAGCAGCAGCATGGCCACCAGCAGGACGTACGCGTCGACGATCCATTGCAGGCCGGTCAGATCAGCACCCAGGCGGTGCTGCATGTCGGGCAGTGCCGCGCCGACGATCGTGTTGTCGAGCAGCACCATGAACTGCCCCAGACAGGTCACCACGAGCATGACGTACCCTCCCACTCGCTTAATGCAGCCGACGGCTGCATTAAGCGAGACCATAGAGCAGCCCGATATGTAAACGCAAGTGCGAGCTGCGTTAAGGTGGGAGACATGGACGAACAACAGCGCACCCGGAGGCCCGGCGGACGCAGCGCCCGCGTCGGCGCGGCCGTACATCAGGCCGTCACCGACCTGGTGGGAGAACGCGGTTACGGCGGATTCACCGTCAGCGAGGTCGCGGCCCGCGCGGGAGTCGCCGACACCACCGTCTACCGCCGCTGGGGCAGCCTCGAAGAGCTGCTCACCGACGTGACGCTGACCCGCCTCAACGCGCGGTCACCGATGCCGGACACCGGGGACCTGGCCGGCGACCTGCGCACCTACGCGGCCCAGGTGGCCCAGGAGATCACCGGACCCGACGGCCTCGCCGTGCTCCGCCTGACCGTCGCCCTGTCCGGCTCGGGCCCCGAGGGCATGCGCCTGCGCGACGACTTCCTCGGCGAACGGGCCCGGCAGATGCAGACCATGCTCGACCGGGCACGCGAGCGCGGGGAGCGGTCCCTCGACGCGCTGGACGTCCTCGACCACGTCATGGCCCCCATGTACATCCGCGTCCTGTTCGGCGCGGGCCCGCTCACCCCGGAGTACCTGGACGGCCTGGTCGACCGACTGCTGCGCTGACCATCGACCGACCCAGGCCCCCAGGGTCGGCCGTTTGACTCAGGTGACTCAGGCCCTAACGCAGGTTCTCCCGCGCCCAGCCCTCGAAACGCGTCAGCGGCAGACCCAACGCACGCGCGAACTCCGGGCGGCCCGGCTGACCCGCGGCGTTCATCCACGCACCGGAGGCACCCATGGGAGGCATTCCGGCCGCGAGGGCCTGCTCCAGGGTCAGGTCCGGCGCGGTGATGCGCTTACCCAGCACGCGGCTGAGGACCTCGGCGATTTCCGCCATCGACCGGTACTCACTGGCCAGTTCGAGCTCCACCTCGTGGAAACGGTCCGGGTCCGCGAGGGCGGCGGCGGCCGCGGTGCCGATGTCCGCGACCGCGGTCAGGGAGAGCCGGGTGTCGGGCTTGATGAGCGTGATCAGGCCACCCTCGATGCCGTTCGGGAAGAGATAGGCCATGGACGGGAGCAGGTTGTCCATGAAGAAGCCCGGCTTGAGCAGGGTCCAGCGCGGGAAGCCGGCCTTGCGGACCAGGTCCTGGATGGCGGCCTTGGTGTCGAGGGCGGGGGCCATGAAGTCCCAATGCCCCTCGGCCCAGCCGGGGACCTCGATGTGCTGCCCCGCGCCGGCGACGGAGGTGTGCACGAACTGCTCCACCCCGGCGGCCCGGGCTCCTTCGACGAGATTGGCGCCCTGGGTCAGCTCGTTGTCGAAGTCGGCGCCCTCGGCGGTGAAGAGGGGCATCTGAACGGAGAAGACGGCGCGGGCACCCTCGGCGGCGCGCGTTACGGAAGCGCGGTCGAGGAGATCCCCGGTGACGAGCTGGGCGCCGAGTCCGGCGACGGCGCGGGCCCGGTCGGTGGCGGGGTCCCGGACCAAGGCGCGTACGGGAACTCCTGCGGAGAGCAGCGCGCGAGCGGTGGCACCGCCCTGACGCCCGGTGGCGCCGGTGACGAGCACGGGGGCGTGGGCATGGGTGCGGGCATGGGCCAGCGGCGAGTCGGCGGACGGGATGGACATGGGAAAACCCCTTCGACTTCGGCATACGACCGTCCGCCGACAGACGCCGGCCAACGAAAATGGCGGGGCCCGCCACTTATGTTCGGCTACGATATGGCGGGGCCCGCCACTTAGCAATCCTGGAGCTGATGACATGGTCGAGCGGCAGCGCGCCGACGCCCGGCGCAACTACGAGCGGATCCTCGCCGTGGCCGAGGAGGAGGTCGCGGCGCAGGGCGCGGACGCCTCGCTGGAGCAGATCGCACGCGTGGCCGGGGTCGGCTCGGCGACCGTACGCAGGCACTTCCCGACCCGGCGGGCGCTACTGGAGGCGGTCTCCCAGCAGCGGATCGAGGCACTGTGCGCACGGGCACGCGAACTGGCCGACCGAAAGGGCGCCAGCCGTAACGGCACCAGCCACCACGCCACCAGCAGTAACGGCGAAGACCGGAAGGCACTGCTGGAGTGGCTCGGCGAGGTGGTCGCCTACTGCGTCACCGCGCGCGGCCTCGCGGCAGCCCTCTCGTACGACGAGGGGCACGACCCGCTGGGGGGCAACTCCTGCGCGGCGGCGCTGATCGAGGCGGGAGAGCCGCTGCTGCGGAGCGCCGCGCGGGAGGGCGCGGTGGCGCCGCAGACCACGGTCGAGGACCTGATCACCCTGGCCGTCGGCCTCGCCCTCGCCACGGAACACCACCCCGACCCCACGGCCCGCGCCGACCAACTGCTCGCACTGGCAGTGGCGGGCATCAGCCCGGAACGCGGCTGACCACCCACCCCGGAACAGGCCGACCCGACCAGAAGGCCCACTGCCCGACCGGCAGTTGGCCCACCCCAGGAACGGAATCCACCCGCAACCCGCACGAAACCCTCCGCCGCACCGCGCTTCGTACACTCGGCACACCGACCCCGGACACGACACCGGGATCCCGCACCCCTGCGGAGAACCGCTCGCTGGGAGAACGACCATGGCGCACGTCATCCCGATCCGCGGCTCGGCCGCCCGTGCGCCGGAGACCGGCAGCATGCTCACCTTCTCCACCGTCCACGGCTACCGCCGCGCCTACCGGATCGCCGGTGAGGGCCCGGCCGTTCTGCTCATCCACGGAGTCGGGGCGTCCTCGGCGCACTGGGAGGACTGCTTCGCCGCCCTCGCGCGCCGGCACACCGTCATCGCCCCCGACCTGCTCGGCCACGGCGACTCGGCGAAGCCGCGGGCCGACTACTCGGTCGCCGCGTACGCGAACGGCCTGCGTGATCTCCTCGGCGTGCTCGGCGTCGAACGGGTCACCCTCGTCGGGCACTCCTTCGGTGGCGGGGTCGCGATGCAGTTCGCGTACCAGTTCCCCGAGCGCGTCGACCGGCTGGTCCTGATCTCCACCGGTGGGGTCGGGCGCCAGGTGACTCCCGTGCTGCGGGCCGCGACCCTGCCCGGCGCGGGGCTCGCGCTCGGCCTGCTGAAGGTGCCCGGCGCGCAGGTGCCGATCGCCGCGTTCATCCGCGCTCTCCAACTCCTCGACACCGGACTCGGCGTGGACGCGGCCGACCTCGTCAACCTGGTCGACGCCCTGCCCGACCAGAACTCCCGCAACGCCTTCACCCGTACGCTGCGGGCCGTCGTCGACTGGCGCGGCCAGGTGGTCACCATGCTGGACCGCTGCTACCTGGCCCAGGGCATACCCACCCTCCTCGTCTGGGGCGACCGCGACAGCGTGCTGCCCGTGGACCACGCCCACACCGCCCACGCGGCGATGCCGGGCAGCCGCCTCGAGATCTTCCCGGGCGCGGGACACTTCCCTCACCACGCCGATCCCACGCGGTTCGTCCAGCTCCTGCAGGAGTTCATCGCCACGACCACGCCCGGCGACTGGAGCGTCGAGCAGTGGCGCGAACTCCTGCGTACAGGACGCCCGGAGGACCCCTACGCACAAGGTGTGGGACGCGATTACCTCGAGGCGAGCGAACGCAGCGCGACGTGAGGCCGACCGTGGTGCGGGGACCCGCCGACTGGCCCCCGCACCACGGTATTTGGCGGCGGTTGGCCTCCCCGCTGTCATCAAGGGAGAGGATCCGCAGGCCCCCATCCTCACAAGGCCACGCCATGGCGGACAGTGCACACAGCGAAGGCGTCTGTACATTGCACGAAACCCTCGCCCCGCACCCTGGTGCTGTGCCAGGCTTTTCCTCATGTTGATCACTCGTTCCGCGTGTGGTCGCGAAGGAAAACACCCGGCAGACGGCAGCCACGCATGACGCTCGCGAGTTCACCCCCGCAGGACAACTCCCCTATACGTACACACTTTTCCTCGGCCGACCCGGACAGCGTGCGCACGTTCCTGGACTGCGCCTACGGGCTCAACATGCGTATGGACAACCCGGCCAACGGACGCGCTTTCCACCATGCGCGCAGCGATGCCGGCTCGTTCGCGGTCGACGACGTCGACACACCGCTGGATCTCGATGTCGGCGCCAGCTTGGACTCGTTGCTGATCGTCAGGCTGCACCGGGGCACCTTTGCGAGCCAGTGCGCCGGCTTCGACGAACGTTTCACTGCCGGCGATGTCTTCGTCCAGTCCCTGCCCGACCGGACCTACCGGTCCGTCACCCACGACGCCGCCCTGCAGGGAGTCCTGCTGCGTCCTGCCCTCCTGCGGGAGGCCGCCGGAATTCTGCCCGATGGGCAGCCCGGCACCTGGCAGTTCACCGGGCTCCGCCCCGCTTCCCCGCACCTGGCCGCGCTCTGGAAGAACACCGTCACCTACATCGCCGACCACCTGCTCGCCAATGACGAGGCCGCCGGCCAGGATCTCCTCATCGGCAACGCCGCCCGCCTGCTGGCCTCCACCGCCCTCACCGTCTTCCCCAACACCGCCCTGCCCTCTCGCCCGCCACGGCGGCCGAGTGCTCCCACACCCGCCACCGTGCGCCGGGCGGTGTCGTTCATCGAGGCCAACGCCCACCGCGACATCGGGCTCGTCGACATCGCGGCCGCCGCCCACATCACCCCTCGGGCCCTTCAGTACGCCTTCCGCCGCCACCGGGACACGACACCCCTCGCCCACTTGCGCGCCGTGCGTCTGGCCAACGCGCACCGCGAACTACTGGCAGCCGACCCGAACACCACCACAGTGACCGCCGTCGCCGCCCGCTGGGGCTTCCTCCACCCCGGCCGCTTCACCACCCGGTACCGAGCCGCCTACGGACACGGCCCGACGATCACGCTGCGCCAATAGCCTCGCCCGACCGAGGGCGTACTGTGCAGTCAGGTACTTGTCGCCGCGCTCGGGCGCGGCGTATCCCACCCGCGAAGGGGGCACGATGAGGCCCTCGGGCTCAGTCGAATCATCCGGGTACGCGGCGCAGCTGCGGATGCGGGAGCGCGCCCGCGTGATGCGGGAGCGGGCCTTCCAGCAGGGCGAGCGGGCTCAGCGGATGTGTGCGGATGCCCGCAAGATGCGGGCGGCAGCGGCGAGGTCGCGGGGCCACTGACTGCCGCCCCGAAACGTCGTGGCCCGTTCAGGGACTTTCCGGTCCCGCTCAGGCCCCCCGCTCCGGGGCGACCGCGCGGCTCACGCAGTCCCGGAGCAGGGTGCGCCGCTGGTCGTGCACGCTCGCGGGCTCCTCGGCGGAGGCTGCGTAGACGTTGCTCACCGGGGACCAGGCCATCGACATGGCGATGACCATGGCCATCACGTCGAAGGGGTCCCCCTGCCTGATACGGCCGGCGGCCTGCGCCTCCGCGATGGCGCGGAGTTTGCGGTCGTCGTAGTGGTCGTGGTCCGCCACGAGGTGCCCGGTCGGGCGCCGCTCCAGGCGCGCCCAGGTCGCCAGCCGGATCAGATCGGGGCGGCTGAGGTACTCGTCGTAGAGGCGCACCGCCCAGTCGGCGAGGTCCTCGGCGTCGATGGTGACGACATTGGTGATCCGCTCCAGTGAGGCGAAGAAGATCGCGTCGAAGAGCTGTTCCTTGTTGCCGAAGTAGCCATAAAGCTGCGCCTTGTTGGTGCGCGCGGCGGCGATGATCCGCTCGATGCGCGCACCGGCGATGCCGTACTCGGCGAATTCCTGCGTGGCGACGTCGACGATGCGCTGGTACGTCGCCGCTCCGCGGCTGCTGGATGGCTGGTCGGGCATGTACCGCACCGTAACAGACAGACTCGTCTGTTTGCTTCTCGGCCCGCATGCGCCTACCGTAAAACAGACCGAACAGTCTGTCTTAGGAGTTGGCGATGCGTTCCACGACCGGTTGGCAGGCGGACGGCACGACGCGGACTCTGCGCCGTACGGCACTGGAGCGCCGGGACCTGCGCCCGGGCGACATCGCGGTGCGAATCGACTACTGCGGTGTCTGCCACACGGATCTGCACGCGCTGGAGGCACACGGGAGCGACGCGAACGGTGTGCTCGTGCCCGGGCACGAGTTCACAGGCGTGGTGACCGAGGTCGGCGGGGCGGTGGCCGACTTCGCTCCGGGCGAGCCCGTGGCCGTCGGCAACATCGTCGACTCGTGCGGGAAGTGCCGCATGTGCCAGGCGGGACAGGAGAACTTCTGCCGCGAGTTCCCGACGCTGACCTATGGCGGGGCCGACCGGCAGGACGGCTCGACCACGTTGGGCGGGTACTCACGCGAGTACGTCGTGAGCCACCGGTTCGCCTACCACCTGCCCGCGGGGCTCGACGCGGCCGCCGCGGCTCCGCTGCTCTGCGCCGGCGTCACTGTCTGGGAACCGTTGCGGGCACTCGGCGTGGGACCTGGAAGTACCGTCGCCGTGGCCGGACTTGGCGGCCTGGGACACCTCGCGGTCAAGATGGCGAGCGGGCTCGGCGCCACGACCTCCGTCATCAGCCGGAGCCCGGACAAGGCCGACGAGGCGCGCGGCCTGGGGGCGCAGGGGTTCGTGGTGTCCACCGATCCGCAGCAGATGGAAGCGGTCCGCGACCGGTTCGATGTCGTCATCGACACCATCTCGGCTCCCCACGACCTGGCTCCGTACCTGCGGGTGACCGCCATGGACGGAACCCTCAGCCACCTCGGACACCTCGGGCCGGTCACCGTGGACACCCTGGACCTGCTCATCGGCCGCAAGAAGCTCAGCTCGGCCGGCAGCGGCGGCCGCCCGTCCACCGCCGCCATGCTGCGCTTCTGCGCCGAACACGGCATCACCGCGGACATCGAGCTGCTGCCGTCGTCCCAGGTGAACACGGCTCTCGAACGCCTGGAGCGGAACGACGTCCGCTACCGGTTCGTGCTCGACATGTCCGACCTCGACTGACCGCTATCCCGCATGCAGTTGACGGTATTCGTCGAGCAGGCGCCGCAGCTGCCGCACCATGAAGTCGTAGTAGGCGTGCATGTCGCGCAGCCGCGCCTGCTGGACCTCCGGCATGCCAACTCCCCGTTCCTGCGCGGACTTTGCGAGTTCGAGCAGCTGCTCGGTCTGGGCGAGCTGGTGCTGGAGGCAGCCGCTCCATGCGTCGTCGCGCCATACGTAACCGGCTTGGCGCACGCCGGGCACCTTGACCCGTTCGACCGTGCCGTTCGCGATGAGCAGGCGGGTCATCTCCGACGTCGAGCCCTTGCTGGCACCCAGCGTCTCCTGGAGGTCCGACAGCGTCATGGGGGTGGGGCTGAGCATCAGGACACCCGCCAGCCGTCCGGCGATGGGCGGCCATCCCATCGCGCGCCCGATCCGCCGGCCGAAGTCCTCGACCAGCGGCCCGTCCGTCCCCGTCACCGATCCTCCCCGTACGGAAAAAAGTGAAAATTCATTCTTGACTGAACTTTCCTTGTGCGTCAGATTACCAGCATCCGCGCGGGACTCACCGGTGCGGGACGCTCCCGCATCAAGGAGTAGACATGGCACGGATCGAGACGGCACGGCATGTTCACGACCTGATCGTCGTCGGCGCGGGCTCCGCGGGTGCGGCGATCGCCGCCCGCGCCGCCGCTCGCGGCCGACGGGTCCTGCTGCTGGAGGCGGGCCCCGACTACCGCTCGGCGCAGATGCCGGAGGCGTGGCGCTCGCCCAACCCCGTGGTGGCCCTCATGGATCCCGCGGCCTCGGAACATCTCGTATGGACCGGTCTGAACTCCTCGCGCACCGAGAAGCAGGCGCAGGCCCCGTACTGGCGCGGCCGGGGTGTGGGCGGCAGTTCGTCCGTCAACGGTCAGATCGCGATCCGGCCGCCGATGGCCGACTTCGAGGAGTGGGCCCGGCTCGGCTGTACCGGATGGGCACCCGATGATGTGCTGCCCTATTTCGCCAAGCTGGAGGACGACGAAGAATTCGGCGACCGGCCGCACCACGGCCGCGGAGGTCCGACCCCGATCCACCGGGCGCCGAGGGACGCCTGGGGAAGCGTCGACCGGGCCCTGGCCGACTCGGCCCTGGCGGCGGGGTTCGGCTGGGCGCCCGACGTCAACGCCCCCGGCGCCACCGGTGTCTCGCCGTACCCGATCAACTCCCGTGCCTCCCGCCGCGTCAGCGTCAACGACGCCTACCTCGAACCGGCACGTGACCTGCCCGGCCTCACCGTCCGCGGCGACGCCCTGGTGGACACCGTCGTCTTCGAGAACGACCGCGCGATCGGTGTACGTGTGGTGATCGACGGAGCCCTCGTCACCGAGTACGCGGACGAGGTGGTCCTCAGCGCGGGAGTGATCCACTCCCCCGCGATCCTGCTGCGCTCGGGCATCGGGCCCGCCGAACAGCTGCGGGCGCTGGGCATCGAGGTGCGTCAGGACCTGCCGGTCGGTGTCGGGATGCAGGACCACGCGATGACGGTGCTCTCGCTGCCGTTGCGGCCCGAGGCAGCCATCACGTCACCGCACGACCGGCACACCAACGTCTGCGTGCGCTGGTCCAGCCGGACGGGTACACACTCCGACGACCTCATGTTCGTCTCGCTCAATCAGAACGTGCTGGCCATGGCCACGGCCAACACCCAGGCGCACGCAGGTGCCTTCGGTGTCTGGCTGAACCGGACCCACTCGCGCGGTGAGCTCACCCTGGTCTCCACCGACCCTTCGGCGCATCCCTACGTCGCCCAGCGCATGCTGTCCGACGAGCGCGACCTCGCCCCGATGAGGGAAGGCGTGCGCGCCCTCGTGGAGTTGAGCCGCAGCGCCGAGACGGCCGCCGTCCTGGGCGGATCGGTCGAAGAGGCGAACCGTCCGCTGTTCGCGGCCCTCGCGAACGACAGCAGCCTCGACGACCACCTGCTCTCCACGGTCATCGACGCCCAACACGGCACGAGCACCTGCCGGATGGGCGCGCCCGGCGCCGACGGCGCGGTCGTCGATCCGGAATGCCGGGTGCAGGGTGTCCGGGGGCTGCGGGTCGTGGACGCATCGATCTTCCCTTCCGTGCCACGGGCCAACACCAATCTCGCCGCCATCATGACCGGCGAACTCATGGCGGACCGGCTCGACGCCTGACACCTCCCCGTAAGCACAGAACCCCGCACAGAGCCCCGCTCCGCCCCGAACAGAAACGGCCACGCCCATGGAAACGCTCCAGAACCTCATCGGCGGCCGGTGGGAAGAACCGGGCGGCGAGGACGTCATCGCCGTGGTCAACCCCGCCACCGAGGAAGCCGTCGCGCACTTCCGCGCGGGCAGCGCCGAAGACGTCGACCACGCCGTGTCCGCGGCGGGCGCCGCGCAGCGCGAGTGGGCCGCGCTCACCGTGGCCCGGCGCGTGGAGCGCATTCACGCCTGGGCCGACGCGATCGCCGCACACACCACGGAACTTGCCGAACTGGAATGCCGGGAGATGGGCAAGCCGGTCGGCATCGGGCGCACGTTCGTCGAGGGCGCGGTGGCCGGGCTGAAGGCCGCCGCGGACCAGGCGCTCACCTACCCGTTCAGCGAAACCGTGACCGGGCCGGGTCCTGAGGGTGGGCGGACCGACATCGTCCGCCACCCGCTGGGTGTCACCGCCGTCATCACGCCGTGGAACTTTCCCGTCGCCATGGTCCTCGGCGCCCTCGGCCCGCTGCTCGCCGCGGGGAACACGGTCGTGGTCAAGCCCTCCGAGCGGTCGCCGCTGTCCACGGTCCGGCTCTTCGAGCTGGCCGCCTCCACCGGGCTGCCACCGGGCGTGCTGAACCTGGTCCTGGGCGACGGCCGTACCGGTGCGGCGCTGGCGGAACACGAGGACGTACGGCTCGTCCACTTCACCGGCTCGGTCGGGGCCGGCCGCGCGGTGGGGACGGCCACCGGACAGCGTCTGAACCGCTGCGTGCTCGAACTCGGCGGGAAGGACCCCGTCGTGATCGACGAGGGAGTGGACCCGGTCGCCACCGCGCAGGCCGTGGCGTTCGGCGCGTTCGTCAACACCGGCCAGATCTGCACCTCCATGGAGCGGATCTACGTCCATGAGCGGATCGCGGACGAGTTCGTCGAGGCCCTCGTCGCCGCGGCGCGGACCTTCACCGTCGGCGACGGCCTCGACCCCGCCACGGTGCTCGGACCGCTCGTGGACGCGCGCCAACGCGACACCGTACGGCGCCATGTCGAGGACGCCGTCGCCAAGGGCGCCACCGTGCACACCGGCGGAGCCGTACCGGAACGTCGCGGCTACTTCTACCCGGCGACCGTGCTTACCGGAGTCGACGACACCATGCTCGTGATGACCGAGGAGACGTTCGGTCCCGTGGCCCCGATATCCGTCGTGGCCAGCTTCGAGAAAGGCCTCACCCGCGCGGCCGCATCGCGCTACGGCCTCGCCGCCACCGTGTACACCGACGACCCCGAGCACATCGCGGCGGCCAGGCACCTTCCCGTAGGTGTCGTCTGGGTCAACCAGTGGCAGGGCGGCGGCCCCGAGCGGCTCTACGAACCCGCCCGCGACAGCGGCATGGGAGCCACCGGGGCGCGTGCCGCGTACGACGCCGCGACCCGGCCCGCCACCGTGCACATCACCGTCACGGCCCCGGCGGTCGCCCGATGACCGCCACGAAGCAGGCCGCGGCCCAGCACATCCGAGCCGCGGCGGACGACCTGATCGCCCTGTCCCACCGCATCCACGCCCACCCCGAGTTGGCCTTCGAGGAGTACCTCGCCAGCCGATGGGTCGCCGATGCCCTCAGCGGCGCGGGGTTCGAGGTCCGGCACGGCTACTGCGGGCTGCCGACCGCCGTGGAAGCAACCGTCGGCACCGGGCCGACGCACATCGCGATCTGCGCGGAGTACGACGCCCTGCCCGACATCGGTCACGCCTGCGGCCACAACATCATCGCCGCGGCGGCGGTCGGCGCCGGTATCGGGCTCGCCCCCTTGGCGGACGAACTCGACCTGACCGTACGGGTGTTGGGCACTCCCGCGGAGGAGGGTGGCGGCGGCAAGGTGCTGATGCTGGAACAGGGCGCCTTCGACGGGGTGGACGCCGCCATGATGGTGCATCCGGCCGCGGTCGAGATGGCGGCGATGCCAGGCCTGGCCGTCACCCAGTTCGATGTCACCTACAAAGGCAAGGCGGCGCATGCCGGTGCCTATCCCGAGCTGGGCGTGAACGCGGCGGACGCCATGACCCTCGCCCAGATGGGCATCGGACTGCTGCGCCAGCAGACGGCCGCCTCCGATCGCATCCACGGCATCGTCACCCAGGCCGGCTCCGCCGCCAACATCATCCCCGACTCCAGCCGCGGCCACTGGATCGTACGCAGCGACAGCATCGACGCCCTGCGGCCGCTGGCCGAGCGTGTGCACCGCTGCTTCGAGGCCGGCGCGCTGGCCACCGGCTGCGAACTGTCCACCACGCCGGTCGGCCCCGACTACGCCGATCTGCGGCCGGACCAGGGCCTGTTGGACCTGTGGGTCGCCAACGCGACGGCGCTCGGCCGGCACTTCCCCGAGCTGCCGAACAGTGTCGCGGGCGCCGCCACCGACATGGGGAACGTCTCCCATGTCGTGCCCACCATCCACCCCATGCTGGGACTCGACTGCGGCCCCGCGGTCAACCACCAACCGGAATTCACCGCCGCGTGCACCACACAGGCCGCGGACCGTGCCGTACTCGACGGGGCGACCGGCATGGCCTGGACGGCCATCGACGTCGCGCATCGCTCTCGTTCTACGAACGGTTCTCGAGGTCCTCGAGGGCGCTGATCGCCGTGGCGGTGAGGCTGTTGGTGATGTGGTCGCGCATGAGCTGCGCGGCCCGGGCCGACTCGCCGTCCACGACGAGGTCGACCAGACGCTGGTGTTCCTCGAGGTCGCGGGTGCGCGGTTCGTCGCCGGGCGGCAGGTCGAGGCCGAGGCGGCGGTAGCGGTCGGACTTGTCCCACAGGTCGTCGAGCATCTTGATGAGCACGTCGTTGTGCGAGGCCCGGTAGAGCGTCTGGTGGAAGACGCGGTGGGCGGTGAGGGCTTCCTCGCCCCACTTGCGCGTGACCGGGAGCAGGTCGGCGACGGCGGCCCGCATCGCGGCGATGTCGGCCTCGGTGCGGCGGGTGGCGGCGAGTTCGGCCGCGGTGGGGTCCAGGGAGAGGCGGACCTCGAAGAGCTGGCGGGCCTCGTCGGCGGTCATGGTCGACACCCGTACGTCGCGGTGGGTCTCGACGGTGAGCAGTCCCTCGCTGCTGAGGCGCCGGATGGCCTCGCGCAGGGGCGTGATGCTCATGTTGAGCGAGTCGGCGAGATCGTACTGGGCGAGACGTGAGCCGGCCGGGAGGCTACCGGTGAGGATCTGGTCGCGCAGTTCCGCGTAGGCGAGATCGCTCTTACTGAGGAACGTGTTCTGGCTCGGCATGGCCTCTTGATCGGTCCCTTTCCCGAGGTCCCCCACCCCTTGACAGCTCCCGGTGGCGACGCCCACTCTAACAGCCGTCACATCTTATAAGTTACAAGGAAGGCCGCCATGAAGATCACCAACGTGTACGAGGGCGTCGTCCCGATCAGCTCCTCGATCCGCAACGCGTGGATCGACTTCTCCTCCATGGACTGCTCGATCGTGGCGATCGAGAGCGATGTCATCCGCGACGGGAAGCCGGTGGTGGGCTACGGCTTCAACTCCAACGGCCGTTACAGCGCGGGCGAGATCCTGCGCCGCCGCATCCTGCCGCGCCTGATGGCGGCGGAGCCCGGGGACCTCCTGAACGAGGCCGGCGAGCTGGATCCCGCCCGGGCGTGGGAGCTGATGATGCACAACGAGAAGCCCGGCGGGCACGGCGAGCGCTCGGTCGCCGTCGGCGTCGTCGACATGGCCCTGTTCGACCTGGCCTCGAAGCTCGCGGGCCAGCCGCTGTACCGGTACCTGTCCGAACGGCACGGCGACGGCGAGCCCGACGACTCGGTGTTCGTCTACGCGGCGGGCGGCTACTACGCCCCCGGCAAGACACTGGCCGACCTCCAGGCCGAGATGCGCGGCTTCCTCGACCAGGGCTACGACGTCGTCAAGATGAAGATCGGCGGCGCCGACCTCGCCGAGGACCTGCGCCGCATCGAGGCCGTCATCGAGGTCCTGGACGGCGACGGATCCCGCCTCGCCGTCGACGTCAACGGCCGCTTCGACCTGGCCACCGCGCTCGAGTACGGGCGGGCCATAGAGCCGTACAACCTGTTCTGGTACGAGGAGATCGGCGACCCGCTGGACTACCACCTCAACGCCACGGTCGCCGAGCACTACGCAGGGCCCATCGCCACCGGCGAGAACCTCTTCTCGCTCCAGGACGCCCGCAACCTGATCCGCTACGGCGGCATGCGGCCCGACCGGGACACCCTCCAGTTCGACCCGGCACTCTCCTACGGACTGACCGAGTACCTGCGCATCCAGGACATGCTGAAGCAGCACGGCTGGTCCTCGCGCCGCTGCATCCCGCACGGCGGTCACCAGTTCTCGCTGCACATCGCGGCCGCACTCAAGCTCGGCGGCAACGAGTCCTACCCGGGCGAGTTCCAGCCCACCGGCGGCTTCGCCGACGACGCCGTCGTCGAGAAGAGCCGCGTCGGCCTGACCGACATCCCCGGCATCGGCTTCGAGGGCAAGGCCGCCTTCCACAAGGTGCTGCGCGCCCTGCACAGCTGAGCCGCTCTCCGCACATCACAACTCAAGGCACCAACGGGACAGGCAACACACGATCGTCGTGCAAGGGAGCACCTACGATGACATCAACCGCCGTCACCGACCGCCCACCGCGCTCCAGGCTGAACCGGCTGCTGCGTGAGCTGTGGTTCCAGGTCGTCCTGGCCGCCGTCCTCGGCATCGCCGTGGGACTGTTCGCGCCGGGCGTGGGCGAGGAACTCAAGCCGCTCAACGACTGGTTCATCGCTCTGGTCAAGATGATCGTGGTCCCGGTGGTCTTCTGCGTGGTCACCACCGGCATCGCCTCCATGGACAACCTGCGCAAGGCCGGCCGGATCGGTGTGAAGGCGATCGGCTACTTCCTGGTGCTGTCCCTGGTGTCGATGCTGATCGGCCTGGTGGTCGCCAACGTCTTCCAGCCCGGCGCGGGACTGCACGTCGATCCCTCCACGCTGCGCGCCGAGGACGTACCGGAGACGGCCACCGAGCACGCCACCTTCACCGGCTTCATCTCCTCGCTGATCCCCACCTCGCTCCTCGGGGCGATCACGGGTGACGCGATCCTGGCCGCGCTGATGGTCTCCATCGTCTTCGGCGTTGCCCTCAACATGACCGGTGAGGACGGTGCCCCGCTGACCCGAGGCATCAAGGCCCTCTCCGATGTGGTGTTCCGCATCGTCGGCTGGGTGATGCGCCTCGCCCCGCTGGGCACCTTCGGCGCGCTGGCGATGGTGGTCGCCACGTACGGGGCCGAGAGCCTCAAGCAACTCGCGTACCTGATCCTGCTGTTCACCGCGACGTGTGTCGTCTACGTCCTGGTCGTGCTCGGCGCCATCATGCGCGCCTGCCGGCTGAGCCTGTTCGGTCTCATGCGCTTCCTCAAGACCGAACTCCTCGTCGCACTGAGCACCTGCTCCAGCGAGGCCGTACTGCCGCAGCTGGTAAGGAAGTTGGAGACTCTCGGCGTGGGCAGGCCGGTGGTCGGGATCGTCATCCCCTCCGGGTTCTCCTTCAACCTGGACGGCTCGGCCGTCTACCTCACGATGGCCTCCATGTTCCTCGCCCAGGCCATGGGCATCGACCTCTCCTGGCAGCAGCAACTCGTCATGGTCGGCGTCATGATGCTCACCAGCAAGGGCACCGCGGGCATCGCCGGCGGCGCGTTCATCGTCCTCGCCAGCACGGTCACCGCGGTCGGACACATCCCGCTGGCCGCCCTCTCCCTGATCGTCGGCGTCGACCGCATCCTCAACGAGGGCCGCGTCTTCATCAACGTCCTCGGCAACGCGGTCGCCACCATCGTCATCGGCAAGTGGGAAGGCGACTTCGACACGGCGCGGGCCCGGTCGGTGCTCCAACCCGACAAGACACCTCCCCCGCCGCCCGCGTCCGTCGACACCACGAAGGTCGGCGCCGACGGCTGACCTCCGGTCACGCGCTCCGAGCGTTGTCGCCGAACAGCCGGTCCAGATGCAGGTCGATAGCGTCGAGCGCGGCCTGCTCACCGATCACGTCCAGCTCGATCAAGGGAGCGAGGCCGGTGAGGGCGAGGAGCAGATTGGTCTCGGTCGCCGGGTCGCGGTCGGAGGCGATGTGCCCCTCGGCGACCGCCTGGCGGACCAACTCCTCGACAAGGGCCCGCCCCTGGAAGAGGCCGCGGCGCGCCTGTTCATGGACGTCCTCGTCGTGCAGCGCCTCCAGGACGTAGGCGGCGCTCATCCGGCTGGTGGCGCGGGCGTCGGCGTGTAGGGGGAGCATTTCCGCGAGCGTCAGCCGCAGGACGTCCCGGGGATGCGGACGGTCACCGAGCTTCTCGAGGCCCCGGCCGACGCGCAGCGAGGTCTGCTCGGACGCGAAGTCCATAGCGAAGGAGAGCATGGCGGCGCGGGAGGCGAAGTAGTGCTGCAGCTGCCCCAGGGAGATGCCTGCCTCCTGCGCCACCACGCGCATCGTGAGATGCCCGACGCCGCGCCGCTCCACCACACGCCACAGCGCGCGAGCGATCGCCTCGCGTCGTCCGCGGTGATCCACCTGCTTCGGCATCGTCGGCCTCTCCCTCGCACCCCTGAGCCTTTCCCATACGGTTGACATAATACAGGTGACCGATAAACCTGGGGTTCAGGAGAGGAAGGAAGCGTCATGCCCGACCGACTGCCTCAACAGCCAAGGGTGCGGACCAGGGAAGGTGTGGTGCAGGGGTGCCTGCGGAAGGGGCACGCCGTGTTCCGCGGCATCCCCTACGCCCGGCCCCCGGTCGGGGCACTGCGCTTCGCCGCGCCCGCCCCGCCGCACCGCTGGGACGGGACAAGGCAGGCGACGGAGTTCGGTCCCGTGGTGCCGCTGTCCCTGCCCATCGACACCGGCCCGCCCCAGGGCACCGACTGGCTGACACTCAACGTCGGCACCCCGGATCCGGGCGCGGCCGGGCTGCCGGTGCTGGTGTGGCTCCCCGTCGGCGGCTACGTCGCGGCGGCGTCGAGCGACCCGATGTACGACCCGGCGGCGTTGGCCGAGGCGGGGATCGTCGTGGTGAGCGTCAACTGCCGTGTGGGCGCGGAGGGTTACGCCTTCCTCGACGACGCGCCGCCCAACCGCGGCTTCCTCGACCAGATCGCGGCGCTGGAGTGGGTGCAGCGGAACATCGCCGCCTTCGGGGGCGACCCCGACCGGGTCACCGTGGGCGGCACATCCGCCGGGGCGGGATCGGTCGCCGCCCTCCTGACCATGAAGCCGGCGCGCGGCATGTTCCGGCGGGCCATCGCCCACTCGGTGCCGGGGATGCACAGCACACCCGCGCTGGCACGGCGGATCACCGCCGCGCTCGCGGACCGGCTCGGCGCGGCGGCCCCCACCGCGGCCGCCTGGCGCGACATCGACCCCTGGCACCTGGCCGCGGAGCTCACCGCCTTCAACGCCGACATCCATGCGCATCGGGCGAGTTGGGGACGGCTCACCGAGACCGGCACCGCCCTGTGTCCCGTCGTCGACGGCGAGGTCCTCCCCGAAACGCCCTGGCCCGCGCTGAGCGGCGGGCGCGCGCAGGGGACCGAGCTGCTCGTCGGCCACACCCGTGACGAGTTCCGGTTCTTCAGCGTCATGAGCGGACGTCGGGGCACCTTCACCGAGCAGGACGCCCGTGCGGCCCTGGAGCTGCTCGCCCCGGGGCCGCACGGCGCGGACGCCTACCGCGCCGGGTTCCCGCAGGCAGGGCCGGAGGAGCTGGTGGAGACGGTGTACTCCGACGCGTTGTTCCGCATGCCGTCACAGCAGCTGGCCGAGGCGAACGCCGCGGCCGGCGGCACCTCGTACCTGTTCGAGCTGTGCTGGACCGCCCCGGCGCTCGGCGGCGCCCTGGGCGCCTGCCACAGCCTCGACATTCCCCTGGCGTTCGGCACCCTGGGCAGCCCCGTCGGCGCGCAGCTCATCGGCGAGGAGCCCACCGACGAGGCACTCGCGCTCTCCCGTGAACTCAAGGAGGCATGGGTCCGCTTCCTCACCACCGGCGACGCCGGATGGGCCGCCCACCGGACCGACCGACGACTCACCCGTGTCCTGGACGCCGAATCGGAGACTCTGCCCTACCCCGAACAGGCTTCCCGCCGGATCTGGGAGGGCCACTCCCCCGCCCCGTTCGAGCCGGTCGGGACGGGCCGCGGAGAAACGGAGCGACGCTGATGGACGCCATCAACCTGACGGTGTGGGACGAGACGGACGGCGCAGGAGCACCCGCGGTGTTCGCCCACAACATCTTTACGTGGGGCAGCGACGACGCGTACGGCTTTGCCGCCCAGCGGCCACTGGCCGACCGCCACCGACTGCTGCTGGTGGACCGCCGTGGCTACGGCGGCAGCCCCGACACCGACCGCAGCGACTTCGACACCGACGCGGACGACCTGCTGGAACTCCTCGCGCGACAGGACGACGGCGCGCACCTGGTCGGGCACGGCAACGGCGGCCTCGCGGCCATGCTCGCCGCAGGGCGCCGTCCCGACCTCGTACGTTCCCTGACGCTGATCCAGCCCGCCGCGTTCTCGGCGGCCGCGGGCCACCCGGTGGTCGAGGGCATGCTGCGCCGGGTGCGAGAGAGCGACGATCTGCCGGAGTCGGTCACGCCGGAACAGTATTTGCGCGCCTCCACGGAAGGGCTGGGCATGGCGATGCCCGCCCCCACACCGCAGCGCCTTCGCGCCGTCGCCACCTCGATGCGCGAACGCCCGGTGTGGGAGGCGACGGTGCCGCTGGAACCGTTGCGGGCCGCCCCGTGGCCGACGCTGGTGATCTGCGGGACCTGGCAGGACGCACCGGAGCCGTACCGCACGTACGCGGGCGAACCGCTGATCGCCTGTGCCGAGGCCGTCGCCGCTGCCACCGATGCCCGGCTGCTGCGCGTGCCGGGCTACTACCCGCACACCCAGCAACCCGCCGCCGTCAATGCCGCCTTGCGAGAACTGTGGCGGAGCCACGACGACGGCACGTAGCCCCGCGAGGACGTCACACCGGCAGCGTCCCCGTCGCCGCCACCTTCGCGTACCAGTGGGCGCTGGCCTTGGGGGTGCGGGTGCCGGTCGGGTAGTCGACGTGGACCATGCCGAAGCGCTTGCTGTAGCCGTAGCCCCACTCGAAGTTGTCCAGCAGCGACCACAGGAAGTAGCCGCGGACGTCGGCGCCGGCGGACATCGCGCGGTGCACGGCGGCCAGGTGGTCGCGGACGTAGGCGATGCGTTCCGGGTCGTTGACGTTGCCCTCGGGGTCGGCGTAGTCGTGGAACGCGGCGCCGTTCTCGGTGATCACCATGGGCAGGCCGGGGTGGTCGGCGCCGAGGCGGAGCAGGAGTTCCTCGAGGCCCGAGGCGTCGATCGTCCAGCCCATAGCGGTCTTGTCGCCGGGCGTCGGGTGGAAGGCGACGCGGTCGGCGCCGACCCAGGGGCTGTGCGCGCTGGCGCCGTGGCCGTCGCTGCCGTGCGCCGGGTCGCCCTCGGAGACCAGGGTCGGCGAGTAGTAGTTGACGCCCAGGAAGTCCAGCGGCTGGTGGATGTCGGCCAGGTCGCCGTCCCGGACGAAGGACCAGTCGGTCAGCGGCGCGGTGTCCTTCAGCAGGTCCTCGGGGTACTCGCCGCGCAGCATCGGGCCGGTGAAGACCCGGTTGGCCAGCGCGTCGATGCGCCGGGCGGCGTCGGTGTCCCCGGGGGTGTCGGTCAGCGGGCGCACGTGATGCACGTTGAGTGTCACCGACACCTGGGCGGACGGGCGCAGTTGCGAGCGCAGCGCCTGAACGGCCAGGCCGTGGCCCAGGTTGAGGTGGTGGGCGGCGCGCAGGGCGGCGACCGGATCGGTGCGGCCGGGGGCGTGGACGCCGGACGCGTAGCCGAGGAAGGCGCTGCACCAGGGCTCGTTGAGGGTGGTCCAGGTGTCGACGTGATCGCCGAGGCCCTCGGCGGCGAGCGCCGCGTACTCGGCGAACCGCTCGGCGGTCTCGCGGGCCGGCCAGCCGCCCAGGTCCTCCAACTCCTGTGGCAGGTCCCAGTGGTAGAGCGTGGCGACCGGCTTGATGCCCTTCTCGCGCAGCGCGTCGGCGAGGCGCCGGTAGAAGTCGAGGCCCTTCTGCAGGGCCGGTCCGCGGCCTGTCGGCTGGATGCGCGGCCAGGCGAGCGAGAAGCGGTACGCCTTGACGCCGAGGTCGGCCATGATGTCGACGTCCTCGGCCCAGCGGTGGTAGTGGTCGCAGGCGATGTCGCCGGTGTCGCCGTTGAGGACCTTGCCGGGGGTGCGCGCGTAGGTGTCCCAGATGGACGGGGTGCGGCCGTCCTCCTGGGCTGCGCCCTCGATCTGGTACGAGGCGGTCGCCGTACCCCAGAGGAAGTCGGTGGGGAAAGTGAGCGCGGATGACATGAAGGATTCCTCCGGGAGCAAGGGGGGTGGAACGACGGTGTGTTGGACAGGAGTTGCGGCTCAGCCCTTGACGGCGCCCTGCATGATGCCGCCGACGATCTGCCGGCCGAACACCACGAACATCGCGAGCAACGGCAGCGTGCCGAGCAGCGCGCCCGCCATGATCAGGGACTGGTCGCGGACGTAACCGGCGCTCAGCTGTGTGAGGGCCACGGGCACGGTCGGGTTGGTCATGTCGAGGGCGATGAACGGCCAGAAGAAGTCGTTCCACGCGTGCACGAAGGTGATCATGAAGATCACGGCCATGGGCGCGCGGGCGATCGGGAGCACGATGGACCAGAAGATCCGCAGTGAGTGCGCGCCGTCGACCCGGCCCGCCTCAACGAGCTCGTCGGGCAGCGACTCGGCGAAGTACTGCCGCATGAAGAACACGCCGACCGCGCTGACCAGCGTGGGGAAGATGACGGACGGGAGCTGCTGGCCCCAGCCGAGGTCGCTCATCATCATGAACAGCGGGACGACGCCCAGCTGCGGCGGCACCATCATGGTGCCGATGACGACCATGAGGAGGGCGTTGCGGCCCTTGAAGCGGAGCTTGGCGAAGGCGAATCCGGCCAGGGTCGCGAAGAGCACGGTGGACAGCGCGATGGTGCCCGCCACGATCAGCGAGTTCATCATCGCCTTGCCCATGGAGGCCTCGGTCCAGGCCCGGGAGAGGTTGCTGAAGAGGTTCGGTCCCGGCAGGAACGGGGGCGGGGTCCGCGAGATCCGGGCGCTGTCGCTGGAGGCCGCGACCAGCGTCCAGTACAGCGGGAAGAGCGAGACCAGGGCGGTGAATCCGAGCAGGACGTAGGCGACGGGCCCCGCGTGGTGCTGTTTGCCCGCGCCCTGCCTCAGGCGCCTGCGGCGGGCGGGAGCGGCGCGCTCGACGACGTCGCGGCCTCGGGCGCCGGTGCGGACCGGAGCGGTGTCGGTGGTCATGGTGTGACTCCCCCGGTCAGTGCGTGCGGTTGCGCAGGCGCGAGATGACGCGCTGCAGGACGAAGACGAGGACGAGCAGCAGGAACATCGCCCAGGCCACGGTGGCCGCGCGGCCCATCTGGTAGTTCTTCCAGCCCTCTTCGTAGAGCAGCAGACCGAGGGTCTGGTACTGGTTGTTGGTGCCACCGGTGATGCCGTTGGGGCCCTGCCCGAAGATCAGTGGCTCGCCGAAGAGCTGGGTGGCACCGATCGTCGACAGCACGATGGTGAAGACGATCGTCGCCTTGATGCCGGGGACCGTGACGGTGCGGAACTGCTGCCAGCGGTTGGCCCCGTCGATGGCGGCGGCCTCGTAGCGCTCCAGCGGCACGGCCTGCATGGCGGCCAGGTAGAGCAGGGCGTTGTAGCCGGTCCAGCGCCAGATCACGATCGCGGAGATGGCGGTCTGCGATGCCCCGGTGGAGTTCTCCCAATCGATCGGGTCGATGCCGATGAGACCGAGACCCCAGTTGATCATGCCGAAGTCGCGCTGGAAGAGCATCGTGAAGACGAGCGCCGCGGCTCCGACCGAGGTGGCGTACGGGGTGATGGCGGCGACCCGGAAGAAGGTCGAGCCGCGCATCTTGTAGTTGAGCAGGTGTGCCAGGCCGAGGGCCATGAGCAGCTGCGGGACCGTGGAGATCACGCCGATGGTGATGGTGTTGCGCAGCGCGTTCCAGAACCGCTCGTCGGCGAACAGTGCCGTGTAGTTGTCCAGGCCCTGCCACGTCATGACGTCGAAGGTGGACAGCTCGACCTGGTGGAAAGAGATCCAGGCCGTGTAGATCAGCGGATAGAAGCTGAACGCGGCGAAGATGACGAAGAACGGGGCGATGAAGGCGTAGGGCGCGCCCTTCACATCGAGGCGGTGCAGGAACGGGATCTTCGAACGGGCCTTGGCCGAACGGGACTTGCCGAGGCCGTTCGGATCCTGATTCGGATTCGGCTTCGCGGGCGAGCCGTGTGTCGGGGGTGGCTCGGCGGACGAGCCGAGCTGGGTGGAGGCGGCCACCGGGGTCCTTCCATCGGGCGGGCGGGCACGGTAGGGCGAGCGGGGTGAGCGATGGGGCGGCGGGGCGGCCGGCGGGACTCCGGCCGCACCCGCTCGGTCCGTACGCGTCAGCCGACGCTCTTCTTGATCCGCTCGTCGGTGGTCTTCCAGGCCTGGGCCGGAGCCTTGCCGTTCTCCACCAGCTGGAGGCCCTGCGAGAAGATGTCCTTGATGGTGCCGTCCTTACGGCCGAGCACCTGCTCGGCGGGCACCTCGTTGGCCGCCTCCCCGAAGATCTGGCCGGTCGGTGCTCCGGAGAAGTACTCCGACTTGGCGTCCTTCACCTTCGGGTCCTCGAGCGCGGTCTTGGAGGACGGGAAGTTGCCCAGCTTCTCGAAGAGGTAGGCCTGCTGCTCGGGAGCGGTCAGCCACGCCACGAGCTTCTTGGCCTCGTCCTTCACCGGACTCTTCTCGGTGACCCCGAGGAAGGAGCCGCCCCAGTTGGCGCCCTTGGGGGCCTTGGCGACGTCCCACTTGCCCTTGTTGGCGTCCCCGGCCTTGTCGCTGATGTGCGCGAGCATCCAGGCCGGGCAGACCGTGGTGGCGAAAGTGCCGTTGGCGAGCCCCGGGTCCCAACCCGGCTGGAACTGCGGCAACTTGGCGGTCAGGTCCTTCGTGGCCGCCTCGGTCGACAGGTCCCAGGCCTCCTTGATCGCCGGGTTCGTCTTGTAGATCAGCTTGCCGGACTTGTCGTAGTACTGCTGGGAGCTGCCGTAGACCATGGCGTTGAACAGGCCGGAGGCGGAGTCCAGATACGAGACCTTCTTGTTCTTGTTGCCCTTGGCGAACTTCTCGCCGGTCTCGACGTACTTCTTCCAGTCGCCCGCCCACAGCTTGCCGACCTTCTCACGGTCGGTGGGAAGCCCTGCCTGCTCGAACAGGTCCTTGCGGTAACAGACCGCCATCGGGCCGGTGTCCGTGCCCAGGCCGAGGACCTTGTCGTCCTTCGTGGTGATCTGCCCCTGCTTCCACGGCTGGAAGTGGTCGGTGCCCTTGAGGCCGGCGAGGTCCGCGAACTTGGCGGCCTGCGTCTCGGTTATCTCCTTGGCCCGTCCCACCTCGATGCCCTGGACGTCCTTGAGACCGGAACCGCTGGCCAGGTGGGTCTGCAAGGCGGTGTAGTACGTCTGCTCGTCGCCGGCCGCCTCAACCTTGACGGTGACGTTCGGGTTCTCCTTCTCGTACTTCTCGATCAGGCCGGTCTCCTTGAAGCCCATCACGCCGTACAGGCCCATGGTGATGGTGACCTTGCCGTCCTTGACGCCGCCGCCGGTGGCTCCGGCACCCCCGCCGCCGCATCCCGCGAGCAGGGCGCCCGCCGCTGTGCAAGCCAGCACAGCTGTGACTTTTGTACGCAGTTTCCGCTCGACCTTGAGCATGAACGTCCTCCATAAGACGGCGCCGACGCACCGGTGGCACGAGTCGGCCCAAAGCTCGGCCGCCCGCGGCAGGCATCATCAAGTTCCCAGCTCAGAGCGGGTTTTCCGGAGGTCCGCGAAGAGGGTTCGCGGCCTCCGGTCGGCCTGCTGGTGAGTTGGTGGGAACGTACCCACTGAGTTTCAGGAAGACTGGCCGCCCGACAACTCCCGTGTCAAGAAGTCGAATCCAGCTCGTTTCCAGCTCGTTATCGACCACCCCTTCCGGGAAGGGGCCACGGAGCGGGCAGAATCGGGGTGTCAACTGGCAGAATGCGCAGGCCGGGAGGGGGCCGGGAGGGTCGCACCCCCAACAGGGCGGCCCCGAAGGGGAATTGGAGGATCCGGAACGATGAGCGGCGACACGACACGAGAAGTGACGGGCCCGGGGCGGGGCGGGGGTCGGGGGCGGCGGGTCGGCAGTGGCGGCCGGGAGCCGGGGGACGGCAGTCGCTTGCCGGGGGACGGCAGCCAGGAACCGGACGCACGCCGGGAACAGGGCGCGCCCCAAGAACCGGCCGCGCGCCGGGACCGCGAGCAGAGCGGGGCGGCCGGGGCGCGGCCGACCATCAAGACCGTGGCGGCGCGGGCCGGCGTCGGGCGCACCACCGTCTCCCGCGTGGTGAACGGCTCGGAGCTGGTCAGCGAGAAGGCGCGCGAGGCCGTCCTCAACGCCATCGCGGAGCTGGGCTACGTCCCCAATTCGGTGGCCCGCGGCCTGGTCACCAGCCGTACCAACGCCGTCGCCCTGGTCATCCCCGAGTCCGAGAGCCGGCTCGGCTCGGAGCCCTACTTCTCGGCGGTGATCCGCGGGGTGAGCGCCGCGCTCGCCGACACGCGAACCCAGCTCCAGCTGACGCTCGTCCGCGACCAGGCCGAACGCGACCAGCTCACCCGGTCCGTCGCCGAACGCCGGGTCGACGGCGTCCTGTTGGTCTCGGTGCACGAACACGACGTCCTGCCGGGCCTGTTGGAGTCGGCCGGGCTGCCGACCGTGCTCGCGGGCCGCCGCCGCGAGGACGACCCGCTCAGTTACGTCTGCGCCGACAACCGGGGCGGGGCCGCCGCCGCCGTGCGCCACCTCCTGGACCGCGGTCGGCGCCGGATCGCCACCGTCGCGGGCCCCCAGGACATGGAGGTCGGCCGCAGCCGGTTGCGCGGCTGCCGGGAAGCGCTCGTCCAGGCGGGCATCCCCGTTGAGGAACACCTGGTCGAGGTCGGCGACTTCACCGAGGAAGGGGCCCGCGCGGCGATGCGTTCGCTACTTGAACGTTCCCTGGACCTGGACGCCGTGTTCGCCGCCTCCGACCTGATGGCCGCGGGCATCCTCCTCGAACTGCGCGCCCAGGGTCGCCGCGTGCCGGAGGATGTCTCGGTCGTCGGATTCGAGGACTCCTACCTCGCCCGCCACACCAACCCGCCGCTCACGACGGTCCGCCAGCCCACGGAGGAGATCGGCGGCACGATCGCGCGCACTCTCCTGCGCGAGATCGAGAATCCGGCCGCTCCGCGCACTCGGCTGGTGCTGGACACGGAGTTGGTGGTGCGGGAGTCGTCGTAAGCAGTCGTAAGTCGTCGTAACCGGGTCCGCCCGTGCGTCTCCCGACCGCCTAAAGTGATCTTGACGTTGGTCGCCGTGAGGAGAGGCGAGATGGAACTCGACGAGCTGGACGTGGCCATCCTTCGCGCCGTCCAGGCCGACGCCAGGATGACGAATCGCGAACTCGCGGCGAGCGTCGGTGTCGCGCCGTCGACTTCCTTGGAGCGACTGCGGGCACTGAGGAGGCGTGGAGTCATCACCGGCTTCACGGCCCAGGTGGACCTGGCGGCGATCGGCCGCCCCGTCCAGGCGCTGGTCTCCGTACGGATCCGGCCACCGTCGCGGCCCGTTCTGGAGTCGTTCAGGGAGTGGGTCCGCGTCTTCCCCGAGGTGGTCGGCATCTTCGTCACCACGGGCGGAGACGATTTCCTCCTGCACATGGCCGTGCCGAGCACGCAGCACCTCTACGACTTCGTGATCGACAGTCTCACCGAGCGGCGGGAGGTCGCCGACGTGCGCACTTCCATCGTCTACGAGCACCTTCAGAACGAGGTGGTCGCACCGGCCGCACCGGGGAAGGGCGGTACGGGCCGGCACCGCACATGAGACGCGGCGCGCCTTCTTCAAGCCGTACGTCGTTCCGCCGGAAGCACCTGCCGCCCACCGAAAATTCGGCGGCACCCGGCACCGTCCGGCTGTATTCGAAGGACGTTCATGGGGCGGGGCACGCAGTTCACCGGGCGCCTAGGGTCCTGTTCGGGCGCCCCTCAGGACACTGCCGCAACGCACCACGAACGAACCGAGAAGGTACAGCCATGCCCCTGTCGACCAAGGTCGTCACCGTCATCGCCAAGGATCTCCCCACAGGGGTCGCCCTGAACACCGCGGCACTCCTGGGGATCAGTCTCGGCCGGCACGTTCCCGACCTGGTCGGTGGGGACAGTCGGGACGCGGCGGGACACATCCGGCCGGGAATGAGCACACACGCCGTGCCCGTCCTCAAGGCCACCGCCGAGCAGCTGCACACCTTGCACGAACAGGCCTGCGGGCAGCGGGAGTTGGTGGTCGTCGACATGAACCACGTGGCGCAGGAGTCCCGCACGTACGAGGCCTTCCTGGACTCCCTCGGCGGCACGAAGCCGGAGGACATCCGCTACTTGGGGCTGATGCTGTTCGGTCCTCGGCAGGACGTGGACTCCCTCACGGGCCGACTGAGCCTCTACCGCTGAGCCCACCTCCACCACTGGGTCCGCCCGCACAGCCTTCCTGTTCCCCGCCACCTCACCATGGGAGAGACATGCCGTACACGGAGACGGGGTCGTGAGCATGCCGGTGCTGTGCGTCGTGGCCTCGGTGCTGCTTCAGGCCACGGTGTACGGCATGGTGTCGGGCCGACTCTCGGCGGCCGACAGCCTCGCCCTGTCCTGCGCCGGATTCGGCACAGCGGCGCTCGTGTTCAACGTGGTGCTCCTGCTGCGCCGACGTGTCGACCGGGGCCCGGGCCGGCCCGCCCGGCCGCCCTGGCGGGCCGGCTCCCTGATCCTCGTGAACGTTCTCACGGCCGTCACCTTCCTCGGCTTCTACGTGGCGCTGAGCTGGGTGCCGTCCGCGCTGGCCACCGGGGTCGAGACCGCGGTCGGCCCCCTCGTCCTGGCCTTCTTGGGCCTCACCCGCCTCGGCTCCCGGCCCGGCCCGCGCGCCTGGACGGCCGCCCTCCTCCTGGCCCTGACCGGACTCGCCGTCGCCCTCAGCTTCAGCGAGAGCATCGACCTGGGGCGGGGCCGGGCGCTCGCCGGACTCGGCCTCGTACTGCTCGCGGGGATCGGCGCCGCACTGCTCGCCCTGGTGTCCGCCCGCCTGGGCCGCCAAGGCATCGACGCGGTGCGCGTCACCGCGCACCGCTTCCATCTGACGTACGTGTGCGGGGCGTTGCTGCTGCTCGGCACGGTCGCCGACGGGCAGCGGCCGACGTGGGAGACACCGGAGCTGATCGCGACCGGCGTGCTCGCGGTGACGCTCCCCCTGTTCCTGCTCCAGACCGGTCTGCAACGAACCGATCCGATGGTGAGCATGGTGCTCCTCACCTGCCTCCCCGGCGCCACATACCTCGCGGAAGCCTCCTTCCACGGCGGTCTCCGGCCGCTGACACTGGTGCTGATCTGCGCTCTGGTCGTGATCGCGGCCTGGTCCACGCGCGGCGGCCGCCGACCGGTGGCGCCACACACGGCCCGGGAGCCGGCGGCGGACAGCCAGCAGCCGCGACCCCGTCCCGGTGAGGCGGTAGACCGAGCCGCGCCCTGAGCGTGCCACCCCCTAGAGGTGGCACCGCCGGTCAGTCGGCTTCGGTCAGCGCCGCGTGCGCGGCGGTCAGGATCCGTTCGGAGAGCGGGGAGCCCTTGGTGGCGCGGGACAGGACGAGCGCGCCGAACAGGGTGCTCAGGCGGGCGAGGCCGTCCTGGTCGTCATCGGCGAGGAAGTCGGCGAAGTCGGCCACCCCGTCGGCGTAGACGCGGCGGGCCTCCTGGGCGTCGGGGGTGCGGGCGATGTCGGTCGCGAGCGCGGCGACCGGGCAGCCGTCCGCCATGTTGTCGCGGTGTTCGACGGAGAGGTAGGTGTCGATCAGCGTGCGCTGGGCGTCGTCGCGCCGACCGTCGCACTGCTCGAGCCCGGCGGCGTACCGCTGGGCGAGCTCGTCGATCGCGTGGGCGGTGGCCTCGTCGACGAGCGCTTCCTTGGAAGCGAACTGCTTGTAGAAGGCGCCGTGGGTCAGACCGGCCGCCTTCATCAGGTCGGCGACGCTGACCTGCGTGCCCTGCTCCCTGAACAGCCGCGATGCGGTGTCCACGACGCGCCTGCGGTTCTCCTCCGCCTGCGCCTGCGATACGCGGCCCATGGCAACCTCCTGCGTGCTCCTACGTGAACCCGGTGACGTGAACCAAGTTTGGATGTCGACTGGCATCTATCGTAGTCCAGTGTTTAGATTGTCATCGTAATCTATATTTGTTGGACGCGGGTGACCGGACGGCGCCCGCCCCTACCGGAAGCAGGATCAGACATGGAACTCAAGAACACCGTCGCGGTCGTCACCGGCGCCAACCGGGGTCTCGGCCGACACCTCGCCGCCCAGCTCGTGGAGCGCGGCGCGAAGGTCTACGCGGCGGCCCGCCGCCCCGAGACGGTCGACCTGCCGGGTGTCACCCCGCTGCGCCTGGACGTCACGGACGAGGAGTCGATCCGGGAGGCCGCCCGCACCGCCTCCGACGCGACGCTGCTGATCAACAACGCGGGCATCTCCACCGGCGCCACGCTGGTCGACGGCGACCTGGACAAGGTGCGCCAGGAGATGGACACCAACTTCTTCGGCCCGCTCGCCGCGACCCGCGCCTTCGCCCCCGTGATCGAGGGCAACGGCGGCGGCGCCGTGCTCAATGTCCTGTCCGTCCTGTCCTGGTACCACCCGGCGGGCCTCGGCTCCTACGCCGCGTCCAAGGCCGCCGCCTGGGCGCTGAGCGGCGCGAGCCGCGAGGAACTGGCGCCGCGCGGCATCACCGTCTCCGCGCTGCACGTCGGCTACATGGACACCGACATGGCCGCCGAGGTCCCCGCCGACCAGAAGGTCTCCGCCTCCGACGTCGCGACCCAGGCCCTGGACGGCATCGAGGCGGGCCTGCCCGAGATCGTCGCCGACGAGCTGACCCGGCAGGTCAAGCAGGCGCTGGCCGGCACGCCGCAGCCGAACGCCGCCTGAGCCCCGCGGCCGTACCCATCCCGTTCAGCGCCCCTCCCACGCAAGGACATCTCATGCGCTACACGACCTTCGGCCACCGGACCGGGCTGCGTGTGTCCGAGTACGCGCTCGGCACCGCGAACTTCGGCACCGGCTGGGGTGCCGGGGCCGAACCCGACGAGGCCCGCCGGATCTTCGACCGGTTCGCCGAGGCCGGCGGCACCTTCCTCGACAGCGCGGACGGCTACCAGTTCGGCGAGTCGGAGGAGCTGACCGGGAAGCTGATCTCGGCCGACCGCGATCACTTCGTCCTGGCCACCAAGTTCACCCTCGGCGCCGCCCCGCAGCCGGACATCTCCAAGACGGGAAACAGCCGCAAGAACATGGTCGCCTCGGTGGAGGCCAGCCTGAAGCGCCTGGGCACCGAGTACATCGACCTGCTGTGGGTGCACTTCCCCGACGAGCTCACGCCGATGGAAGAGCTCCTGCGTGGACTCGACGATCTGGTGCGCGCCGGCAAGATCCATCACGCCGCGCTGTCCAATTTCCCGGCCTGGCGCGTCTCGCGCGCGGTGACCCTCGCCGACCTCAGGAACCAGGCCCCGATCATCGGCATCCAGCACGAATACAGCCTCGTCGAGCGCACCGCCGACCGCGAGCTGCTGCCGATGGCCGAGAGCCTCGGGCTCGGCGCCGCCCTGTGGTCCCCGCTCGGCGGCGGACTGCTCACCGGCAAGTACCGGACCTCCGCCGACGGTCGTCTGAGCGACCTGGGCATGGTCATCCACACCGAGGACACCGGCCAGAAGACCGCCGTCGTCGACGCCGTCCTGGCCGTCGCCGAGGAGACCGGCGCGACACCCGCGCAGGTGGCGGTGGCCTGGGTGCGCGAGCGCGCCGCCCGCTCGGTGGCCACGCTCGTCCCGATCATCGGCCCGCGCAGCCTCGCTCAGCTCGACAGCTACCTCGGCGCCCTCGACGTCCGGCTGACCGACGAGCAGTACGCCCGGCTCACCGAGGTCAGCGCGGTGCCGCTCGGCGTGCCCCACGAGGGGATCGCCGGCTCGCTGGACCGCCTCCAGGGCGGCGCCGCCGACCACGTCATCCAGCCCGCCGCACCGGTGGCCTGAACCACCCGTATCCCCGAAACGGAGACGACGATGAAGGCCTTCAGGGTCGAGAAGTACGGCGACGCGGGCGGCATACGTGCCGCCGAGGTCCCCGACCCCGTCGTCGGCGCCGACGACGTCCTGGTCAAGATCCATGCGGCGGGCGTCAACCCGCTGGACACGAGGATCCGCAACGGCGACTTCAAGGCGTTCCTGCCCTACCGACTCCCCCTCGTCCTGGGCAATGACCTCGCCGGAACGGTCGTCCAAGTCGGCCCCGACGTAACGCAGTTCGCGGTCGGCGACGAGGTCTACGCCCGCCCCGACAAGGACCGCATCGGCACCTTCGCCGAGCTCATCGCGGTCCACCAGGACGACCTGGCACCCAAGCCCGCCACCCTCACCATGACCGAGGCCGCCTCGCTCCCCCTGGTCGCCCTCACCGCCTGGCAGGCGCTGGTCGAGCGGGCCCACGTACAGCCCGGCCAGAAGGTCCTCGTCCACGCGGGCGCCGGCGGCCTCGGCTCCATCGCCGTCCAGCTCGCGAAGGCACTCGGCGCACACGTCGCCACCACCGTGAGCACCGCCAAGGTCGACCTCGCCAAGGAACTCGGCGCCGACGAGGTCATCGACTACCGCACGCAGGACTTCGAGACCCTCCTCGACGGCTACGACGTCGTCCTGGACAGCCTCGGCGGCGACAACCTCGCCAAGTCCCTGCGCATCCTCAAGCCCGGCGGCACCGCCATCTCCGTCGCGGGCCCGCCGGATCCGTCCTTCGCCCGCGAACTCGGCGCGAATCCGGTCCTGCGCCTGGCCATGACCGCTCTCAGCTTCAAGACCCGCCGCCGGGCCAAGCGCCTCGGGGTGACGTACTCGTTCCTGTTCATGAGGGCCAGCGGCATCCAGCTCCGCGCCATCACTCCCCTCGTCGACGCGGGGAAGATCCACCCCGTCGTCGACCGCGTCTTCCCGTTCGACGAGACCCTCCAGGCCATGGAGTACGTCGAGAAGGGCCGCGCGAAGGCCGGCAAGGTCGTCGTCTCCATGACCTGAGACCACCGGAGCCACCCCCGCCGGGCGGCCGCAGAGCCACCCTCGCCACCGCCCACATCCACACACCACCCCCTCCCCCACCCAGGACTCCGCCATGAGCGCACCGTCCCCTTCCCCCACACCCTCCCCGTCATCGTCCAAGAACGCACCGACGCGCTTCGTGCCCGTAAGCGGCGTCAACTTCGCCTACCGGCAGCATGGTTCGGACGACGGCGTGCCGCTGATCCTCCTCAACCACCTGTCCGCCGTCCTGGACAACTGGGATCCCCGCGTCGTCGACGGACTCGCCGCCCGCCGCCGGGTCATCACCTACGACAACCGTGGCGTCGGTGCCTCCGGTGGCACCACGCCCGACACCATCGAGGCGATGGCCCGAGACACCATCCAGTTCATCAAGGCCCTCGGCCACGACCGCGTCGACCTGCTCGGCCTGTCGATGGGCGGCTTCGTCGCCCAGGTCATCGCGGCCCAGGAGCCGGACCTCGTACGCAAGTTGATCCTCGCGGGCACGGGCCCCGCCGGAGGCACGGGCATCGACAAGGTCACCGGTATCACCGTCAAGGACATGCTCAGGGGTGTCCTGACCTTCAAGGACCCCAAGCACTACCTCTTCTTCACCCGCACCACCGGTGGCCGACGGGCGGCCCACGCCTTCCTGAACCGCCTCAAGGAACGCACCGACGACCGCGACAAGGCCATCTCCCTGTCGTCGTTCCGTGCCCAGCTCAAGGCCATCCGCCGCTGGGGCACCCGGGCTCCCGCCGATCTGTCGCGCATCCACCAGCCGGCGCTGGTGGCCAACGGGGAGAGCGACCGGATGGTCCCGAGCGTCAACTCCCTTGATCTGGCGGCCCGTTTGCCCCAGGGCGAGCTCGTCCCCCTCTACCCCGACGCGGGACACGGCGGCATCTTCCAGTACCACGACGCCTTCGTCGCCCGGGCGCTGGAATTCCTCGAACCGTAGCCGGGCGGCGGAGGCACGGTGGGAGTCGACGTTCAGGCCACCGTCCGCCGCATCCACCGGCTCCTGGCCGACGCGCTCAGGCGCGAACCCCGCGTCCTGCCCGCCGTGTTCGCCCAGGTCCTGGCCCGCCCCGGCGACACCACCGTCCAGGCGATGTTCCAGCGCATCTACCCCCGATTGCTCAACGGCATCGGGCAGTGGCTCGCCGAGGAGATCGACGCCGGACGCGTCCGGGACCTCCCTCCCCTTCTGCTCATCCAGCAGATGGTCAGCCCGGTCGTCCTCCACTTCCTGCTGCGGCCCAGCATCGACCAGTTGGACGGGGTCGACCTGCCCGGAACCGACGACGCCCTCGAGGCCTTCACCCAGAACTTCCTCCGGGCCGTGGCTGCGCCCCGGCCGCCCGTCAACTGACGGGCTACCGGGGCGAGTTCAGCGAGTCCTCGGGCCGTTCGGTTGCGGTGTCACGCGCACAGTGGTTCACCGTTCCCCGCGCGGCGGGCCGTCTGGGTGAGCTCGGCGCGGCCGAACAGCAGGGCGTAGCCGGCGGGGAGTTGGGCGAGGACGCGGTCGAGGAGACCCTCGCCGGCGAGCCGGGCCACGATGCGCAGGACGGTACCGGCGTCCCAGCGGGTGGTGGCGGCGGTGCCGCCGGTGCGGGATGCCAGATCGTTGACGAAGCCCCAGCCGGTCAGCGGTTCGGCGGCGGGGATCTCGGATGTGAGGACGACGGCGGCCTCGTACGGCAGCCTGGCCGCGAGCTCCACGCGCTCATCACCCGTGACCTGGCGCCCGAGGGCGGCCAGCACGGCGCGCACGGCCTCCTCGGCCCGCGCGCGGGTGGGGTACGCACCCTCGTACCGCACCTTTTCCAGCATCTGCTCGAACGTCGTGCCCACGGCGTGCCGGCTCGGCTCTTGCAGGGAAAACATCGGTGGCGCGGATTCCTTCCTTGTCCAATTTTCTGTGGTCGCCGCGTTCCTCGACCTGACGCGGGAACGCGAGCGATGGACGGGGACGGCCGCGGAGGGCCGTCCCCGTGTCTCCGGCGCGGCCGGGAGGGGACTCAGCCGCTGATCTCCTTGTGCGCGGAGCCGCCGCCGATGGCGATCTTGCGGGGCTTGGCGCGCTCGGCGATCGGGATACGCAGGGTCAGCACACCCGCGTCGTAGTCCGCCTTGATGTGCTCGGTGTCAAGGGTGTCGGCCAGCACGACCTGGCGGGAGAAGACGCCCAGAGGGCGCTCGGAGAGCTCCATCTGCACGTCCTCCGCCTTGGCGACGGGCCGCCGCTCGGCCTTGACGGTCAGCATGTTCCGCTCGACGTCGATGTCGATCGCGTCCGTGGGGACGCCCGGCAGGTCGAGGGTGATCACGTACTCATCACCCTCGCGGTAGGCGTCCATCGGCATCACGGACGGCCGCGACCAGGTGCCGTTCGTGTCCAGGACCTGCCGGGTGAGTCGGTCGAGCTCACGGAAGGGGTCGGTGCGCATCAACATCGTGAAACACCTCCAGTGTTCGGGTCAGGCACGTTCCTGCCAATGCGGTTGACCTGACCACGTTGTAACATGTCATCGAAGTGATGACAAGCAGAACGTCATCGGGACGACGACAGCGTTGGAGGCTCCATGACCCATGACGATCAGCCCGCTTCCCGCCCCGGCGGTCTCACGCCCACGTCCTTCCTCGCCGGCTCGGCGCTGAACACGATCCACGAGGCCCTGCGCACCGCCCGGACCTCACGGGACGGGGAGCACCCCGAACCCGGACAGGGCGGCTCGGAGCAGGCACTCGCCGCGCTTCTGCTGCTGCGCGAGGTGCGCGATCAGCTCGCCGAGTGGGAACCGGGCCTGATCGAAGAGGCCCGGGACGCCGGCGCCAGCTGGGCCGACCTCGCCCACCCCCTCGGCGTCTCCAGCCGCCAGGCCGCCGAACGCCGCTACCTCCGCGTGCGCCCCGGAAACCCCGGCTCCACGGGTGAGCAGCGGGTACAGGCCACCCGCGACCGCCGCGCCGCCGACCGCACCGTCACCGCCTGGGCCCGCGCCAACGCCGGGGACCTGCGCCGACTCGCGGGCCAGATCACCGCGCTCGCCGACCTCTCCGCCGCCGCCCGCACTCCACTCGTCGAGCTCAACGCCGCCCTCGCCGACAACGACGCGGCCGCCCTGGTCGGCCCCCTGACGGACACGCACACGTATCTGACATCCGGCCACCCCGAACTCGCGGCCCGCGTGGACGACATCGCCCGCCACACCGACCATCTCCGCCGGCACAGCGGCGACCAGCGCCGAGGGCCCCGGAGGCCGCCGGAGCCCTGAGCGTGCCGACGTCGGCAGGACCGCCTCGAAACGCGCACCGTACTGCCGTTCCAGGTACCAACAGGGCCCCCCTCATCCCGGCGGGCCGATCTAGCCTGGAGTGCGTGAGTACAGCGAGCGACGTCCGGGGATTCCCGACGTCACCTCGCGCGCAACGTCGACCCCACAAGGAGCCCCACGATGCACACCCGCACACTCGGCCAGGGCCTCAAGGTCTCGGCGATCGGTCTGGGCTGCATGGGCATGTCCCAGAGCTACGGCCCCAACCCCGGCGACCGCGCGGACATGATCGGCGTGCTCCGCGGCGCCGTCGACCGGGGCATCACCTTCTTCGACACCGCCGAGGTCTACGGCCCCTACGTCAACGAGGAGTTGGTGGGCGAGGCCCTCGCCCCGGTGCGCGACCAGGTCGTCCTCGCCACCAAGTTCGGCTGGAACATCGACAACGGCACGATGAACGGGGTCAACAGCCGCCCCGAACAGATCAAGCGCGTCGCCGACGCCTCGCTGCGCCGCCTGCGCACCGACACCATCGACCTCTTCTACCAGCACCGCGTCGACCCCGACGTCCCGATCGAGGACGTCGCCGGCGCGGTCGCCGAACTCGTACAGGCGGGCAAGGTACGCCACTTCGGCCTCTCCGAGGCGGCGGCCGGCACGATCCGCAGGGCGCACGCCGTGCACCCCGTGACCGCCGTGCAGAGCGAATACTCACTGTGGACCCGCGACCCCGAACCCGAGGTCCTGCCCACCCTCGCCGAACTCGGCATCGGCTTCGTACCGTTCAGCCCGCTCGGCAAGGGCTTCCTCACCGGCACCGTCGACACCACGACCACGTTCACCGAAGGCGACATCCGCTCCAGGGTCCCGCGCTTCGACCAGGACAACCTCGCCGCCAACCAGGCCCTGATCGACCACATCGCCACCCTCGCCAAGACCAAGCACGCCTCCCCCGGCCAGATCGCACTGGCCTGGCTCCTGGTCAAGCAGCCCTGGATCGTCCCCATCCCCGGCACCCGCCGCATCACACGCCTCGAGGAGAACGCCGCCGCCACCCAAGTCCCGCTCTCCGCCGACGAGATCGCCGACCTCGACACCCTGGCGGACCGGGTGGGTGTGCACGGCGACCGCTACAACGCGACGCACATGGGCTTCGTCAACAAGTAGGAATCCATTCCGTTCATGCGAACAGGCCTCCTCTGTACGGTCATTGGGCGTGCCGCGGCTGCGACGCGGGCCTCAGTGTCCGGTGCGGCAGATAGGCGAGGAGGCCTCCTAGCCCGCCGCCGAGCGTGTTGAAGAGCACGTCGTCGATGTCGACGGTGCGGCCGGCGTTCATCGCGTACTGCGCCGCCTCGATGAGAAGGCTCAGGACCAGACAGGCCAAGGCCGCACGCCCCAGGCGCGGTTGACGGCTCGCGAGGACGAGGAGGAGGCCGAGCGGGACGAACATCAACGCGTTCGCCAACTGCAGCCGCAGGATCATCTCGCGTTCCATGTCGCCCATCCCGAGCGTGCCCATGCGGCCACCCCACAGCCCCTCACCCGGCAGCCAGGCGACGTAGCGCTGCCCGCCACTGCCCAGCGACTGGTCGGGGATCAGGGTCGCCGCCAGAACGGCCAGGAGGCAGAGCACCAACAGAGCGCGGGACAACACCGGGACGACCTCCCGGGCACGGGCCTGCAGCGCTGTCGCCGCCCAGGGCAGAGCGGCGCACAACAGCAGGAACCCCGCCACGGTCAGCGGGGTCAGGTGGAGGACGATCTCCCACACGGCGAAGCTCACCCCGCGGCCGGGAGGTAGGGGCCCGGGCCCTTGAAGGTGCGGTGGACGGGGGCCGTCGTTGTGTGGCGGAGGCCGGGCAAGGTGGCCACCGGGCCGGTCAGGTAGCGGTAGAAGTGTTGTGCGCTCGTGGCGTCCACGCTGGCGTACAGGTTGGCCGTCCCCGTCACCGCGGCGGCGAAGGGCACTTCGGGGTGGGTGGCCAGCGCCTCGCCTGCCTCGGCGAGGCGGGCCGGGTCGATCTCCAGCCACAGTGCCGCCCGGAAGTTCCGCTGGAGGACGTCCAGGCGGTACTCGACGTCGAAGTAGAGGACTCCGGCCGCCCTGAGCTCGGCGATCCGGCGGCGCACCGTCGACTGCGACAGGCCCGTCGCGGCGGCCAGCTCCCCCGGCGCCGCCCTGCCGTCCCGGGCCAGCAGGTCGAGCAGCTGGCGGTCGCCGTCGTCCAGCGTCACCGCGGGGGCCGCGTCCGTGGCGCGCTTCGGCACGGACGGCGGCGTGAGGGCCGCGACCTGCGCGGGTGTCAGTGGCCCGATCTTGTTGATCGAGCTGAGGTCCTTGCCGAAGAAGACGTGCAGCAGGCAGTGCGCCGATACGTCCATCACCTGCGGTGTGCGCGGCAGTTTCTGCAGAAGCAACGGCTCCCGAAGGCCCGGCCCCCGGGTCCGCACCGAGCAGACGAGTTCGGTGCCGCCGGAGCTGAGGCTGACCCACGTCGTGTCCGGGCGCCGCGCCAATGCCTCCCCGATGGAGGCGGCCGCGTCAGGTGTGCACCGGATGCGTACGACCCACGAGGAGTCGCCGAGTCGCATCGGATCGGTCAGGCCCAGGACCCTGAGCTTCCCGGCGGACCGCAGCCGGGACCAGCGGCGCGCCGCGGTCTGGTCGGACACCCCCAGGGCCTCGCCGATCTCCTTGAACGAGGCCCGTCCGTTGATCTGAAGGGCGTGCGCGAGCGCCATCTCCTCGACCGACAGTTCACGGTCGGCATCGCCGAAGGTGTCGAGATACGTCTTCATGGATTCCATTGTGTCGGATCCGAGCATCGTGGCGTCTTTGGCTCATTGAATTGACCGAAGGGGTTCCAGGATCGGCCGGAGGGAGGGAGGCAGCCGGGGACGTGCACGCGTTCACCGGCCGGCTCTCCCCCTCCGAAAGCAACGCACGATCCGAATGGAGAAACGACATGCGCAAGTGGTGGCCCTTGGTGGCCGTCTGCCTCGGCGCCTTCATCCTGCTGGTGGACGTGACCATCGTGAACGTCGCCCTGCCGAGCATGGCCGACGACCTCGACGCCTCCTTCACCTCATTGCAATGGGTGATCGACGGATACGCCCTGGCCCTCGCCGCCCTGCTCCTGGCATCCGGTTCCCTGGCGGACCGCTTCGGGCACCGGCGGTTCTACGTCTACGGCCTGGGGCTCTTCGGCCTGGCCTCGCTCGTGTGCGGACTCACTCCCGACGCCGGCGTATTGATCGCGGCCCGCGTGGTGCAGGGCGTCGGAGGCGCCGCCATGTTCGCGACGACCCCCGCCCTGCTGATCTCCTCATACCAGGGCAGGGACCGCGGCACGGCGTTCGGCATCTGGGGCGCCGCGAACGGCGCGGCCGCCGCCGCGGGGCCGCTTCTCGGCGGTCTGCTCACCGAGCAGTTCAGCTGGCAGGCGATCTTCTGGGTCAACCTGCCCATCGCGGCGGTCGCCATCGCCATGACGTTGCGGGTGGTCCGCGCCGACCAGCCGGGCAAGCCGTCCGGCACCGGCGCGCCGGTCCGCATCGACGTCCCCGGCGCAACGGCCTTCACCGTCGCCGCCACCACGCTCACGTACGGGCTCATCCGTGGTCCTGAGGCGGGCTGGGCCTCGGCCGAGATCCTGGCGACCTTCGCCGTCAGCGTCCTGGCCCTGGCCGCGTTCGTACTGATCGAGCACCGCACGGCACGGCGCGGCGGTGCCCCGATGCTCGACCTGGCCCTGCTGCGACGCCCGTCGTTCGCGGGCCTGATGAGTGGTGCGCTGCTGCTGCAGGGCGGCGCTTTCGGCTGCCTGGTGCTGCTCTCCGTATGGCTCCAGTCCGTGCTGGACCTGAGCCCGGTCGCGGCGGGCCTCGCCCTGACCCCGCTGGCCGGGGCGGCGTTCCTCGTCGCCGCCGGCGCAGGCCGCCACATCCAGCGGCTCGCCCCACGTCTGCCGATCGGCCTCGGGCTCCTGTCCATCGCCGCCGGCATGCTGCTGCTGCGCGCGGGGATGACGGCCGACGCGGAGGCCACCTCCCTCGTCTGGGGTCTCGTGGTCACCGGGATCGGCGTGGGTCTGGCCACCCCGGTGCTGGTCTCGGCCGCCACGTCCGCCGTGCCGCCGCGGCAGGCAGGCATGGCCGGAGGGGCCGTCAACACCTTCCGGCAATTGGGCATGACCCTGGCCATCGCCGTCCTCGGCGCGGTCTTCACCAGCCGTACGGCCGACGCACTCACCGCGTCCGGCGCCGTCCCCGACCCCGACCGGGCGGCCTCCGCCCTCGCCGCGGGACAGGCGCAGCATCTGGTGCGGGCCGTGCCCGCCGCCCACAGCGCGGAGGCACAGCACATGGTGCATCAGGCCTTCGCCACCGGCCTCGACACGGTCTTCCTGCTCGCCGCCTGCGCGGCAGCCCTCGGCGGACTGATCGTCCTGGCTCTCGTACGACCGCCGAAGCGGACGGCAGCACCGGCACCCCGGGACGACACCCCGGTCGCCGCCCCGGCCCCGGCCTCGTCCCGATGATCCTGATGACCTTGACGGGCGGTTGCCTACTGCCCGTCGAGGACGCCGGGGGTGTCGTGCACGGACACGCTCTGCTGCAGCGGGATGCGGCCCACATCGATGCCATGCATCGGTGAGGTCCGGTCGCCGATGCCGAAGGAGACGCCGAACAGCAGCTTGAGGTCCTCGGTGACACCAAGGGACTGGCGAACCGTGTCGGCGTAGACGCCGAGGACGGCCTGGGGGATGCCGTGGTAGCCCCGCGCTGTCAGCGAGAGCAGGAAGTTCTGCGCGTACATGCCCATGTCACCGGCGGTGCGCACACCGTCGCCGAGCTGCGGCATGAAGAGCAGGGCCACATGGGGTGCTCCGTAGAACCGCAGGTTCTCGCGGATGACCTCCTTCCGGCCTTCGAGGTCGGAGCGCGCCACGCCGCGGGCGCCGTAGACGGTGGCCGCGTGCTGGTGCGAGCGCTCCTGGTAGATGCCTTCGCCGTAGCCCGAGGTGAAGTCGAGGGAGGTCCGGTCCTCTTCGTACGCCGCGAGGAGTTCCTTGCTCAGGGCGTCGCGTGCCGCGCCGGAGACGATGTGGACGTGCCACGGCTGGGTGTTGCTGTTCGAGGGGGCCGACTGGGCGTCTTCCAGGACGGCACGGATGTCTTCGGCGGGCAGCGGGGTGGGCAGGAACTGCCGGGAGGAGTGCCTGGCGCGTATGAGGTCACTGAAGTACGGGGTGGCGGTGGTCAACGCGGTTCCCTTCAGGGGGAGTTGGGTTCGGGCGTCAGCGGTGGGCGGCGCGGTTCATCTCGACGACGTCGTCCACGGTGGGGTCGGCCGGCAGGGCGGCGAAGCGTTCCATCGCGCTGTCGCGCACCTGGGTGTCCTTGGCGCGGTCGGCCGCGGCCAGCGCCGCCGGCAGCTGATCGAGGGTCAACTCGGTGCAGTAGGCGGGGCCCATCGGCTGCTGGCGCCAGGAGTCGGCCAGCGGGCCCGCGTCGAAGGGGTCGAAGCCGGTGTCGTCCACGAGGCGCATGGCCACCCGCCGGTCCTCGTCGGAGTCCGCGGCGACCGGGAGGGCGATGCGGCCCGGGGTTCCGGCCGGGACGCCCTTGGTCCGCTGGGTCTCGGCGAGGGCGGCGTTCCATGCCTTGGCCACGGGCCGCCCCAGCTGCTTGGCGATCCACACGCTCTCGATCTCGCCGTTCTCCACCTCCTCGATCCGTCCGCTGAGGTGCGGGTAGTAGTTGGAGGCGTCGATGACCACCGTCTCGGCGGGCACGGTGGTGAACAGCTCGGCCAGTTCCGGGGCCTTGCCGAAGGGGATGGCCAGGATGATGGCGTCCCTGTCCTGGACGGCGCTGTCGAGCGCCACCGCGCGGGCCCCGGTCTCCAGCACGTGGCCGTCGACGGCTTCGGGGCCTCGGGCGACCGCGACCTGGACGTCATGGCCGGCCGTGCTGAGCTTGCGGGCGAGATTTCCGCCGATGGCACCGGCTCCGATAACAGTGATTTTCACGATTTGTCCTCTCGAAGATTCGACGGCCCGAAGGCTCGAAGTTGGGAAGGCTGGAAGGTTGGAAGGTGCGACGAAGCTTGGGGGCTTCTGGCCGGGGGCACGCCGAGATGACCGCAGGCCGTAGCCGTCGGTTGTCATGAAGGTGTCGTCGGGCGGCCCGGCAGAAGGAGGCCTGAAGGATTCCGGAAGGGTGTGTCGGAGGGTGTCGGGGGCTTACGCCTGGTCGTCCCGCTCGCGGTAGCCGCTGGCGATGAGCGCACGCAGCCGGTCCAGCGACGCTTCGTCGGTGGTGCCGGTGCCCTGGATCCAGGCGACCGAGACGGCCGCAAGGAACAGGTCGTATCCCTGCACCGACTCCCGTACCCGCCCGGCGAGTTGGGCGTTGCGCAGGTACTCGCCGGTGGCCGAGATGAGGGTGTCGCAGGGAAGCGTGAGCGGGTTGTCGGGCTCGTGCGCCCGGGCCGCGGCCATGAGCGGCTCCGGCAGCCCGCTGAAGGCACTGAAGTACTCCTCCAGAGCCCGCAGCCACTGCTCCAGCGCCTCGACCGGGTCACCGAGCTTCGCGATGTCCGCCTGGCGAGTCACCAGCTCTTCGGAGCGCGTCTGCAGCACGGCGGCCAGCAGCGCCTCCCGGGTGGGGAAGTGCCGGTACAAGGTGGCGGGCCCCACGCCCGCCTCCTTGGCCACGGCCTCCAGGGAGGTGCCGACGCCGTGCCGCAAGAAGTGTCGTTGCGCCGCTTCCAGGAGAGCAGCGCGATTGCGCTGGACATCGGCGCGGGGTTTGCGCGCCTGTTGTCCACTGGTGCTCATACGCTCTCCCGATCCCTGCCGACGGTTCCACTACGCCAAAAAACGGATACTGCCTCCGCTCTCATTCGAGAGTAAAACGGAGGCAGCATCCGGTCAAGCTGGCGCGAAGTTCCCGACGGGCTCAGGCCCGGGCGAGCACGGGGGCGGCGTCAGCCCCTGGCGTCCGTCCCGGCTGACGCTGACGTCATCAGGTGTGTCCCGGCAGACACCTCTCGGATCACCTGCGGCGTTCGTGCTCCCGTCGCTCCCGTCGCAGCGTGCGCCCTCGGCGCTGGCGCCGATATCGGCGCTCCCAGCGATCCTGACGGTCCCGGCGGTCCCGGTACTCGCCGTAGCCTTCGTACCGGGAATCCCCCCGACGCCCCCAACTCCCCTCACCAACAAGGCCGTAGTGGAAGAACGCGAAGATCAGTGCGGCCGCGGCCACCCACCACAGCGCGTTGAGGAAGCCGAGCCCGAACAGGACCGCGAGGAGGACGAGGAGCAGGATCAACACAGCGGGCCTCCCGGGAGTGGGATCGGGTCATCGCTGCCGGGGACCGGGGCCTCGCCCAACAGCCTAGCCCTGCCCGCGAGTTGCGGATACGGCCTGCCGCCACCGCGCATCCCTGCGGCGTAGATGGCCACTTGACACCTGGTCAGGGAATGTGGGGCGGGCTAGCGTACGCCGTGCCGCCCCGGCCCCCGGCAGCACCGAACAGCCCTCGCGCTCCCAACCCTGGGGACGCACCAAGCGCATCGCTGCCGGAACCCGCCGCGTCACGAGCGCGGCCACTCCGGCGCCCGCGCTCACCGGGTGATCCCGGCACGGCCTCGATGCGCTCCATGCGGGCACCGTTCCGCTGCCCGCCGCATCGCACGAATCCGACCAGGCGGTACTCATGTACACGCTGATCGTTCCAGCCGTGGCCCCCTTCGTCCTGCTCGCCACCGTCATGGGTCTGTCCTGGTGGGAGGACCGCCTCCTGCCACCGGCCGAACCTGCCGAACCTTCCGTCGGGACTCCGATCGCCCCTGCGGCCCCGGCTCCACTCCCTCAAGGCGAAGCCGCCGGCACCTGAGACACGCGAGCGCCGTCAGGCACAGTGGGCGGCCCTTCAGGAACAAGACGGTGCACCCGGGCCTACTCCGCCGGTGCGTGGCTGCGGCGCGCGTACGCACGGGCGGCGCGGGCACGGTCGCCGCAGCGGGTGGAGCACCACTGGCGGCGGCCGTGCTTGAGCACGAAGCGGTTGCAGGGCGGCGAGGCGCAGGCGGTCAGACGGTCCGCGTCGGGGGAAGTGAGCAGATCGGCGGCGTCCGCGGCGATGACCGCGAGGGCGTGCTCGACGATCGCGGTGGTGGGGTGGGGCGCGGCCCGGTGGGGCCCGGTCTTCTCGTCCCACACCAGCAGGGACGCGGTGGGGACGCGGGTCATCGCGTCGTTGATCGCCGCGACGGCCGCGGGCAGGGCGGGGTGCCCGGCGACGCGCGATGCCAGGAGAGACCTGATCTGTTCGCGCAGCGAGCGCAGCTGCGTCGCACATGTCTCGGCCATTCCGGTGTCGGCCGGGGCGAGGTCGCGCTGCATCAGCCACTGCTCGGCCCGCGCCGGGGTGCCCAGGAGATCGGCCGTGTGCCCGCCGGGCAGCGCGACGGCGCTGTTGGCCAGGGCAAGCGCGGCGTGCTCCGCCTCGCCCGGCGCCGGCGGCAGGGCGTCGTCTTCCATCACGAACTCTTCCATGCTCCTCATGGTACGGCTTGCTTTCATCCGTGAGACATACGTACAGTCTCATCACGGTTAACAGGCAATCTATCCGTGAGGAACTTTTTTCGTGTCTACCCCTGCCCAGCCGACCACGCCGTTCCCCGTCCGCGTCTTCGGCGGCCCGACCGCCCTCTTCGAGTACGGCGGCCTGCGCTTTCTGACCGACCCGACCTTCGACGGACCCGGCGACCAGCCGGCACCCGGCGCCGTACTGACCAAGACGGCACCGGCCAACGGCAGCCCGTCCGACCTCGGCCCCATCGACGTGGTCCTGCTCTCGCACGACGAGCACGCCGACAACCTCGACGTCTCCGGCCGCGCCCTGCTCGCCGACGTCCCGCTGACGCTCACCACCCCCGGCGGCGGGGAGCGTCTCGGGGAGGCGGCCACCGGTCTCGCCGACTGGCAGTCGGTCGAGCTCGAGCGCCGGGACGGCGGGCCCGGCACGGTCACCGTGACCGGCGTGCCCGCCATCCACGGCCCCGGCACGCGCGAAGAGGTCGAGCCGATCACCGGCGAGGTCGTCGGATTCGTCCTGACCGGCGAGGACCTGCCCACCATCTACGTCAGCGGCGACAACGCCTCCCTCGACGCAGTCAAGGAGATCGCCGCGCGCTTCGCCCCCGTCGACACGGCCCTCCTCTTCGCCGGAGCGCCCCGCTTCACCGAGGTCTTCGACGGCGCACTGATCGTCCTGGACAGCGCCCAGGCCGCGGAGGCCGCGCAGATCCTCGACGCCGGCCGCGTGGTCCCCGTGCACTACGACAGCTGGGCCCACTTCACCGAGGGCCGCGACCACCTCGCCGCCACCTTCGCCACCGCCGGCCTCGCCGACCGCGTCGACTTCGGCGTCCGCGGCTGACCCCACACACATAGGGCGCGCATGCCGGGCGCCGGCCGACAGAGACCTGCCGCGACTGTCGGCCCGCGCCCGGCGCCGCCCCGCACCCATCCACAACGAAGGACCGCACCACCATGACCGACCCGATCCGCGGCACCCGCCACGGCTCCGCCCCCGCCGCCCTGTCCGTACTGGACTCCGCCATGACCGGCACCGGCCAGAGCGCCGCTGAAGCACTGGCCGGCAGCATCGAACTCGCCCGGCTCGCCGACCGGCGCGGCTTCACCCGCTACTGGATGAACGAGCACCACGCCATGCCCGGTGTCTCCACCTCCAGCCCGCCCGTCCTGCTGGCCCGGCTCACCGCGGAGACCAGCAGGCTGCGGCTCGGCGCGGGCGGGATCATGCTGCCCAACCATCCGCCGCTGGTCGTCGCCGAACAGTTCGGCATGCTCGACGCCCTCGCCCCCGGCCGCATCGACCTGGGCCTGGGCCGCGCCCCCGGCACCGACCAGGCCACGGCCGCCGCCCTGCGGCGCGGCGCGAGCGGCGCCGATGACTTCCCCCAACAGGTCGCCGAACTCCTGCACTTCCTCGGTGACGACTTCCCCACCGAGCACCCCTACGCCGACCGCGTCTACGCCGTGCCCGGCCCCGCCCAGGACCGCCACAACGGCCTCACCCCGCCCACCGGCCGCCTGCCGGTGTGGCTGCTCGGCTCGTCCGGCTACTCGGCGCAGCTCGCCGCCCGGCTCGGCCTGCCGTTCGCCTTCGCCGCGCACTTCAACCCGCGCGACGTCGTGCCCGCCCTGCGCCTGTACCGCGAGCAGTTCACCCCGTCCAGGACACTGTCCGAGCCGTACGCGCTCGTCAGCTTCACGGTCGCCGCTTCCCACGACACACGGGACGCCCGCCGCCAGGCCGGCACCCTCGCGCACGCCATGCTCCGCATGTTCCAGCGCAAGTCGTACCTGCTGCCCTCCCCCGAGGAAGTCGACGCCTACACCTACGACGCCCAGGAACGCCAGGCCGTCGACAGCTGGCTGACCCACGTCCCGCACGGCACCCCCGACCAGGTCACCGCCCACCTCGACCAGGTCCAGCGGGACTCCGGCGCCGACGAACTCATGATCGGCAGCGTCGGCCACTCGGTCCAGGACCGGCTGCGTTCCACCGAACTTATCGCCGACGCCTACGACATGCCGGACAACCCGAGCTGACGCGGAACGGGCAGGCCTCAACCCTCCTCAACCCGCCTCGGCCCACCGACGTTCGCCACCCCGGCACACCGAAAGCACGGACCACATGACCCACCCGCACTCCACCCCCATCCGCACCCCGCCCACCGCCGCACCCGCCTCCTCCATAGCCGCGGTGCAAAAGCGCACCCTCACCGTGCTGCTCGTCTCCCAGATCCTCAGCGGTGCCGGCCTCGCCGCCGGCGTCACCGTGGCCGGACTGCTGGCCAAGGAGATGCTGCACAACACGTCACTGTCGGGCCTGCCCATCGCCCTGCTCACCGCCGGCTCCGCCGTCGCCGCCGTCGTCATCGGACGCGTCTCCCAGCGCCGGGGCCGCCGCCCCGGCCTTGCCGCCGGATATCTCACCGGCGCCCTCGGCGGAGCAGGAGTCGTCGTCGCGGCCACGCTCGGCAGCCCCGCGCTGCTGTTCGTCTCGCTGTTCCTGTACGGCGCCGGCACCACGTCCAACCTCCAGGCCCGGTACGCGGGAGCCGACCTCGCCGCGGCCCATCAGCGCGCCCGCGCCACTTCCACCGTCATCGTCGCCACCACCGTCGGCGGCATCGCGGGGCCCCTGCTCGCCACCCCCACCGGGCACCTCGCGACCGCCCTCCACCTGCCCGAGCTGACCGGCCTGTTCCTGCTCTCCACGGTCGCGTTCACACTGGCCGCCCTCACCCTCCTGATCTGGCTGCGACCGGACCCGCTCACGCTCGCCCGTATCCTGCCCGCAGACTCCGACGAGGGCGCCCCCGCGGGCTCCCCCTCCCGGTCCGGCCCCGGCCTGCCGGTCGGCGTCGTGGTCCTCGTCCTCAGCCAGCTCGTCATGGTCGCCGTGATGACCATGACGCCCATCCACATGCACGCCCACGGCTTCGGCACCGCCGCGTCCGGCCTGGTCATCGCCCTGCACACCGGGTCCATGTACTTGCCGTCGCCGCTGACCGGCCGCCTCGTCGACCGCTTCGGCACCACCGCGATGAGCGTCGTGACGGCCGGCACCCTACTCGCCGCGGGAGTGGTCGCCGGTCTCGCGCCCGGCCACTCCTTCCCTCTGATCACCCTCGCTCTCGTCCTGCTCGGCGTCGGCTGGAACTTCGGCCTGGTCACCGGCACCGCCATCGTCACCGACAACACACACCTGGCCACCCGCGCCAAGGTCCAGGGACTGGTCGACGTGGCCATCGCCGTCGCGGGCGCTGCCGCCGGCCTGACCTCCGGCATCGTCGTAGCCGTCACCAGCTATCCGATCCTCGCGGCCCTGTGCGGCGCCCTCGCCTTCGTAGCCGCGCCCACGGTCGTCGTCGCGGCCCGGCACAAGGCCAGGCCATAGGGCGAACCCCAACTAGGTTTCCCAGACACCCTGTTGTACGGAACACTCTCCGGGGTGGATGAGCTCAGGAGTGCAGAGGCCGAGGCGGAGCACCCTGTCCTGGGGAGCCATCGCCGCACCTACCAGCCGCCGCACCGAGGGCCCTTGACGCATCTGTTCCTCCTGCTGCGGCTCATCCCGTTCGCTGCCCTGACCTTCCTCCTGACGATTCTCGTCGGCGCGATCCTCAGCTGGGACGATGCCACGGTGGCCCAAGTCCTGGGCGTTCTGGCCCTGTTGGTGCCGGCTGCCGTCAGGGGGCTGTGGCACTGGCGGCACGCGCGCGCGGAGCTGCGTCTGTACGAGCGCGGGGTGATGGCCGTCGCCTCCAACGGCCGGGATGCCGTCTACCCCTGGTCGTCGACGATGCTCTTCACGGACGGCAGGGGACGCTACAAGCTCGCCAACCCTGAGGGGACGGTCATCACCTTCGGGCCGGCCGGACGCGGCCCCCTCCTCAACGCGACCCGTATCCGCGGCCTGCGCACCCGCACGTTCATCAAGGGCCTCCAGCTCCCGGACGAGGACGAGTGGGGCCCTGCGATCCAGCAGGCCGTCGGGAACGCGGTCCTGGCGCCGACCACCGCGGCGGTCCTGGACGGCGCCGAAGTCCCCTTCGGAGTGCTCGTCGTGAGCCGGGACGGGCTGACCGTGCGGCGCAGGCGCGGGCGGGACGACTTCACGACCTGGCAGGACGTCGTGTCGATCACCGCCACGGACGAGGGTGTGCTGGCGGTGTCCTCGCGCGGCCCCGACTTCCCGACCCACTACGTGATTCCGCAGTACCGGGTCCCCCACCTCGAGGTCCTCCTCGCCATCGCCCACCGTCAACGCACCGCCCGGCCAACGGCGCCCGCACCCGCACCCGCACCCGCTCCGACCGGTGACACCGAGGAACCCAGTGACGTAGCGGATCAGTTGAGCTGGTACGTCACCATCGGCGTGGGCGCCTGGGCCGCCTGGCGGCTCGGCTCCCGGCAGGGGGTGGACGGGGTCGGCCCTGTCCTGCTGACCGTCCTCGCGGCGGTCTTCGGCGGGTTCTTCGGGGCCGTCTTCGGGCTGGGGCTCGCGGCGTTCGTCTCGATCCTGCCGCGAACCGTGGGCGAGTTCGTCGTCGAACCGCTGATCCGTTGGTTCCGGCACCGCCGGTACGTCGCCGCCCTCGTCCTCGCCCTGGTCGCCCTCGGCGCGCCGGTCGCGCTGCTGGCCACCCTGTTCTGGTCGTTCCCGTCCCGGCTTGTCCCGCTGCTCGTGCTGGTCTTCTTCGGCGCCTGGGCGCTGGTGCTCGCCATCAAGCGGTGCGGCCGGTCCGAACGCGCCGTCGTGAGGCATCTCCCGCATCTTCCCGGTGTGGCGCTGGTGTTCCTGGCCGTCGAGCAGCTGGTCGACGGCGACATACTGACCGTGCTGCCGGCCGCCGGGCTGTTCTTCCCGATCGCGATCTGGCTCTGCCGACGCGGCTGGCGCCGGTTGAAGGACTCGCCACGGCCGACGGTGCAGGCGGCGGCCGACGTCGTGGTGTCACTGCAACTGGGCCTGGTCCTCGCCGTGTTCGTGGTGTGGCTGGGCAATGTGTTGGCGTTCAGCCCGAAGCAAGTTGCCGCTGTACGGGGCGTGTTGGGATCGCTGCAAGGGCTGACCGAGGTGCCCTGGCAGTACTGGCTCGTGGCGTACACCGTGCTGGCCTGCGGCACTTACGCGGTGTTGCGGTGGCCGGAGCGCGTCGCGCGCTTGCAGGAGCGGTTGCGCCCGGCCCGCTTCCGCGAGTCACGGCTGCCGTTGGGCGCCGCGGTCAACTTCGGGCGGCGTGCCCTCAGCGGGCTCAGTCTCGGCCTCATGGTCGTGCTGCTGTTCGCCGTCGTGCTGGCCCCGGTCTCCGAGGGGACGTGGAAGCGGCCGGTGGCCAAGAGGTACGCGCTGGAGACTCAGCGCCGCCAGGACGCGGCGGGCGCCGAGGCCGCGTACCGCGAGATCCATCGGCAGGTGACGGTGCATCCACGCTCGGCGGCGCGCCTGCGCTCCGTGGTGCTGGCCGTGTACCGGGCGGCGCCCTCGCCGCCCGGGGAGCCCGTGAGCCCGGAGGCCCGGCAGCTCGCGCGTCAGGTCGGCCGCTACCAGGCCGCCTCCCTCGACGTCGACGATCCGGCCGCACCGCAACCTGCCGTGCCGCCGGAGACCGACGGCCTCGACGAAGAGCTCGCCCAGCTCGACGAGGGCCAACAGCGCGCCGCGGAGCGCGAACAGCGGACCGACCGTTTCGCCGAACTCACCTCCCTGGCCCTCACCCGCACCTTCGACATCCCCGACCTCGGCGACAACGGGGTCGTGCAGATCCTCAAGGAGTACCTCGGCGGGCTGGTGGAGGACGGCCCGGTGAAGCGGATCTTCTACCGGTGGGGCGAGCGGATCGACAGGCCCGCGCCACCGCCTCCGCCCGACGGCGAGAGTCCCGCGCCTCCCCCTCCGCCCGACGGCGAGCGGCTGGTGCGCATCGACCTCCGCCGGCTGACCTCTGCGGCGTACGACGGGGCCCGTGCCGCGGTGGAGCGCGTCGACGGCAGTCTGCTCGTCTTCTACCAGCGGTTCGGCGTGGGTTTTCCCACCGAGGAACCCACCATGACCAGGGTGGTCGACCTGGCGAACCAGCATCGCTACCTGCGACACACGACCGGGGACTGCTCCGGGTGCGTGCGCCCCGGGGGCCAGGGCGGCGACGGCGGCACCAGCGGTGGCGGCGGGCGCCGCTGAGCCGCGGGCGAGGTGCGTAAGGAGTCGCCCGGTCAGTCCCGCTTGCCCACGGCCGACACGAGCTGCGCGCCCTCGAAGAGGTCGCGCAGCTGCGAGCGGGCGGTGATGCCCAGTTTGGGGAAGCTGCGGTAGAGATGCGAGCCGACCGTGCGCGGCGAGAGGAAGAGCCTCTCGCCGATCTCCCTGTTGGTCAGGCCGCGGGCGGCGAGCCCGATGATCTGCCGCTGCTGGGGGGAGAGTTCGGCCAGTGCGTCGGGGGTGGTGGAGGCGGCGACGTCGAGGCCCGCGGCGCGCGATTCCGCCCGGGCGCGCTCCACCCACGGGCGGGCTCCGAGGCGCTGGAAGGTCTCGAGGGCCGTGGTGAGCAGCGGTCGCGCCTCAGTGATGCGTCGGCGGCGACGCAGCCATTCGGCGTGGTCGAGGAGGGTCTGGGCGTGTTCGAAGGGCCGGCGTTCGAGCGCCGGGTCGGCGAGCGCCGCCCGGAAGTGCGGTTCGGCGTCCTCCGGGTCCGCGAGCAGCGCGCGGGCCCGGCTGAACAACGCCCTCCGCCGGGGTGACGCGCCGTCACCGAGCCGGCGTGCGGCGCACTCCACGATCTCGGACGCCTCGTCGCGGCGCCCGGAGCGGACCGCGGCGGCGGCCAGCTCCGCGAGAGCCGGCCAGGACGCGTGGTAGTGCACGGGATCCCCCTCCGCCGTGAAGGCCAGGCGGAGTTGGTCGTACGCGGTCTCGTACGCGCCTTCCGCTCCGGCAGCGGCACCGAGGGCGCGGCGGACGTACACGGCGACCGAGCGGCTCTCCAGTGGATCGATCAGGGCGAGCGCCTCCGCGGCCCGGGAGCGGGCTCGGGCCGCTTCGCCCTGGAACGCCAGGACGCAGGCGTCCACCGCCGTCGCGCACGCCACGGCGTGGTCGAGGCCGAGCGCCGAGGCACTCGCGGTGATCTGCGCGCAGGCCTCGCGCGCCTGTTCCCACCGCCCGTACTCCACATACGCCCACGCGGCGGCGCCGCCGAGACCGTGCGGCAGCGGGCCGTGGGCCTGCCACCCGTCGAAGGCCGTGTCGAAGGCGCTGATGGCGAGCGGGGTCTCGTCCAGGAGCCAGGCCATGATCGCGAGGGTGGTGAGCCGCTCGGGTGTGCGTGTGCGCTCCGCGTCGGAGAGCAACTGCGGGAGCAGAGCGACGAGTTCGGCCCGGTCCTCGGCCGGGCCCTCTGCGGGATCCGACACCGTCCGTACCCAGGCGCGCAGCCATGCGCTCGGCTCGTCCTGCGGAAGTTGCGCCAATACGCGCCCGATCGCCTGCTGTTGGGTGTCCTCGCCGGAGTAGAAGCGGACCACCGCCGCGCCGGCGAGCAGGTCGAGGGCCGCGTCGGGGTCCGTGGCCGTCCACTGCCGCGCGGCGTGCGTCAGGCGGGAGAAGACCACGGTGTGGGCGGTGGTCAGTGCCGCGAGGCGGCCGGAGTGCACGGCTGCGGTGGCCAACAGGCTTGCGTCGTCGGTGCGTTCACGCGCCGCGGTGGCCAGCTCGTCGACCCACGTGATGTCGCCGGTGAACACGGCCGCGGCGGCGGCCTCGACGAGCAGTCGGGCGCTTTCGGCGCGGTCCGGTGCGAGGTCGGCGGCCCGCTGAAGTGCCTGCGCCGCCGCCGCGTGGCCGCCGCGTCGGCGGGCCCGGTCCGCGGTCTGCTCCAGTGCCTTCGCGGCGCCCGCGTCCGGGCCGGGAGCCGCGGCGGCGCGGTGCCAGGCGCGGCGGTCCGGTGCGTCGTCGCCGAGCACGTCGGCCAGTGCGTGGTGGGCGGCGCGCCGGGCGTCGCGGGAAGCGGAGTGGTAGACGGCGGACCGCATGAGGGGGTGGGAGAAGTGGACAGTCCGGCCGGTGCGGCGGACCAGTCCGGCCTCCTCCGCGGGCCGCCACGTGGTGTCTTCGGCGCCGGGCAGCCCGGCCGTCGCGAGGACCGCCGCGTCGGCCGTGTCCATGGCCGCCAGGAGTAGCAGCAACTGTGCGGTGGGGGCGGGGAGTTCGGCGAGGCGGGCGGCGAAGATCCGCTCCAGTTCGCCGGTGAGGGGTAGCGGTCCGGTAGGGGTGCTGCCGGGTGAAGTGGCAGCGGCCCGGGCCAGTTCGACGAGGGCCAGGGGGTTGCCGGCCGCCTGCTCGATCACCTGGTCACGGACGCGTCCGGTGGGGCTCTGCGGCTGCTGGTCGAGGAGCCGTCCCGCGGCGCCGGCGTCGAGCGGGGCGAGCGTGAAGGTCGGCCAGTGCCGGTCGAGCGCGGGCAGCGGGTCGCCGGTGCGTACCCCGATGAGCAGGGTGACCGGCTCGGCGTCCAGGCGCTTGACGGCGAAGGCCAGGGCGTCCAGGGAGGCCCGGTCGAGCCACTGGGCGTCGTCGATGACCAGCATCAGCGGCTGCGGGTCGGCCGACTCCGACAGGAGGCCCAGCAGGGCGACGCCGATGAGCATGAGGTCCGGCGCACCCTCGACAGCGGGGCCCGTGCCGAGCGCGCCGGCCAGTGCCGTGCGCTGCCGCTCGGGCAGCAGGCCCACGGCTGCCGTGATCGGCCGCAGCAGTTGATGCAGACCGGAGTACGCGAGGTTCGCCTCCGACTCGCTGCCCTCGGCACGCAGCACGCGGACTCCGCTCACCCGGGCCCATCGCATCGCGGAATCGAGGAGCGCGCTCTTTCCCATGCCCGCGTCACCGCGGAGCACCAGGACCCGCTCGGTCGCCGGCGCGCCATTCACCATGCGAAAGAGCCGCTCGAGCTCTGCTTTGCGGCCGACGATCGTCTCCTTCTCCCGCGTCGCAGGTCCGTCGGCCGGGCCGGCTCCCCTTGTGCGATCTCCCCTTGCGCGATCGTCCACGGAGCCTCCAGGAATTTCGGGGTTGCCGCGCCCAGATTACAAGCGCCGAAGTGGGCCCGAAATCGGCCCCCGGCCCGCCCGCCTGCGCCCAACTGCAGTCACTTGACGGATACCGCCGGTCCGGCAGCCCTTCGTACGGTTCCGTCAAGTCCCTCAGGCCACCGATGAACCCAGGAATTCTCATGGACCAGATCAAGCTCGGCGACGTCACGGTCACCCGCGTACGGGAATATTACGGCTCCGTCGAAATGACCCCTGAAACCTTCTTCCCGGAAAGCCCCGAGCACGCCTGGAAGAATGGCCCGGATTGGCTCACGCCGCATTTCCTGGACGCCGGAACCAATCTCGTGAACTCCGCGATCCAGACCTGGCTGCTGCGCAGTGAGGGAAAGACGATCCTCGTCGACACCGGCGTCGGCAACCACAAGGAACGCCCCTACTCGCCGGTCTGGAGCCACCTCGGGACCGACTTCCTGGCCAATCTCTCCCGCGCCGGTGTCGAACCCGAGGACGTCGACATCGTGATCAACACGCATCTGCATGTCGATCACGTCGGCTGGAACACCTACCTGGACGACCGGACTTGGGTGCCCACGTTCCCCAACGCCACGTACCTGATGCCGAAGGACGACTTCGATTACTGGAACCCCGAGAACGGACACGAGCCGCTGCTCGGCCGCGGCAATCAGAACGTGTTCGAGGACAGCGTCGCCCCGGTGCACGCCGCCGGCCGGACGCTCCTGTGGGAGAACAGCCACCGGATCGACGCCAACCTGCGCCTGGACCTCGCCCCCGGGCACACCCCCGGCTCCTCAGTGCTGACGCTCGGATCCGGCTCGGACCGCGCCGTCTTCGTCGGCGACATGCTCCACAACCCCGTTCAGATCCTCCACCCGGACACCAACAGCTGTTTCTGCGAGGACCCGGCCGGGGCCGTCGCCACCCGCCGCAGGGTCCTGGGCTGGGCAGCCGACAACAACGCCCTGGTGATCCCCGCCCACTTGGGCGGCCATGGCGCGGCCGAGGTGACACGCCACGGAAACACCTTCGACATCAAGGGCTGGGCCCCGTTCACCCCGTACTCCGAACAGCGCTGACACCGACCGGGGACGACCCCCGTAGAAAGGCCACTCCTGTGAACCACCGCCCCGACCCCGCCGTCGTCACCACCGCCCAGGGCGCGGTGCGTGGCCTGCGCCAGCACGGCAGTACCGCGTTCCTGAACATCCCCTACGCCGCCGCGCCCACCGGCGCCGACCGGTTCCGGCCGCCGCGTCCGCACGCGGCCTGGCAGGGTGTGCGCGACGCGACCGCGCCCGGGCCGAACGCGCCACAGTCCGAGCGCAGGCTCGGCAGCATCGACATGACCCCCTACTTCGGCACCGGCTGGAGCCGCGGCGAGGACTACCTCACCGTGAACGTGTGGGCGCCCGAGACCCCGGGCGGCGACGACCTGCCCGTGATGGTGTTCGTGCACGGCGGCGGATTCGTCGCCGGGTCGACGCGGTCGCCGCTGTACGACGGCAGCGCCTTCGCCCGCGACGGTGTGGTGCTCGTGACCCTCAACTACCGCCTGGGCATTGCCGGTTTCCTCGACATCCCGGGCGCGCCCGCCAACCGCGGTCTGCTCGACGTCGTCGCCGCGCTGCGCTGGGTGCGCGAGAACATCGCCGCGTTCGGCGGCGACGCGGACAACGTGACACTCTTCGGCCAGTCGGCCGGCGCCACGATCGTCGGCGGCATCCTCGCCACTCCCGACGCATCGGGCCTGTTCCGCCGGGCGATCGTCCAGAGCGGCAGCGGCCTGGGCGCCTTCACGACCGAGCAGGCCGCACGCGTCACCCGGGCCGCCGCCGACGCGCTCGGCATCGGGCCCCGCCCAGACGCCTTCGCGGAGATCCCCGACGAGCGCCTCGTCGACGCCGCCTCCGCACTCGCGGGCCTCGACCTCAGGACCGGGACACACCGCGACCCGCTGATCGGACTCAGCCCCTTCAGCCTGGTCCTGGACACCCAGCCCGCCGACGCCGTCGCCGCCGGAATGGGCACGGACGTCGACCTGCTCATCGGCACCAACTCCGAAGAGGGCAACCTTTATCTGGCCCCCGTGGGCAGGTACGCCACCTCCACCGACGCCGACGTCGACGCGGCCGCGAGCTCCTCCCACCCCCGCCCGGCCGAGCTCGTCGAGGCGTACCGGGCGGCACTCCCCCAGGCATCCCCCGGCGCGCTGCGTTCCGCCATCATGGGCGACGCCCTGTTCGGCGCGGGCAGTTGGGCCCTGACCTCAGCGCACGCGGCGCACCCCGCAGCGGCGACGTACGCCTACGAGTTCGCGTGGCGTTCCGAGGCACTGGACGGACAGCTGGGCGCCACCCATACGATGGAGCTACCCTTCGTCTTCGACCTCGCCGGGCTCCCCCAACTGCACGGCCCCGAGGCGCTGTTCGGCCCCGCGAAGCCGCCGGCGGACCTCGCCGACCGGGTCCACGGGGCCTGGATCCGCTTCGCCAGGACGGGCAACCCGGGCTGGGCGCCGTACGACAACGAGCGCAGGACGACGATGCGGATCGACGACGAGTGGGCCGAGACCGACGACCCGCACAGCCGGGAACGTCGGGCCTGGAGCTGACTGTCAGTGGCGCATGGCACCGTAGCGCCCATGGAATCGACCGCGCACAAGGCAGTCCTCGACGCAGGCTGGGCCCTCGGTGTACCCGAGCCGGTGACCTGGGCGTTCATCCGACTCCTGCGCCCCTGCGTCCACCTCTGCTCCTACGACATGCTGCCGGAGGAGCGGAAGCAGGGCGCCCGGGCGGTCGGGCAAGCCGCGGGGCCCGCCCGTCTGCCCCAGGGCATGGAAGCTCCGGAGAGTCTGCCGCACGTGCTGACCCTCGACTGCGCGGCGATACCCACCGGCGTGCTCGACATCGAATTCCCCGCCGACGGACGCCTGTTGGTCTTCGGCGAAATCAGCGACTACCCGGGGGAGGGCACCATCCTCCATCTGCCGCCAGAAGCCGAGGTCGAGGAGACGGAGCACTCGGGAATCCAGGAGCCGTTCCCGCTCTACGCGGTACCGGGCACCACCGCGCCCGACCTCTCCGACTGGTCCCACGTCGCGGAAGCGGTGGACTACGCCGCCGGGGACGCCGAGCGGACGCGTCTCGTGAAGCGGCTCATCGAGGAGATCGACAGGATTCTCGACGCCCGGTGGACACAGGACATCCAGCTCGGCGGCCACTCCCGCGCCTGGCAGAACCCGGTGGAGGACCGCGGGGACGTGCTGTTCCTCCGCATCCCGGAGAGCGCGGTCTCCGACGGGGACAGCTACCTCACCCTCATCGCAGGACGCCGGGAGCAGATCGCGGAGCGCCGTTACGACGAGCTCGAGTTCGAGGTCGAGCTCTGACCCGGCGTCAGGGCGTCGGGCGCCAGGCGTCAGGGCGCGATCATCGTGACCCCTCGGCCCGGCGCCGAGCCCATCGCGTTGAGCGCGGACGGGGTCTCGTCCAGAGAGATCGTGGCGGTGATGAGGCGGTCGGGGCGCAGGGTTCCGGCGGTGACCAGCTCCAGCATGCGGGGGTAGGCGTGCGCCGCCATGCCGTGGCTGCCGAGGAGTTCGAGTTCGAGGGCGACGACCCGGTCCATCGGGAGGTGGGCGCCGCCCGGCAGGAGGCCGACCTGGACGTGACGTCCGCGGCGGCGCAGGCTCGCGACGGACGCGGCGCTGGTGGTGGGGGAACCGAGCGCGTCGAGGGAGAGGTGGGCTCCGCCGTGCGTGGCGTCGCGGACCGCCGCGGCGGTGTCCGGGACCTCTGCCGCGTTGACGCAGACGGTGGCGCCGAAGGCGGAGGCCATGGCGAGGGCCTCGGGAGAGACGTCCACCGCCACCACCCGGGCCCCGGCCGCCGCCGCGATCATGATGGCGGACAGTCCCACCCCTCCGCAGCCGTGCACCGCCACCCACTCCCCCGCGGCCGCGCGCCCCTGGTCGGCCACGGCACGGAAGGCGGTGGCGAAGCGGCAGCCCAGGCTCGCGGCGGTGGCGTCGGTCATGCCCTCGGGGACGGCGACGAGGTTCACGTCGGCGTGGTGCAGCGCGACGTACTCGGCGAACGATCCGGCGTGGGTGAAGCCGGGCTGCTCCTGGCGCTCGCACACCTGGTGGTCGCCGCGGACACAGGAGGCGCAGCGCCCGCAGGCGCAGATGAACGGGACGGTGACGCGGTCGCCGGTCCGCCACTCGGTGACGTCGGCGCCGACCGCCTCGACGGTGCCGGCCAGTTCGTGGCCGGGGATGTGCGGGAGGCGGACGTCCGGGTCGTGGCCCTGCCAGGCGTGCCAGTCGCTGCGGCAGAGCCCCGTCGCCCCGACCCGCACCACGACTCCGTCCCGGGGCGGCGCGGGGTCGGCGACCTGCCGTACCGCCGCGTCCTTGCCGAACTCCTCGAACACCACTGCACGCATCCCGCGCACTCCCTTCTCCCGGCAGCCGGTGCCGCCCGTCCGACCCGTTGATGCCGACCTGACTTCGTCGGCCGGCGCCTCGAACCCGGGTCCGGTGTGCCGACCGCACCGACCGTACGTGACCGGAACGGGCATCGCGTCGGCGGGTGTTTCCCGCTCCCCCGCACCCGAGGCATCAACTCATCGGGGGCCGTGGTGTGTTCACCCGCATGGCCCGCCCATGGGTGCCGTACCGGCCCGCTCCCGCGATCCTCGGAACCAGCAGGTAGCGGCGGCCGCACACCAGGGGACATCGTCATGGAGCATCCGGGAACGCTGATCCTCATCATGGCGGCGGCGGTGCTGGCCCCCTTGCTGGCACACGGTCTCGGCCGCTGGGTCCGGGTTCCTGTGGTCATCTTCGAGATCGTGCTCGGCATTCTCGTGGGCCCCGACGTTCTGGGGTGGGCCCGCTCCGGGGAGATCACCGACATCCTCGCGAACCTCGGCCTGTCCCTGCTGATCTTTCTCGCGGGGTACGAGATCCAGTTCGACGCCATCCGCGGGGACACGCTGCGCCGGTCCGTGTGGGCCTGGGTGATCTCGCTGGCGGCGGGGCTCGCGGTGGCGCTGACCCTGACCGGCCTCGACTTCCCCAAGAGCGTGATCATCGGGACGGCCCTCACGAGCACGGCGCTGGGCACGGTGGTGCCCATCCTGCGCGACAGCGGCGATCTGCAGGGCCGGTTCGGCACCGTCACGACGGCGTTCGGCGCGGTCGGCGAGTTCGGGCCCATCATCGCCATGTCCGTCCTGCTCAGCGGCCGTGACCCCGGCCTGTCGACGGTCATCCTCGCCGTGTTCGCCGCCATCACCGCGGGGGCCGTGTTCTGGGCGCTCCGCCCGCGCCCGCCCTGGTTCACCCGGGTCATCCAGACGACGCTGCACACGAGCGGCCAGTTCGCGGTCCGCTTCGTCATGCTGCTGCTCGTCTCGATGCTCGCCCTGTCGCAGGCCTTCGGCCTCGACGTGCTGCTCGGCGCCTTCGCCGCCGGGCTGCTGACCCGGCTGGTTCTCCAGGGCACGGCGCCGGAGGTCGGCAAGGACGTTCTGAGCAAGATCGAGGGCCTGGGCTTCGGCTTTCTGGTGCCGCTGTTCTTCATCGTGACCGGGATCGAGTTCGACCTGTCGTCGCTCCTGTCCGGCGGACGCCCCCTCGTGCTGCTGCCCGTGTTCCTGGTCCTGTTCCTGGTCGTCCGCGGACTTCCGGCGTACGCGCTCGCCCCACGCGACCTCTCTCCGCTCAGCCGCCGGGCGCTGACGCTCCACTCGGCCACCTGCCTGCCGCTGGTCGTCGCCATCACGACGATCGGTCTCGCGGAGGACCTTCTCGGCAGGGGCGAGGCCGCCGCGATGGTCGGCGCCGCCATGGTGTCGGTCCTGGTCTTCCCGCTGCTCGGCCTCCGGATGCGGGGCAAGGAACGTGAGGTGGTGGCCACACGGACGAATGTCCCCGGGACGGAGGTGTGGTGATCGCTCCTACCGCCGGTCCCGGCGGCGGTGACGGCCGCGCCGGGAGAGGGTGGAGCGCGGAGCGGTGTTTCGATCGATTCGAGCGAGCGGAGAGCCGATGCGGCGGGCCCTGTCCCGAGTCCGGTCCCGGGCGCATGCCCGGCAGGCGCGGTTGGACCGGCTGCGGCAGAACGAGGGGACGCTGCTGGACCGGCTGTACGGGACCGCGTACGAGAGCGTCTCCTTCCCGCCGCCGCGCGACTTCGAGGACGGGCAGGCGGCCGAGATGCTGCGGTTCGTCCTGCACCTGGGCCGGGAGCTGTTCCTGGCCGGGTCGTCGACGCGTGACATCCAGACGGCGGTCGTGGCCGTGACGGCCACGTGGGGCATGCAGAACCTGGAGGTCGACATCTCCGGGCGTTCGTTGCAGGTGCAGTACGCGCCGCCCCGACGCGCGCCGGTCGTCATGCTGATCGTCCTGGGGTCGGAGGACACGCGTGATCTCAGTCGGCTGACCGCGCTGGAGCGGCTGACCGTGCGGATCGTGGCCACCCGGCTCGCACCGGCGGACGCGCGGGCGGCCCTCGACCGGTTGGTGGCGGCGCCGACGCGGTGGCCCTGGTGGTTCACCCTGGGCGGTGGCGCGGTGCTGGCGGCCATGCTGTGCGTGCTCGCGTCCGGTACGGCGCGCGCGGCGCTGCTGTCACCCCTGCTGTTCCTGGTCACCAACCGGGCCGCGTGGGCGCTGAGCCGCACGGGGCTGCCGTCCTTCTACGTCACGGCCGTGCAGACGTCCCTCCTCATGGCGGGTGCCATGGCGCTGATCGACTTCGGGGTGCTCAGTGGGCGTGAAGGGGCGAGCCTCGTCGCCGCCAACGTCATCCTGATCCTGCCGATCCTGACCGTCGTCTCGCTCACCGAGGACGCGATCGACGGCTTCCGGTCGATGGCGGCGGCCCGTTCGGTGAGCCTTCTCCTGTTCTTCGCCGCGCTGGCGGGAGGCATCCTCACCATCGCGTTCCTGCTGCGCGGCCTCGACAGCGACGCCCGCAACACGACGCTCGCCGCGCTGCCCGTCTGGCTCACCCTGGTCACCAGCGGCATCGGCGCCCTGGGCAACGCCGTGTTCATGGGCGGCGGCCCGCGCCTGGTGCCGTGGGCCATCGCCGCGGCGCTGGTCGGCGCGGGCGTGAAGATGTTCGGCATGGCCCAGCTGGACTGGTCCGCCCCGCTGGCGACGGGTCTTGCCACCACCGTCATGGGCGCAGTGTCCGCCGCGATCGGCCCACCCGCGGGCGTGCCCGCGAGGGCGGTACTGATCCCCGGCATCGCCGGCAGCGTGCTGCCCGGCCCGGACCTGTACCGCAGCATGCTCCAACTCGTCCTCGGCGTCCCCGGGGCCCACCAGTACGTGGTGACGACCCTGGCGTCCGTCGCCGCGATCGGCGTCGGCGCGGTGCTGGGTTCGCTCCTCGGGGCGGGCAGCGAACGCATGCGGGGCAGGAGCCCGCAGGCTCGTACGTCCGGGGCAGCCGTCGGCTGAGCCGGCAGGCCCGCGACTGATACCAGGAGAAGTCGATCTCTTCATATACAGTGACCGACTGCTATCAGCCACCCCCCAACAGGTCTGTACGACCTGTCACTTGGAGAGGAACGACTTTGCTTCGACGTTTCACCACACTCGCCGTGTCCGCCGCCATCGCGGGCGGCGTCCTGTTCTCGGCCGTCCCGGCACAGGCCGCCCCCGTTGCCGAGCAGGGCAGCGTGTCGGCCCGTGGCCCGATCACCTGCAACATCCCGAAGATGCGCCAGCAGGTCGCCAACCACAAGTCCAAGGCGGCCAAGCTGGACAACCTCGGCTACCACAGGTCGGCCGCGAAGGAGCGCGCCAAGGCGCGGGCGATCCAGGCGCGGATCCAGCAGTGCCAGGACGCCGACGACAACGCCCCCGGCCCGATCGGCGGCTGACGCCGGGCCCCTTCGGGGGCGGCCCCGAAGGCGACCAAGCCCCCACCCGGCAGCACCCTCGCCGGGCGGGGGCTTTCCCCCCAGCCCTCCCGCCAACGGCACACGCCAGAAGGGGATTTGGTCGCAGGCTCAGAACCTGAACCGTCACCGGCGAAGCACGATGCACCGCAGCCCACCCGGCTCCAAGTCCACCCACGCACCGCTGCCCCACCACGACATCAGCTCCCCCACCTCGCCCGCGGACAGCGCGATGTGCCGGCGCGCGGACAGCCGCTCCGCCAGAGGCGTTGTCACGGCCCACGCGCCGCCCGGTCGCAGCAGCCGTCGGACCCGCTCGGCCACCTGCCGCTTGTCCGTGAAGAACGGGTAGACGAGCCGCATCGTCACCACGTCGAAGGTGCCGGCCCCGAGCGTGTCCACGGCCTGCTCGTCGATGAAGTCCAGGCGCCGGGCCACCAGGTTGGGCACGAGATCCTGATAGCGGTCACGGACGGCGGCCACCGCGGAGGACGCCCAGTCCACCGCGAGCACGTCATATCCCCACCGGGCCAGGCCGGCGGCGTAACTTCCCAGCCCGCACCCCACGTCCAGGAGACGGGCCCCGGCAGCCGACGGCAGCTGCTGGGTCAGGAGCCGCAACTCGCGGTCATCGGACGCACGAAAGCCCTCGCCACCGGCGAAGTGGCTTTCCCACCGAGCCAGCGGGACGGTCGTTGCCTCCGACGCGTCGGTCGTCACCACCGCGGGGCTCCTTCGACCAGTAACCGTCAGCCGGCCGTCCACCCGCCGTCCACGGCCAGTCCCGAGCCCGTGGCGAACGAAGCGCGGTCGCTGCAGAGCCACAGGGCTGCCTGGGCGATCTCGGTGGGGTCCGCCATGCGTTTCTGCATCTGGCGGGCTACGAAGGCCGGGCCCAACTCCGGGTAGGCCTGCACCGCTTGCTCGATCATTTCCGTGCGGGTGGTGCCGACGACGAGCGAGTTGATGCGGATGCCGTGTTCCGCGTACTCGGCCGCCGCGGCCCTGGTCATGCCGAGCACCGCGTGCTTCGCGGCGACGTAGGGCACGGGAGCCCCGGTGGCCCCCATGGCCGCGGTGCTGGACGTGTTGACGATCGCGCCCTTGCCCGCGGCGAGCATCACCGGGATCTGGGAGCGCAGACAGTTCCAGGTGCCGCTGACGTTGACGGCCATCGTACGGTCGAAGACGGCCTGGTCGAGCTCGTGCAGCGGTGTCAGGTCATCGCCGGCGAAGCCCGCGTTGTTGAAGGCCGCGTCCAGGGTGCCGAAGTGTTCGCAGGCCGCGTCCACGGCGCGCTGCGTGTCCTCGGGGACCGAGACGTCGCCCGGGCTGATCGCCGCCCGGCCTCCCAAGTCGACTATTTCCTGGGCCAGATGCTTCAGTACGTCCGCGCGGCGGGCCATCAGGAGTACCGCCGCCCCCTCGGCGGCGAACAGGCGGGCGGCCGCTTCTCCGATACCGCTCGAAGCGCCCGTGATCATGACGGTCTTGCCGGCCAGCATTCCAGTCGTGTCACTCATTGGGCGAGTAAACCCTCTGGGGCGACTGGCGTACACCTCCGCGCACGGCGGTCCGTCCTCAGCCGATACTCAGCGCCAGGCAGAAGTCGACGCGGTCGCGCAGCGTGGCGAGGCTGTGGCCCGTCAGTTGCTCCACCCGCTGCAGCCGGTAGCGCAACGTGTTGACGTGGATGTGGAGTTGCTCCGCGCAGCGCTGCCAGGAGCCGGAGGCGTCGAGGAAGGCGCTGAGGGTGGCCACGAGGTCGCTTCCGTGTGCGGCGTCGTAGCGCTCGACGACCCCGATCAGGCGCTCGCGGTAGAAGCGGCGCACGTCGTCGGGGACGGCGGCCAGGAGGAGTTGGTAGGAAGAGAGGGAGCCGGTGTCGGCGGTGCGTACGGTGCCGGTTGCGAGGGCGGCGACCCGGAGTGCGTTGCGGGCCTCGTCCAGGGAGCGGCGCAGGCCGGTCGGGCCCGTGGCGGGCTCACCCGTACCGATGGCGGCATGGCCGTCCGCGAGGAGCGGCGCGAGACGTTCGGCGGTACCGGACGTGTCGTGGTCGCCTTCGGGTACGAGCATGAGGTACGCGCCGTCCTCGGCGGGGATCGGCACCGAGCAGCCGGGCAGCCGTTCGGCGACGTCCTCCAGGACGGTGGCGGCGAGTTCGGCCCCGTACGGACTGCCGGTGGTGCGCACGTACACGGCGCTGAGTGGTGTGTCGAGGTCGAGTCCGAGGCTGGTGAGCCGGGCCGCGGCCGCCTCCTCCCTGCCGTCGGTGAGCAAGTCGACCGCCTCGCGCAGGAAGCGTGCCTCGATGCGGCGCCGTTCCTGTATCGCGGCGCCGTCGAGCGCGAGCAGCGCGCACACCTCCCACGCGGCGTCGGCCACGCCCGGCGCCCAGTCGCGGTAGTCGCCCGAGGCGGCGAGGTACCCGGCAGGCGGTCGGCGCGCGGCGGGCGACTGGACGGGGAACAGGGTGAGTTCACCGCAGCCGGGGACAGACCGTACGGCGGGGAAGCCGCCCGCGCCGAGCGCGTCGTGGTGGGCGCGGGCGAGTTGCCGCTCGCTCACCAGGGGAACGCCGCCCGCGCGCGGCGCACCGGTCGCGGAGAGCACCGCGCACCACACGCCCGTGGCCCGCGCGAACACGTCGATGAGTCCTTCGGCCCCCTCCCCCGCGGCCATGCTGGCGACCAGGCCGCGGTGCAGATTCACGGACGGCGCGCGCCGATGGCCGCCCCCGAGCGCGGCGAGCACGGTCTCGGTGAGCGCGGCGAACGAGACCTCGTCGTCGACGGTGAGCAGCGTCAGGCCGTGCCGGGTGCAGGCGTCGGCGAGCGGCGCGGGCACCGCGCCGACGTCCGCGGTCCCGGCGACGAGCGCGGCGACGCCCGCCCCCGACAGTGCGGCGACGAACACATCGGCGTCGCGCGGCTCGTGGTACCAGGTGGTGCTGGTCAGGACGAGTTCCCCGCCGTCGAGGTAGCGCCCGGGGTCGGGCAGGTCGGTGGTGTAGACGCCCCGGATGCGCGGGCTCTCGACGGGGGCGGCCACGACGGACCGCAGCCCGAGTCGTGGCATCGCGAGCAGTTCGGCTAGCTCCACCGGTCGGCCTCCTCGGCACCGCCCAAGGGGAGGGCGGGCGACTCGTGTTACAGGCATGCACACCGGCGTGCAAGGGGTTTGGAGCATAGTACGGGCCCGCCGCGCGAAAAGGGCCGCTCGTCTGGAGAGATCTGCAATCCCGCAGGAGCCGCGGCGCCGGTTCACTGAGTCACGCAACGAGCCGCATGACCCCGCACCGCACCACCATCCCGCTCCGTACTCCCGTCCTGTCCTGGTGAGGAGCCCACCATGCGCGCCGCCCCCGAACGTCCCTCGACCATCGAACGTCTGGGAGCCGAACCCGTACCGCTCACGCGGCGGCACGGCCGCCCCTGGTCGCTTTTTACGCTGTGGTTCGGCGCGAACGTGCAGTTCGCGACGCTCAGCGTGGGCGCCCTGTCGACGTCGGTGTTCGGCCTCGACCTGCTGCCCGCCGTCCTCGCGATCGTCACGGGCACACTGCTCAGCTCGGCGCTCGTCGGCCTGTTCTCGACGCGCGGGCCACTGACCGGTGTGCTTCAACTCGTCCAGTCCCGGGGCCCGTTCGGCCGACTCGGGAATCTGCCGTCCGCGGCGTTCACCGTGGTCAACGGCGTCGGTTGGTGTGTGGTCGACTCGTTGCTCGGTGTCTTCATCCTGCGCGATCTGACCGGCATGGGCTTCGCGCCCGCGCTCGTCCTGATGGCGGTGGCCCAGCTCGGCATCGCGGTCGTGGGATACCGGTTGATCCACACCGTGGAACGGGTCCTGGCCGTGGTGTTGGTGGTGGTGTTCGCGGTGATGTCGGTGTACGGGTTCGGCGCGGCGCACGCGGCCGCTCCCGTTGCCCCGGCGGACGGCTCGACCTCCGCGTTCCTGCTGGTCGTCGCCGTCACCTCGGCCCGCGTGCTCGGCTGGTCCGCGTACGCCTCCGACTACAGCCGCTATCTGCCGGCGCAGCGTTCGCCGCGTCGGGTGTTCCTCGCGGCGGGCGGCGGCGGTGCGCTCGCCGGAGTATGGATCGGCTCGCTCGGCGCGGCGCTGGGCACGGTGGGCGCGCTCGACGACCCGAGCGCCATGGTCAGCGGCCTGCTGCCGGGCGCCCTCGGCACCGTCGTGCTGCTGTGCCTGCTGCTCTCCACGCTCGCCTCCACGGTCATCGACCTGTACTCCGGTGCGATGGCGGCGCTCGTCGCCGGGTTCAGCATTCCGCGCTGGGTGTCGGTCCTCGTCGTCGGCGGCCTCGGCACGGCGCTCGCCTGGTATGCGGGGCACGGTGACTTCGCGACGCAGCTCAACGACCTTCTCCTGATGACGGGTTACTGGCTGGCGCCGTGGGGCGCGGTGATGATCGTCGCGTACTGGGGCCGTGGGCGGCGCGCGCTGGCGGATCCGTACGACCCGGGACACCGCTTCGGCCGGGGCCTGCCGTGCGTGCTGCTGGCCATCGCGGCCGAGCTGCCGTTCATGAACCAGTCCCTCTACACGGGGCCGCTCGCTGAGGCACACCCGGTGCTCGGCTCGTTCGGCCTGTTCGTCGGGTTCGCGGTGGCGGGGGCCGCGTACACCGTGGTGTGTCCACGCCCCCGTACTTCCGACCGACCCCAACCGTCCGTACCCTACGAGAAGTTGAGGAGCGAAGCATGACGCCCACGAGCACCACCACGACTGTAACCACCACTGCGCCCAGCGCACAGGACGAGGTGTTCCTGCGGGCCGCCATCGTCACGGCGGCGCAGTCCCGCGCCGCCGGCAACCACCCCTTCGGCGCGCTGCTCGTCCTCGACGGCGAGCAGGTCCTGGAGGCCGGCAACACCGTCGTCTCGGAGCGGGACGCCACCGGCCACGCCGAGACCAACCTGGTGCGCCTGGCGACACGTACCTACGACCGCGGCACACTGGCCCGCGCCACCCTCTACACGTCCACCGAGCCGTGCGCGATGTGCGCCGGCGCCGTCTACTGGAGCGGCATCGGCCGGGTCGCCTACGCCCTCGGCGAGGACGAACTTCTCGCCCTGACCGGCGCGAACCCCGAGAACCCGACGATGGCACTGCCGTGCCGGGAGGTGCTGGCGGCCGGGCAGCGTCCGGTGGATGTCGTCGGGCCGTGCCTGCACGAAGAGGCGGCTGCGGTGCACGCGGGGTTCTGGGCATGACGCACACACGCCGCACGCTCATCCACAACGGCATCGTCATCCCCTGCGACGGCACGAAGACGGTCCTGGACCCCGGGTCCGTCCTCCTGGAGGGCGACCGCATCGTCGCCGTCGACCGCCCGGAGACCTTCGCCGGCACCGACGCGCAGGTCATCGACGCCACCGGCCACGCCGTCATCCCCGGCCTGCACAACACCCACCTGCACTCGGGCCTGTTGCGCGGCACCGCCGAGTCCAAGTCCCTGTGGGACTGGCTGCGCGACTACGTGGACCCGGCCCACAAGGCCCTCACCCCCGACATCGCCGAGGCCGCGTCGCTGCTCTGCTACACGGAGTCGCTGCGCGCGGGCACCACGTCCGTGATGGACATGTGGCGCCACATGGAGGGCTCGGCGCACGCCGCCGAACAGGTCGGCATCCGCGCCACGCTCGTCCCCTACGTCGCCGACCTCCCCGGCTACGACTACTTCGAGACGCTGGAGACCAACCGCCGCCTCCTGAAGGAGTACCGCACGTACGCGGGCGGCCGGGTGCGCTCGTGGGTGGGACTTGAGCACCTCTTCTACTGCAGCGAGGAGGCCTTCCGCGCGGCCGCCGCGCTGGCGGACGAGTTCGACACCGGGCTGCACACCCACTCCTCCGAGACGACGTGGGAAGTCGAGGAATCCCTGCGGCAGTTCGGGCGCCGTCCCGTCGAGGAGTTCCACCATCGCGGCATCCTCGGACCGCGCACCGTCATCGCCCACTGTGTCTGGCTCGACGACCGCGAGCTCGACCTGCTCGCCGAGACCGGCACGAGCGTCGCCCACTGCCCCTGCTCCAACATGAAGCTGTCGTCGGGTCCCGCCCGGGTCGCCGACATGCGCCGGCGCGGCATCGCCGTGGGCATCGGCAGCGACGGCGAGAAGGAGAACAACAACCTCGACCTGCTGGAGGAGATGAAGTTCGCCTCGCTGCTGCAGAAGGTGACCTCGCTCGACCCGACGACCGGCGACCCGTGGGACATCCTCGACATGGCCACCCGCGACGGCGCCCGCGCACTCGGCCTCGACGACATCACGGGTTCGCTGGTGGCGGGCAAGCGCGCCGACGTCGTCACCGTCGACCTGCGGGCGCTGCACACCACTCCCCTCCTCCACGGGGACGACTTCAACGCCGTCCCCCACCTGGTGTTCTCCGCGTCGGCCGCCGACGTCGACCATGTGTGGGTCGACGGCGAACTACGTGTGTCCGGCGGGAAGGTACTGAGCGTGGACACGGAACAGGTACGGCTGCGCGCGCAGGAGGCGGCGGAGGAACTGTTCCGGCGGCGGGCGGCGCTTCCGGTGGACGGGTAGACGGCTGCGGCAGGGGCCGAGCGGCGTCAGTCGCGCGCCGCGGGGACCGTGAACGACGGTGCCTGCGTGGGCAGTTCCTTCGTCGTGAACATCTTCAGGTACGTGTCGAGGTACGGCGAGCGCTCGCCTTCGGTGGCCTTGTCATCGGCAGGGTCGTCGACGGAGAGGTTGAGGTGTGCGTCGCTCACCTTGATGCGGTCGCCGGTCGGGGTGTCGATCCACGCACCGTCCTGGACGGTGCCGATCTCGATGGCCAGGGAGTGCCCGGCCTTGAGCCGCCAGTCAGTCGACTTGAGGTCCACGGCCACACGGCCGGAGGCGTCGACCATGGCGACCTGCTGGTCGAACATGACGGCGGAGCCGTCCGGTGCGGCGTCGTACAACTTGACCATGACGTTGCCGCTGCCCTCGGTGTCCATCCGGACCCCGGGGGTTCCGGTGACGCGGACGTCGCGCTCGACGGGTTGGACCTTGCCGGTGGACCACGGCTGTTTCGCCGCCCAGTCGATCGCCGCCTTGACGTCGGCCTGTTCGCCCTTGCCCATGTAGTCGAGGCAGCCGCTGGACCCTCCGAAGCCGCGCAGGTCGACCTGCACCAGGGCGTAGTCCCGCTCGAACAGGTCGCCTCCCTCGACGAGGTCCTTGAAGCGCCCGGACGGACCTGTCTTCTTCCACTTCTCGTCCGTGAGCTCTCCGGAGTGACCGAAGTAGGAGCCGACGGAGAGGATGACCGGCACCTTCTTGCTCGGGGGCAGGTCTTCCGGCAGCAGGACATCGGCGTGCAGGTCGGTGCCGGAGCCGTCCGAGGACGGGAAGTAGTGCTGGGTCCAGGCGGCGCCCTTGGGGACACGCTCGTTGTCTTGGTGTGTCACCGCGTCGCCGGCGGCGGGGGCAGTGGACTGTGCCGCGCCGGCGGGAGCGATGCGGGTGCCGGCCAGCGCCAGGACGGTGACGGCGGCTGTGGTGGTGGCCGCGACGGGCAGGGGGATCTTCTTCATGGTCTCCTCCGGAAGGTCAGCGGTAGAGGTGGGCGGTGAGAGTTGGGCGGTGAGAAGCGACACCGTGCCGTCGCGGCGCGGTCAAGGCCGCTCAACGAGCCGCTTGGTCGACCGGCGGAACGCCCAGAACACGACCAGCAGGGCCAACGCGAGCAGCGGTACGCCCATACCGACCTTGGCGAGGGCGAGCCAGGCCATGGAGTCGTTCTCGTAGAGCCACAGCTGCACGCCGAACCGGGTCCCGAACAGGACGGTCAGGGTGGCGGTGGCGACATCGTGCGCCAGCACGCTGGGACGGTCGTCCCGCCACGGGTGCCGGTTGCCGTGCAGCGCGTTCCACAACAGGCCGGTCAACGGCCTGCGGGCCAGCAGCGAGACGGCGAAGAGCACCGCGCCCGCGCAGCTCGCCCAGATCCCGATCAGGAAGAACCCGCCCGCCGATCCGACCCACGCCGCGACACCGCCCGCGGCCGCGACACCGAAGAGTCCGCCCGCCGCCGCGGTGAACGGCTCCCCCTGCGCCATCCGCCACACGGTGACGATCAGGGCCACGGCGAGCGCGATGCCGATCGCGAGCGGCAGCCGGCCGAGCGCGGCGTTCGCGGCGACGAAGGCGGCGACCGGGATCGCCGAGTACACCATCCCCTTCGTACCGCCGAGTTGGTCGAGCAGCTTCTGCTGCGCCGCCTGGCCCTGTGCGGCCGTAACGGTGCGTGTCTGGTCCGTCATGGCGTACTCCTCGGTCGTCGCGAATCCGTGCCGTCGGTGCGCTGAGACCCAGGAGAAACCGTGCCGTCACGGCACAGTCAAGCCCGATCGGGAGGGGCGGTGTGGCGCTTGACCATGCCGCGACGGCATGGTTTCGAATGGGGTGAGCAAAGGCCGCGCACCCAACCGCGAGAAGCCGAACCGCCAGAAGCCGAACGGAGTGCGAAGCAATGGCATGGAGCACGCGTGAGATCGCCGAGCTCGCGGGCACCAGCCTGCGGGCCGTACGCCACTACCACGAGGTCGGCCTGCTCGATGAGCCGGAACGCCGGGCCAACGGCTACAAGCAGTACGGCGTGGCCCATCTCGTCCGGCTGCTGCGCATCAAACGCCTCGTCGACCTGGGCTTCCCCCTGTCCCAGATCGCGGAGATGGGCACGGCCGACGATCACCCGGAGGAAGCATTGCGCGCGCTCGACGCCGAACTGGCCGCCACCATCGAACGGTTGCAACGCGCCAGGATGGAACTCGGATTCATCCTGCGCAAGGAGGTCGCGACCGATCTGCCCCTGGAGTTCGCCACGGCGGCCGCGACCGGCAACACCCCGTTGTCCGAGGCGGACCATTCGTTCGTCACCGTGCTGAGCACGGTGCTCGGCCCGAAGGGTACGGCGGCCTATGCCGACCTGATGAAGAACCCCGTCGTCGATCCCGCCGGCGCGGCGTTCGAACACCTGCCGGCCGACGCCGACGAACAGACCCGGGCCGACGTCGCCGAACGCATGGTCCCCTACGTGCAGTCGCTGCAACGGCAGAACCCCGCGTTGAAGACCCTGTCCGCCGACGCCCCGCGCGGCGAGGAGTTCGCCAAGACGACCGTCGGCAAGGCCGTCCAGGACATCTACAACGAGGCCCAGGTGGACGTCCTGCGCCGACTGGGCATCCTGCTCGCCGAGGCAGAGCGGAACATGGAACGGCCGGACGGCACGGAACCTCCCGCCGACACCCCGTAGCCGCACGGTGGGACGCGTGCGGCGCGGCTCCTACTCGGTGGCCATCAGGCCGGTACGGAGCTTGGCCAGGATGCGGGCGAGGAGGCGGGAGACGTGCATCTGGGACATGCCGAGGACGTCGGCGATCTCCTGCTGGGTGCGTTCCTCGACGAAGCGGAGGTGAATGATCCTGCGGTCGCGTGCGTCGAGCCGGGTCATGAGCGGCGCCAGGGAGCGGTAGTTCTCGATCAGTTCGTACGTGTCCTCCTCGACGCCGATCACGTCGGCGAGCGGGGCGGAGTCCCCATCGGTGTCCTGGCCGGTGAAAGTGGCGTCGAGGGACGTGGCGTTGTAGCCGTTGGCGGCCTGCTGCACTTCGGCGATCTCGGCCGGCTCCAACTGCATGAGCTCCGCGAGTTCGGCGGTGGTGGGCTGCCGCCCCAGGCGGGTCTGCAACTCGTCGGTGGCCTTGGCCAGTTCGACGCGGGCCTCCTGCAGGCGCCGCGGGACATGCACCGCCCAGGTGGTGTCACGGAAGAACCGCTTGATCTCACCGGTGATGTAGGGCAGCGCGAAGGAGGTGAACTCGACCTCGCGAGAGAGCTCGAAGCGGTCGATCGCCTTGATCAGGCCGATGGTTCCGACCTGAATGATGTCCTCCATCTCCTCCTGGCCGCGATGCTTGAAGCGGGAGGCGGCGTACTTGACGAAGGAGAGGTTCATCTCGATCAGCGCGTTGCGCACGTACTGATGTTCGCGGGTGCCTTCTTCGAGGCCGGCGAGTTGCTCGAAGAAGCACTTGCCCACCTCACGCGCATCGCGGGGAGCGATCGAGGCCGGGTCCTCACAGGCACGCTCGATCAGTCCGCGCCGAGTCCCTGAGGCCGAGCGGTGCACGAGTTCGACTGCCGTCCCAGTGTTCATGAGGATGCCCCTTTGTAGCTTCTGTCTGTAGCGGTATCGGAGAATGCGGGTCCCACCTGCGCTTGTCGCGCCTCGGTCACGCCTCCCTCGTCCCGCTCGGCCGGCCGGGCGCCGACTCGAGGCCGATGTCACCGGCGAACAGGCCATGGGTGCGGGTGATGCGCAGCAGCCGCTCGACAGGCGGACTGGCGGAGCAGAGCCTCACGGTCTTCTCCGCCTCCAGGGCCGCCCGCCGCGCCCTCAACAGCACTCTCAGGCCGGCGCCGTCGCAGAACGTCATGGCCCCGAGCTCCAGATCCAGCCCCGAGATCGACCGCGCCACAGCCGTGCGTAACGCGTCGTCGAAGCCGGGCGCGACGTCGAAGTCGATTTCGCCGTAAACCGCCACGGCGGTGCGGTCACCGCGCTCGAACATCTCGACGACGGGGGTCGTGTAGGGAAAGAGTGTTGCATGTCGTGTTGTTGTCGGGGGGGGGGGGGGGGTTTAAAAGGGGGGGGGGGGGGGGGGGGGGGGGGGGGGGGGGGGGGGGGGGGGGGGGGGGGGGGGGGGGGGGGGGGGCGCGCGGGTCAGTGGCCCCCCCCCCCCCCCCGCCCCCCCCCCCGGGGGGGGGGGTCCCGGGGGGGGGCCCGCCCCCCCCGGGCGCGGGCCGGCGCGGGTGCCGGGTGCACGGGGGGGGGGGGGGCCTGGCCCCCGCGCCCCTTTTAAGGGGCGCGGGGAACTGCACAGCCCAGCCACGCACGACCGCTACCCGACGACGACGGGACCCCGTCCCACCCAGGGGCGCGGGGAACTGCGCGCCCAGCCACGGCTGACCCGTAGCCGACTGCGGCTGAACCCCCGCCTCCCTAGGGGCGCGGGGAACTGCGCAGCCCAGCCACGTACGACCCGACGCCGACGATGACCGAAACCCGTCAGCCCAAGTCCCCACGACGACCGGGAGCCCACCCATGACCGCACCCCGCCTCCACCACCACACCGAGGGCTCGCCCACCGCTCCGCCGCTGGTCCTCGGCCCCTCCCTCGGGACGAGCCTCGCCCTGTGGGACGGGGTCGCCCCCGAACTGTCCAGCGCCCACCGCGTCGTACGGTGGGACCTCCCCGGCCACGGCGGCTCGGACGCCGGTCTGATCAACCCCGGCGCCACCGTCGGAGACCTCGCCGAGCTCGTCCTCGCCCTCGCCGACGACCTCGGCATCGACCGCTTCGCCTACGCCGGCGTCTCCCTCGGCGGCGCCGTCGGCCTGCACCTAGCCGTGCACCACCCGGAACGCCTCACCAGCCTCACCGTCATCTGCTCCTCCTCCCACTTCGGCGGCGCCAAGAACTGGGAGGAGCGGGCCGCCCTCGTCCGCAAGGAGGGCACGGGAGGCGTCGCCGAGACCGCGCCCTCCCGCTGGTTCACCCCCGGCTTCCGCGTGGAACGCCTCGTGCAGGACAACCGCGACGCCGACCCCGCCGCGTACGCCGCCTGCTGCGACGCCCTCGCCGCGTTCGACCTGCGGGACCGGCTCCCCGACATCACCGTGCCCACCCTCCTCGTCGCCGGCCGCGAGGACCCCGCCACCCCGCCCGCGCACCTGCGCGAGATCGCCGACGCCGTACCGGACAGCGAACTCGTCGAGCTGTCCGGCGCATCGCACCTCGCCCCCGCCGAACGGCCGGAGGCGGTCGTCGGGCTGCTGCGCACCCACCTCGGGCAGGCCGCGAAGCGCGGCATGGAGGTGCGCCGCGAGGTTCTCGGGGACGCGCACGTCGACCGGGCGCAGGCGCGGCAGACTCCGTTCACGGCCCGGTTCCAGGACTTCATCTCGCGCTACGCGTGGGGCGAGATCTGGACCGACCCGACGCTCGGCCGCCGCGAGCGCAGCATGATCACGATGACCGCGCTCGTCGCCCACGGCCACCTCGACGAGTTCGGCATGCACGTCCGCGCCGCCCTGCGCAACGGCCTCACCCCGGACGAGATCGGCGCCGTGGTGCAGCAGTGCGCCGTGTACGTGGGCGTGCCCGCCGCCAACTCCGCGTTCGGCGTGGCCCAGCGGGTGCTCGCCGAGGAGGGACTGGCGTAACGCGTGGCGTAACCCCGACAGGCGTACGTCCAGGGGGGTCACGTCCGGACCACCGCGTGGCCCCTAGCCTGGATGTATGGCCACACTCCTGATCACCGGTGCCACCTCCGGCCTCGGCCGGTACCTCGCCTTCGAGCTCGTGCGCGGCGGGCATGTCGTGCTCGCCCACGGCCGGGACGAGAAACGTACGGACGCGCTCGTCGAGGAACTGCGGGCCACCGGCGGACGCGCCGAGGGCTTCGTCGCGGACCTCGCCTCCCTGGAGCAGGTCCGCGACCTCGGCGCCCGCGTCGCCGCCGCCCACCCGGAGCTCGACGTCCTCGTCAACAACGCCGGCGTCGGCACCGGGGCCCCCGGCTCGGGCCGTGAGCTGAGCGCCGACGGGCACGAGCTACGGTTCGCCGTCAACGTGCTCGCCCCGGTCGCCCTCACCCGCACCCTACTCCCCACGCTTCAGGCCAACTCGCCCTCACGCGTGGTGAATTGCGGCTCGCTCGGCCAGTCCCCGCTCGACTTCGACGACCTGGAATTCGGCAACGGCTACAACGGCACCGAGGCGTACTGCCGCTCCAAGTTCGCCCTCGCCGCACACACCTTCTCCCTCGCCCGCGAACTGTCCGGAACCGCCATCCACGTCAACGTCATCCACCCGGCGACGTACATGGACACGGCGATGGTCCGCGAGGCCGGGGTGGGTCCGCTGAACACCGTCGAGGACGGCGCGGCCGGCGTACTGGCGCTGGCCGTCGGCGAGTTGGGCGGCGAGGCGACGGCCGGGTTCTTCGACGGCGAGCAGCCGACGCTGGCGCACGCGGAGACGTACGACCGCGAGGTCCAGGGCCGCCTCGACACCGAACTCGACCGGATCCTGGGGCCGTTCGGACTGTAGGGACCTGGGGGGGACAGGTGGGGCGTACACTCGCATCATGGGTTGCACATATGCGGTGAGGGAGTGCCTTCGACCGGCACCTCGCGCGCTGTGCGCCGCCGGTGCCGGAGTTCGCTGCCGTGCCCTGCACGGCCACGGCTGACCTGCGCGACGAGGCCCGCTCCTCACCCACCCTCTTTCCCCCTTCCTGCGTTCCCGCGTTCCCGTCCTCGGGGCCGCGTCGCTGTCTGCTCAACACCACCCCCGCGACCCCTCGGCGTGCCGTCGGTGCCGCACTCCGAGAGGATCCCTGTGAAGTTGAGCGAGTTGCTGGCCGGGCACGACCATGAGGTTCTCCTCGGCGACCCGGAGACGCGGATCACCGCGGGCACGTGCTTCGACGCCCACCGCGTATCGCCCGGCTCCCTGTTCATCGCGGTCCCGGACCACGTCGAGGGCGGTCCCGAACTCCTCGGCCCCGCCCTGGCGCGCGGCGCGGTCGCGGTGCTCGTCGACGGGGCGGCGCCCGAACTCCCGGCGGGCGTGCGGGCGTCGGCCGCCGGAGTGTGTGTGGTGCGGGTCCCCGACACCCGTAAGGCGGCCGCGGTGGTCACCTCGCGCTACTACGGCGAACCCGGCCGGGACATGGACATGGTGGCCGTCACCGGCACCAACGGGAAGACCTCGGTGTCGTACATGGTCGAGTCCGTGCTCCGGCTCGCCGAGGGCGCACGGGTGGGGGTCATCGGGACGGCCGGCAGCCGGATCGGCGACGAACTGATCCCGATGCCGAGGTCGGTGCTGAGCACCCCGGAGTCACCGGACTTCCAGTACCTGCTCGCCTGCATGCGCGACCGCGAGGTCTCCACCGTGGTCCTGGAGGCCACGTCCATGGGCCTGTTGAACCACCGGGTGGACCGCGCGTTCCTCGACGTCGGCATCTTCACCAACCTCACGCAGGACCACCTGGACGACCACGGCACCATGGTGAACTACCGGGACGCCAAGCTGCGCCTGTTCCAGGGGCTGTGCCGGCGCGCGGTGGTCAACGTGGACGACCCGGTGGGAGCCCGGATCCCGGCGATGATGCCCGGCGCCGTCACGACGTACGCGCTCGACACAGAGGCGGACTTCCGGGCCACCGACCTCAGCATGGACGCGCTCGGCACGCGCTTCACCCTCCACCACGCCGGACGCAAGTACCCCGCGGCGATCCCCGTCCCCGGACGCTTCTCGGTGTCCAACGCGCTGGCCGCGGTGGCCGCCTGCCACCTGCTGGGCCACGATCTGAACGGGCTGGCCGCCGCGCTCGACGGGATGCCACCGGTACCGGGGCGCTTCGAACGCTTCGAGACGCCCCGCGGCACCTCCGTGATCGTGGACTACGCACACTCCCCCGATTCCCTGGAGAAGGTACTCACCGCCATCCGCGACTTCGCCACCGGCCGGGTCATCACCGTCTTCGGCTGCGGCGGAGACCGGGACGTCACCAAGCGCGCGCGGATGGGGGAGATAGCCGGAACCCACTCCGACCTGTGCGTCCTCACCTCCGACAATCCGCGCACCGAGGACCCCGAGCGGATCCTGGACCAGATCGCACCCGGACTCAGGGCAACCGGGACCCGGTTCGAGCGGGTCGCCGACCGCCGCCGGGCCATCGACTTCGCACTGTCCGCCGCGGAAAAGGGAGACATCGTCCTGGTCGCAGGCAAGGGCAGCGAGCCATACCAGACCGTCGGCGAACGGCTGCTGCCCTTCAGCGACATGGCGACGGTGCGGGAACTCGCCGCGATGCAGAACTAGGGCTCTCCTGTCGTGGGCCCTTGGCACGCACCCCGCCAGAAGTGCCCCAAGTCCCCCGGCCCGACTCAGACTTCGCGGGCGTGGGACGCCAGGCGGTCGGCGAGTGCGGTGACGAGGTCGCGCAGTTCGTCGGGGCGCTCGATGACGAACGGCCGGTCGAGTGCGGCGAGCAGCGGCGGCAGCCAGTCGAGTCGCTCCGCCCGCAGCTCGACGCGCCACCAGCGCTCGGCCGCCCGGTCCTGACCTGCCCGGTCCCGGCCCACCGCGGGCTCGTGCTCCTCCAGGCTCGCGACGGTGGCGGGAAGGCGGGCGCGGATCTGCTCGACCGTCCCGTGGATCCGCAGGGTCACCTCGTGCCGGTACTCGGCCGTGGCGAACGCCGACACCACGCGCTGTGCCGGACCGGGGCCCTCGGGCACCTCGAAAGAGCCGGGCAGGGCCCGCGCGTCCGCGATGCGGTCAAGCCGGAGGGTCCGGTCCTCGCCGATCCGGGCGTCCTGGCCCGTGACGTACCACCGGCCCGAGTGGGCGACGATCCCGTACGCGTGCAGTGTGCGTTCGCTGCGCCGTCCGTCGCGGTCGGTGTAGCGGATCGAGACCGGCCGGCGGTGGCGCACCGCGTCGGCGATGGTGAGCAGGACCCCGGCGTCCGGGGTGTCGGACTCTCCGGGCCGGTCCGTGAAGGCGAGGGATTCCAGGAGGGTGTCGAGCCGGCGGGCGATGTGCTTGGGCAGCACCCTCCGGATCTTCGCCGAAGCCGTCTCGCTCGCCGTGTGCTCCGTCGTCGTCAGCCCTGCTCTGCGGCCGGCGACCAGGCCGAGCAGTACGGCCAGCGCCTCGTCGTCGCTGAGCATGAGCGGCGGCAGGCGGTACCCGGGAGCGAGCCGGTACCCGCCGTAGCGGCCGCGCACCGATTCCACGGGCACGTCCAGGTCGATCAGCTGGTCCACGTACCGCCGCACGGTGCGCCCTTCGACGCCGAGCCGTTCGGCCAGTTCGGCCACCGTCCGGGTGCCGCCCGACTGCAGCAGCTCCAGGAGCGTCAGTACGCGGGCAGTGGGTCGGGACATGTGCACAACCTAGCGCGAATACAGGACCGATTCTGTCCTCTATTTCTCCTAGCCTGCGACGTGCACGCCCACAGCGACGTGCACGCCCACAGCACAGCCAAGGAGATCCCCATGGAGTTCGTCTCGATCCGCATCATCACCGGCGACGTGGCCCGCCTCGTCGAGTTCTACGAGCGAGCCACAGGGGCGCGGGCGACGTGGGCCACCGAGGACTTCGCCGAACTCGACACCGCGGGCGCCACCCTCGCCATCGCCGGCACCCGCACCGTCCCGCTGTTCGCCCCGGGCTCCGCCCGCCCGGCGGACAACCACAGCGTGATCACCGAGTTCCTCGTCGACGACGTGGACCGCGTCCACCAGAACCTGACCGGCTTCGTCGACGACTTCGTGGCCGGGCCCACCACGATGCCCTGGGGCAACCGCTCGCTGCTGTTCCGCGACCCCGACGGCAACCTCGTCAACTTCTTCACCCCGGTCACGCCGGCGGCCATCGAAAAGTTCGCCGACCGAAGCCACGCACAAGCGGACTAGCGCAGCCCCCGGCCCGTCTCCAGCACCTCCCGCGCCCGCGCCGTCAACGCGTCCGCCCCGCACGCACGGGCCAGCTGCAGACCGCGGTTGAGCTCGGACAGCGAGCGCGCGGCGATCCCGTACTCGACCCGCGCCCGAGCGTGTTCGTACGCGCAGGGGGACGCTTCCAGGTACGTGACCGCCTTGGCGTACAGGGTGAGCTGTTCCCGCCCCGTGGCCAGCGCGGCGGCGACCCGCAAGGCCTCGCCGATCGCGGTGTCCGTGCCGAACCGCTCGGCCTGGACGCGGGACTGGGCGGCGAGTTCGGCGGCGCGCCGCGGGTCCGTGTCGGCGAGGGCGAGGGCCAGGTCGCCGGCCCACGACGCGACGACGGTGTTGTGGCCGCCGCGGGCCAGCGCGACCTTGCCGCCGGTCTCCAGTTCGTTGATGCCCTCTTCGGTGCGGCCGACGGCGAGCAGCAGCCGGCCGCGCACCGAGTGGGCGTCGGGCAGCAGGATCATCGACGGGTAGGGCGCGGCGAATCCGTAGCGGTCGGCGATCCGGAGCGCCTCGTCGGGCTTGCCGCGGGCGAGCAGTGTGTCGATGAGCATGGCCGCCGCGTCCCAGTGCATGGGCAGTCCGTGGCCCACCCGGTCGGCCAGGCGCAGCGCCTCGCGCAGGAACGCTTCCGCGTCGTTGAGCCGGCCGCGCCTGCGGTGGACGTAGCCGACGAAGGCGTGCGCGAGGGAGAGGTGGCCGCCGCTCCAGCCCGCGGTCTCGTAGGCGCGCATGCTCTCCGTGAACAGGCTCTCGGCGCGGTCGAGCCGGTCGGAGAAGAGGTAGGAGAGGCCGAGCGCGATCAGGATCTCGAAGCCCCACTCGGGGTCGGTCCAGCCGAGGCCGGGGGCAAGGCGTCCGTTGACCAGGGAGCGGTCGCAGTACTCCGCGACCTCCTCGGCGTTCTCCCCGCGGTTCATCATGTCGAAGGCGCGCAGGATCAGCAGGACGCGCTCGGGGTTGTCGCGTCCGGTGACGCGCCCGGCGAGTTCGGCAAGGCTGCGCGAGCGGTCCTGCGGGTCGTGCTCGCCGGCGTAGATGCACTCCCAGAAGAGGCGGGTGGCCCGCAGGCGCAGCCGCTGGTGCCCCTCCTCCTGCTGGGCGGTCTCGGCGTCGAGGGCGCTGAGCGCGTCGTCCAACTGGTTGGTGTGGACGAGGGCCTGGGCGAGCCGGCACACCGCGTCGACGCGGTCCTCGCCGAAGAGCCCGGGGGCGGAGTCGAGGGCGGAGCGCAGGTGCGCGACGGTGGTGGACGGTGAGGTGAGCAGCGTGGCGCAGCCCAACTCGTACAGCACGTGCGGTCGGAGCTCGGGCAGCGGCGGTTCCTGGAGGGCGCGCTCCAGGCAGCGCCGAGCCGCAGTGGGCGCACCGACGGCGAGGTGCTCGCGGGAGGCAGCACGTAGCTGCTCGACGAGCTCGGGGTCGTCGTCCGGGTGCACCTCGAGGAGGTGCCGGGAGGCCGCGGCGGGGCCGTGCCCGGAGGCGGTGACCGCCCATGCGGCCTGCCCGTGCATGGCGGTGCGGGTGGCCGACGGGATCGCGTCGTACACGGCGGACGCGATCAGCGGGTGGACGAACTCCAGGGTGTCGGTGGCGCCGTACCCCGACCCCGGGGACACGGTGTCGGTCAGGATGCGGGCGGTGCGCAGCTGCTCGGCGCAGCGCCCGGCCTGCTCGGGGTTCATGCCGGCGAGCAGCGCGGCGAGGCCCGGCTCGATGCGGGTGCCGAGGATCGCGGCGGCCCAGGCGAACCGGGTCGCGTCGGTGCCGAGCCCTTCGAGGCGGGTGACCAGGCCGCGGCCGCGCGCGGACCGGTTGAGCGCCCGCAGTTCGACGGCGGCCCGCTCGTCGGGCTGCAGCTCGCTGTCCTGGACCTTGGCGAGCAACTCGACGGTCTCGTACGGGTTTCCGCCCGTGACGGCCCACACCTCGCGGCAGAACGGGTCGTCGGCGTGGGCGCCGAGCGTGGCGCGGGTCAGGCCCGCGGTGGCGTCCGGTGTGAGGGCGCTCAGCTGGGAGACGCCGGGTCGGGCGGCGGCGGCCACGGCGTCCAGGCACGCGGCGGCGCGCCCGTCCGCGGCCTCGCGCTGCGCCACGACGACGAACACCGGCAGGTCGTCGAGGCGCTCGGCGAACGCGGCGAGCCACTCCAGGGTCTCCACGTCGGCCCAGTGCGCGTCGTCGATGAGCAGCACCAACGGCCAGTGCAGGCGGGCCAGTCGGGACGCGGCGGCGACGAGTCCGTCGCGCACACCCTGCGGGTCGGCCTGCCGGCCGGTGGGCTCCGCGATACCGAGGGCGGGGCCCGCGATGTCGTACCAGTCACCGAAGTATTCGCGGGCCTCTTCCTCGGAGAGCGCCACGAGGGCGGGCTGCAGGAGTTGGCGTACGACGTTGAAGGGGACGGAAGTCACCGTCTCGCCGCCCCGCGCCGACCACACGGTGGCCCGGCCCGCCGCCATCTCGCGCACGCCGGAGAGCAGGGCGGTCTTGCCGATGCCCGCCTCTCCCTTGTAGACGACGAGGCTGCCCGAGGCCGCGGAGTCGCCGTACAGGTCGTCGAGGGCGCGTGCCGCGACGTCGAGTTCGGACTCCCGCTCCCACAGGCGCGCGCTCTCCCGCGAAGGAGAGCCGGAGGGCGCGGCGTCGGCGTGCCGTCCCTGGGTCATCCCGCAGCCTCCCGTTGTCGTTCCCGGTGTCGTCCCGGTGTCCGGTCGCAGCCGATCACATGGGGCGATCGACGTACTGGTCACGAGACTAGTCCGCGAGGCCCTGACTTCGTGGGGCGTCTCGGGAGCCGGTGCCATTTGGCCCGAGATGGGACCCCGGTAACGATCCCGACCGCATTGACGGCCCCTCTCATCCCCTTTTCAGGCGGGCCTCATACTGTTCCGTCCATGACGTCGCAGACTCCCGCAGGCTGGTACCCCGATCCGGGGCAGGTTCCCAATGGCCCGCGCACCGAACGCTGGTGGGACGGCGCCCGCTGGACCGACCAGACCCGGCCCGCCACCACCCCGCCGCCGCAGCAGGCCCCGGCGCCGTTCGCGCAGCAGCCGGCCACGCCCGGAGCGAATCCGGCATACCCCAACTACCCGGCCTATCCGGGCCAGTTGCCGCCGACGTCGCGCGGCAAGGGGCGAATAGCCATCGCCGCGGGCATCGCGGTCGTGGTGCTCGCGGGGATCGGCACCGGCGTCTACGCGCTCACGTCGGGCGGCGACGGCGACAACAAGAGCGCCAAGGCGGGTCCCCGTTCGCAGAGCCCGAAGGAGGCGGATCCCGAGGGGCCCGGCGCCCCCGGGGACAGCGGTGGCGGAGGCGGCGAGAGCCCGGCGCCCGACGCCCCGGGCGCCTCGCCGCGGGCGCCGCTCGACAAGGGCTTCGCCACCGACGTCAGCAACGGGGTCGCGATCCCGGTCATCAAGAACTGGACCGGCACCGACGGCGCGGGCGTCGCCGGCATCACGGTCGGCCCGTACCCCTGCCCCAACTCGAAGGACGACATCTGCGTGAAGGGCGGCGCGTCCACCTCGTCGGCGAAGCGCCTCAAGCTCGACGCGAAGTCGGCGAAGGCGGCCGCGAAGGAGGACATCGCCAAGAACGCGAAGTCGTCCTACGGCGGCAAGACCTACCAGGGGATCACGGGTCACAAGCAGCTGTTCGCGAAGGAGGTCACGGTCGCCGGGCAGAAGGGCTACCGGGTCCGCTGGAGCGTCGAGACGAAGTCGGGCGTCGACGCGTGGGTCGAGTCGGCCGCCTTCCCCTCGCCCGCCAACCCCGACAAGCTCGTCGTGCTGCGCGCCGGCGTCGACATGCCGCGCACCGCGGCCGACAAGTCGACAGGGCCGAAGGCCGAGTCGATCGACAAGATCCTCAAGGGCATCAAGAAGGCCACGGTCACGGGCGACGGCGACGCCGGCGAAAACGTCTGAGCACCACGGCGAAAACGGCGTAAGCACCGCCGGCACCGCCCCGACCCCCGTACACATGCGGCCGGGCGGGTCCCCCTCCGCTCAAGGAGGAACCCGCCCGGCCGGGGGTGCGCGCCGCCCCCGTCCCCACGGTGCGGCGCGGGCAGACCACCGGTCGGTCATCCCTGCGACCGGCGGCCTCCCGTTCAGGTGGTCCGACCCTCCAGGGTCGGACCCGAGGGCTTGCTCGCAAGCCCCAGCCCCGGAATCAGGGCGCTCTCGACGAAGCGGACCAGATAGTCCCCGTCGGCGTCGCGCCCTTCCAGGATCGGTCGGCTGCGCATGACTCCGAAGAGCTGCGCGGCCACGTAAGGCAGCGCGGGATGGTCCGCGGCGATCTCGCCGCGCGCCACCGCCCGCTTCACCATCGCGTCGATCGACGCGAGTTCCGGCTCGATCAGCGCCTCGCGCAGGGCGCCCTTCAGCTCGTCGTCCTGGAGAGCGGCGTGCCCGAGGGCCTGCAAGAGTACGGTGTCCGGCTTGGCCTGCGACGCCGCGTTGCGCGCGGCCGCGCACAGGTCCCCCGCGAGCGTACCCGTGTCGGCCGTGAAGAACTTGGCGCAGCGTCCGGCCCGCAGCGCGGCGGCCACGAGCTGCGGCTTCGTCTTCCACTGCCGGTACAGCGTGGACTTGCTGCAACAGGCCTGCGCGGCGACGCCCTCCATGGTGAGCGCCCCGTACCCGGACTCCCGCAGCTGATCGAGGACCACGTCGTAGAACTCCTGCGCGCGCTCAGGGGTGATCTTGGAGCGGCGCGAGGCGGCGGGCGTGGCTTCGGTGGCCTGGTCTCGCGTCGTCATGGCCCTCACTCACTCCTCGGTCGGCGGCAGTGTCGATGAGATCACACCGGCCTATCGATACGCCAGTGTACCGGTACGCCACCGTATCGGTACACTGGCGTATCGATGAACGGGAACATGAGGGAACCGGAGCAGCACGCGGTCCGGCCACCCCTGATACGTGAGCTCTTGCTGGTCGTGGGACTTTTCCTCGTCTACAAGCTCGGGCGGCAGCTGGCCAACGGCCACACCGCCGAGGCGTTCCACAACGCCGACCACGTGTGGAGCTTCGAGCGTGCCGTGCACCTGCCCGGCGAGGGCGCGGTGCAGGACGCGCTGCTGAGCAGCGACACCCTCGTGCACGCCGCGAACATCTATTACGCGTCCGTGCACTTCCCGGCCACGATCGCGCTGCTCGTCTTCCTCTATCTGCGCCGCCCGCGCCATTACCTGTGGACGCGGCGCGTGCTCGCGGTGCTCACCGCGGCGGCGCTCGTGCTGCACCTCACGTTCCCGCTGGCCCCTCCGCGGATGCTGGGCGCCGCGCACCTCGTCGACACGGCGCAGGTCTACGGCCCCTCGGTGTACGCCGCGAAGCCCGCCACGGACACGATGGCCAACCAGTTCGCCGCGATGCCCTCGCTGCACTTCGGCTGGGCCCTGATGGTCGCGATCGGCCTGGTCGCCGCGACCCGCTCGCGGTGGCGCTGGCTGTGGCTGCTGCACCCGCTGTTCACGCTGGCCGTGATCGTGGGCACCGCCAACCACTACTGGCTCGACACGATCGTGGCGACACTGCTGCTCGGCGCCGCGCTCGCCGTGATCCGGCTGCCGCGCGCGATCGACGCGACCGGCTTCTGGCGCCACCTGTTCCCGGTGCCGGCCCCCACGACCGCGGCCGCGCCGCACCTCGTGGAGACCCTTCGCACACCGACGCCGTGGACGCCGGCTCCGGCCGCGTTCCGTACGCCGCCCGACGCGCTCACGGCCGCCGATGTGCTCGCCGCGGCCACCCCGACACACATACCGGCCCAGGTGATCACCGCGCCGGGCTCCACCTCCGCCGCGACCGCGCCCCAGCCGACCGCGACCCTCGCGACCGGAGCGGCACGATGACCGCCACACTCCTCGCCGTCGCCCTCTCCCTCGTCTCGGCCGTCGCCTACGCCGCCGCGGCCGTGGCCCAGGAACGCCTCGCCGCCAAGTCCGGGGCGGGTGTGCTGCGGCTGCTCGGGACGGGTGCCTGGTGGTGGTCGGTCGGGCTCAACGCCTCGGCCGCGCTGCTGCACGTCGCCGCGCTCAAGTACGGTCCGCTCACCCTCGTCCAGCCGCTCGGCGCGCTCACCCTCGTCGCGGCGGTGCCGCTGGGGGCGCGGGTCGCGGGGCGGCACGTCACGCCCGGCGAGTGGCGGGGCACGGCGCTCACGCTCGTGGGCCTCGGCGCACTGCTCGTGACGGCGTCAGGACCCGCCCCCGACGACACGCTCTCGCTGCCCGAGGCGCTCGGCGTGGCCGCGGTGACGGCGGCGCTCATCGGCGCGCTCTCCCGCCGCGGCGCGAAGCCGGGCCTGCGCCACGCCACCGCGTCCGGCGTCGCGTCCGGCGTGGCATCCGCCCTCACGCAGACCGTGACGGTGGCGGTCACCGACCGGTCGGGCCCGCTGCTCGACGTACGGGTGATCGCGGTGGCGCTCCTCGTAGCCGCCTTCGCGGCGGGCGGCCTCCTGCTCTCCCAGACGGCCTACCGCGGCGGCCTCGGCGCCCCGCTCGCCATGGTGACCCTCGCCAACCCGCTGGCCGCCTCGATCATCGGCCTGGCCCTCCTGGGCGAACACCTCCAGGGCGGAGCTGGGGGCCTGGCCCTCGCAGCGACGGGAGCGGTCCTCGCAACGGGCGGCGTGGTGCTCCTGACACATACGCATCACGCCCAGACCGACCAAGCCACGCTGCCCGAGCAAGCGACCTTGGCCGATCAAGCGGCTCTGGCAAATTAAGCCCCGCTCTTCGACGAGAGCCAGCGGGATCCGGGGCAGAGCCCCGTGGCCGCAACCCCGTAGAGCCGCAACATGCCAAGGTCACCCGAACCCACGGGAATCCTGCTTAAGCGCCGTGTCCACGGTCAACGCCGTCGCAACGACCAGGCTCAACAACGGCTCCGGCAACTGAAAGTGCACCTGCAACACATAGTTGTCCGCGGTCGTGAACATCGTCTTGGCGAGCCCCTCCCACGTCTTCGTGATCCGCGCGACCTCGGTGTCCGCATGGTCGACGATCGCGAAGTTCCAGGCCCGCCAGTTCTCCGCCTTGATCGCACCGATCTGCTGACCGTTCGCCATCATCGCGAAGTTGATCTTCCCGATGGCGTTCTGCTGAACGATCTCGCCGACCGGCGTCCCGTCCGGGCGCTCGACGACGACCCGCGACTTGATGAACTTCGCGGGCCGCGTGAGCACCAGGTGCGGCTGCCCGTACGCGTCCCGGATCTCCAGCCGGTGCGTCATGAACTGGTCGACGCTGGCGACGAAGCGCAGCGCCTTCTTCATGGCGCTCTGGCCGACCTGGACGACGGAACCCAGCTGGTTGCCGTGCTGATCCATGACGCTGTACTCGTTCGTCAGCTCGATCAGCTTGGCCTTCTGGTTCACCACGAGGACCGGCTCGGTGAACAGCGTGCCGCCGCCCTGCCCGGCCCCCGCGACGCCCGCCTGCTGCTGCACCTGATGCTGCACCCCGGCGGCCCGCGCCTGCGCCTGCGCCTGATGCGGCGGCACCTGCTGCTGCGGCACCTGCCCCACGGCCGGGGCCTGCGCCGGAGCCTGAGTCGGGGCGGCCTGCGCCTGACCGGCGTGCGTGTGCCCGGTCCACTGGGTGCCGTCCCACCACCGCAGGGCCTGGGGCGCCCCCTGGGGGTCCGGGTACCAACCTGCAGGAGTGTTCGAATGCGTCGTCACCGGGGCACACTATCGCGCCATACCGGGCCTGGATCCGGCCCTCAGCGGGCCCCCTCCCACAGCTTCCGCTCGGCCGCCCGCGGGTCCGCCTCGACCCGGCAGGCGCCCGCGTCGAACACCATGGTCGCCCGCTCCCCCGCCGAGTCGTACGCCACCCAGCCCGGGTCCCCGGTCGCCGCGAACGCGACCCACGCGCCGTGCATCGCGCGGGCGAGGTCCGCCGGCGCGTCCTTACCGGCGAGCGCCGCGTAGTCCGGGTCGTCGACGCGGTCGAAGACGAAGCCCAACTCCAGGGCGTGGCAGGCGCCGAGCTCGCCGCCGAACTGCGGGGACCGCCAGGCGAACTCGTAGACGTGCGAGCCCGGCACGGACTCGGCGAGGCGCAGCGCGGGGATCCGCCAGAACCAGTCGGTGACGATGGCGTCGAGGAGTTCGCCGGGGCCCGCGTCCGGCCGGCTCGCCCGGTACCCGTCCAGGTCGGCGCCGAAGGCCGCGGCGCCCCGCTTCACCCGCTCCTCGCTGATGCTGTCGAAGCGCCCGGTCGGCACCATGTACAGGCGGTTCTCCTCGCGGTTGCTGCCGACGAGGATGTCCACCCCCGCGTCCGGCCCCGGCAGCGTGCGCTCGTCGGCGATGGGCTCGAAGACCATCCCGTTCAGCGCCGCGTCGCCCCACACCGCCGGGTCGGGCCGCCGCTTGAACTCGTCCGTCAACGCGCCCTGCGCCCCGATCAGTTCCGGCAGCGGCACCGCCGCGAACGCCTCCGCGGTGTGCGGCACACCGAGCCGCTCGGCCAGCCGCTCCCCGATGCGGCGCGCGGTGTCGGGCCGTACGAAGTGGTGGCAGGCCCCGCTCTGCAGGATCGCGCGCCGGAACAGACCGCGGGCGCGCGGCTCGACGAGCAGCCGGCCGATCGCCACCCCGCCCGCCGACTCGCCGAACACGGTCACCCGGTCCGGGTCCCCGCCGAACGCCTCGATGTTGTCGCGCACCCACTCAAGCGCGGCGATCATGTCGAGCAGGCCCCGGTTGTCGGGCGCCCCCGGCAGGTGCAGGAATCCGTCCACGCCGAGGCGGTAGTTGACGCCGACGAAGACGACTCCGTCGCGGGCGAAGGTGTCGCCGCGGTAGCCGGAGGAGTTCGCGGAGCCGTTGGAGAAGGACCCGCCGTGCAGCCACACCATGACGGGGAGGCGGGCGCCGGGGCCCGATTCGGGGGTCCAGACGTTCAGGTTGAGGCAGTCCTGCCCGTCCTTGCTGGTCTCAGGGATCAGCGCGTCGAACGGCGGGGCGTACGGGGCCTTGGGCGCGCTCTGCCCGTACGCGGTGGCGTCGCGCTCCCCGGTCCACGGCTCGGCGGGCTCGGGCGCGGCGAAGCGGCGGGGGCCGAACGGGGCGGCGGCGTACGGCACTCCGAGGAAGGCGGCGATCCCGTCCTCGGTGCGGCCGCGCAGGGTTCCCTGCCTGGTGACTGCGGTGGCGTCGGTCATACGGTGGGGCTCCCTCGGCGACGGGGCGGGCGGTCGATCAGTCGGCCACTCCTCTCGTACCCCGCCGTCCACCGTCCGTAAAGATCACCGGCGAGTCGCGTCAGCCACACTCCGCGCCGCCGAGGGCGCGCTCGTCGCCCTCGTCCTCGCCCGATACGGGCCCGAGGGGCTCGCCCGCCAGCCACTGGGCGACGGCGCGGCCGATGGGCTGCCCCGTCTCGATCTCGATGAAGCCGAACTGGCCGGACTGGTTGCACTCCAGGAACCACCAGATGCCGTCGGCGTCCTCGGCGAAGTCGAATGCCCCGTACGCCAGTTGGGCGCGGGTCAGATAGGCCCGGACCGCGTCCGCGACGCGCCGGGGCACGGGTATCGGGCGCCAAGGGCCCGCGGCAGCGTCGAACCGTACGTCGTCCACGGTCGTCTCCTCGCTGTGCCGCGCGTCCTCGGCGTCCGGCGACCCCGCCGCGCGCGCCGCGAACAGCCTGTCGCCCACACAGGTCAGGCGGATGTCCGCCGCCCTGCGCACCCGGCGCTGCAACAGCGTCGGCCCGTTCGCGACGTCCTGGTAGTCCTCGCCCGGGCGCACGCGCGTGGTCGGCACGGCGAGCCCGACGTCGTCGGGGTGCTTGCCGGAGACCGGCTTCACGATCAGGTCGGGGTAGCGCTCGGCGAACTCACGGGCGGCGCGCGGGAATGTGGTGATCAGCGTGGCGGGCACCGGTAGGCCGCAGGCGCGCGCCAGCCATAACTGCCAGGGCTTGTGGCGGGCCTGCCGGGCGGAGTCGGGGTGGTTCATCCAGCGCGCCTCGGTGCACCGCAGCATCCCGTACAGGGACTGCGAGGCCTCCTCGGTGAGCCAGGGCGACGCGGCTTCGGCGTGGGCGGCGGGCACGCCGGGGCGGCGCACCCAGATGGAGCGGAGGCCGCTCATGCTGACGACCCGGCCCCCGACCGAGAGATGGCCGTGGAACGCGCCGTGCGCGAACTCGCCCGACACCCCGACGCCGCCGGGCAGTTCGGCGGGGTCGAGCCGCAGGACGGGGATTCCATTGGCGTTCAATTCGACGACGGCCATGTCGGCCGTCACATCCTGTTCACTCGTCAGGATCAGCACGGTCATTTCCGCAGGGCCGTTCAGTCGTCGAAATGGGTTTTCGAACCCGCGGTGGAGGTGGTGGCCGCGAACTCTCGCAACACTGCGTAGTCGCGCGCCGCCACTGCGCCGTCGGCCAGCACGTTCAACTGCAGTGTTGCGTCGTACATATACGGCGCTCTGACCTCTGCCTCTCGCGTGGGGCGGGCATAGTTCAGTGCGAACGGTCGCATGAGCTCTCCTAGTTGGGGGTTCGCCAAGTCAAGCGCATGGTGACTCTCCGACGTCACACCTCCAGCCAATTTCTCGGTCTCGTTTTGAGTAAGACGCGTCACACCCTGGAGGAGTTCATTCCGCCACGCTGCGTGATGACACAACGTCAGCCAGGCAATGCCAGGCCATAGCTGGGGCTTTGTGGTTACTCCCCCTATACGGCGCCTTTACAACCCTTTACATCTCTGGGCGCGGACGTACGGCGACAATCCGCCACCCTGCGCGAACGTCCCCTGCACGCGGCGATCATGGGGCAGGGTGACCTTCATGACCCGGCACAAGAAGCGGCACAAAAGACGCTCCGCGCTGACCCTCGCCATCGCCCTGGGCGCCCTGACGCTCGGCGCGACCACGGCGTCCGCCGCGCCCACCTGGACCGAGACCGGCACCGCGCACGTGAACTCGCTGACGGGCAGCCAGGGCCTGGCCTCCCGCGCCGACGGGACGCTCGTGTACCGCGGCCTCGGCTCGGTCCCGCTGTCCCTGCGCGTCGCGGGCTGGACGCACGTGGGCGACCCGGACGTGGCGCGCGGCCTCACCTTCGACGCGTACCAGGGAAACGACAGCGCGACGAAGAAGATGTTCGCGGTGACCACGGCGGCCGGGAAGCGCACCACCTACGAACACGCCCTGGACCCGGGCGAGATGCTCAACAACTCGTTCGCTTCCGTGTCACCCGATGACCAGTGGCTGGTGTCCGGCGAATGGGGCACGCGCGACCGCCTCCAGGTCTTCCCCACGCCGGCCCTCAACCCCTCAGCGCCCCAGCCGGGCACCAACCTCCCCCAGGCCGGCCAGATATCCCTCGACAAGCCGGTCACGAACATCCAGGGCTGCGACTTCACCGACGCGACCCGTCTCCTGTGCTCGTCCGACGCCACGACCAAGGAGGTCCTCGACATCACCCTGGACCGCCCCCTGGACGGCCGACCGGTCACCGGCCACGTGACGTCCGCCTTCGCGATCCCCCAACGCAGCGTCTGCAAGGGCACGTTCGAGTCCGAGGGCATCGACTACGACGCGGCGCGTGGCACCCTGCGCGTCGAAATGGTGCCACCGGCTCCGTGCCTGGTGACGACGGCCGTGATCGCCTACAAGCAGGGGTAGCGGCGCTGCTGCGGGAGGCGGGGGCGCAGGGGCCGGTCACCGGACGACCTGTTTCCGGCAGCGGTGTGGACGCCTGGACGGGCAAGTCCGTGGGCGCCGCGTTCATGCTCGTCTTCGTCTACGCGGGTGTGACCGTGCTGCTGGCCGTCACCGCCGCGCTACTGCTGCGGGCCACGCCGTCCGCCGAACTGCCGGACGGCCGGCCCCCGTTCGCGATCCGGAACAACGGCCAACCGTGCCGTTCACCAACTGGCCCCAGGGGCCCCGCTGGTGGCTACGGTTGCTCTCACGACACCGCACGACCCGCCGACCACGACCTCCCGCGGCCGCGGTCCCACGAGAGAGCAGAGCCGGGATGAACGTGCACGACCTGACCCTGTACGCCTGCGCCGCCGCCGTGGTCGGCCCGGGCCTCAAGGTGCTCGACTCCGCCCTCGCGGCACCGGCCGGGCCGCGGAGCCGGGTGCCGTCCGTCCTGCGCGCCTGGCTCCCGCCGATACCCGTGACCGCGGCCGCCATGGTCGCGGTGATGGCGGCCTTCAACGTCGCGCAGACCATCTGGCCAAGCGTGATCGGCCACCTGGAGAGACGGCCCGACGGTGCGTGGTGGCGCGCCGGCACGGCGCTGCTGATCCAGTCCAGCGGCCGGCTGCAACTCCTGTTCAATCTGGCGGCGCTGATCGCGGTCGCTCCCGTCGCCCAGCGCGTCTTCGGCTCGGTCGGAACCCTCACGCTCTATCTGCTCCCCGGCGTGGCCGCGCAGGCGGTGAGCATGGAGGCCTGGAACCCGCACGGCGGTGGCAACTCGGTCGCCATCTGCGGACTGGTCGGCGCGCTCGCCACCGTCTGCGCCCTGCGCGGCCCGAATCCCGGACTGCGCCGCCTTGCACTGCTCGTACCGGCCGCGGGACTCGTACTCTGCGTGATGGCCAACAACCACGGCGTGGGCCTGCTCGTCGGAGCCGCCCTGGGCGCCGTCATGACGGCCCTCGACCCCGCCGGACGCCGCATCCGCCTGCCCGCCCGCCCCGAGACCGCCGCCTCCTGACACACGGGGCGCCGGTCCCGACGCTCATGCGATCTACTCCGGCGCAATCTCGGCAATCAGGTCCTCGACCATCACCTTGATCTCGTCGCGGATCGGTCGGACGGCCGCGACGCCCTGACCTGCCGGGTCCTCCAGCTGCCAGTCGAGGTAGCGCTTGCCGGGGAAGACCGGGCAGGTGTCGCCGCAGCCCATCGTGATGCAGACGTCCGACTCCTTGACCGCGTCGACGGTCAGGACCTTCGGGGTCTCGGCGGAGATGTCGATGCCGACCTCGGCCATTGCCTCGACGGCCGCCGGGTTCACCGCCTTGCCGGGGTTGGAACCGGCCGAGCGGACCTCGACACGGCCGCCGGCCAGGTGGGTCAGCCAGGCGGCGGCCATCTGGGAACGGCCGGCGTTGTGGACACAGACGAAGAGCACAGAGGGATTGTCGGTCATCAGAAGTCTCTCTTGATCTCGTGAGCGCCGCCGAACGGCGAAGTCAGGGACGACTGACATCAGTACCTGATGGCGTCAGCAGCCACTGATGTGAGAATATCAGTGCATGATGACGTCAGTCGACACTGACCTGATCCGGGTGCTGGCCGACCCGCTCAGGCTCCGGATCGTGACCCTCCTGGCCAAAGAGACGCTGTGCACCACGCACCTGGTGGAGGAGACCGGCGCCCGCCAGACGAACCTCTCCAACCACCTGAGGGTCCTGCGTGAGGCGGGCGTCGTGGACACCGAGCCGTGCGGCCGGTTCACGTACTACAAGCTCCGCCCGGACGTCATCGCCACCCTGGCCGGCCAGTTCGCCGACCTGGCCGAGTCCGCCCGTACCGCCGCCGACAACAAGAGGGCCTGTCCGTGACCCGCACCGATGTCCCCGCCCCCGCGACGACCGAGGACGCCTCGATCGTCGCGAAGCTGTCGACCCTCGACCGCTACCTCGCCGTCTGGATCCTCCTCGCGATGGGCGTCGGGCTTGGCCTGGGCCGCCTGATCCCCGGCCTCGGTGACGCCCTCTCGAAGGTCGAGATCGGCGGCATCTCCCTGCCGATCGCCATCGGCCTGCTCGTGATGATGTATCCGGTGCTCGCGAAGGTCCGCTACGACAAGCTGGACACGGTCACCGGCGACAAGAGGCTCATGGTGTCCTCACTGGTCATCAACTGGCTCGTCGGCCCCGCCGTGATGTTCGCGCTCGCCTGGATCTTCCTGCCGGACCTGCCCGAGTACCGCACCGGCCTGATCATCGTCGGCCTGGCCCGCTGCATCGCCATGGTCATCATCTGGAACGACCTGGCCTGCGGCGACCGCGAGGCCGCCGCCGTCCTGGTCGCCCTCAACTCCGTCTTCCAGGTCATCGCGTTCAGCCTGCTCGGCTGGTTCTACCTCGACCTGCTCCCGCAGTGGCTGGGCCTCGGCGACGGCCAGGGCCTCGACGTACCGGTCTGGCACGTCGCCCTGAACGTGATCGTCTTCCTCGGCATCCCGCTGGTCGCCGGCTTCCTCACCCGCCGCATCGGCGAGAAGAAGCTGGGCCGCGAGAAGTACGAGTCCAACTTCCTTCCGAAGATCGGCCCTTGGGCCCTCTACGGCCTGCTCTTCACGATCGTCATCCTCTTCGCGCTCCAGGGCGACGCCATCACCTCGCAGCCGCTGGACGTCGTCCGGATCGCCCTGCCGCTGCTGGTCTACTTCGCGGTGATGTTCTTCGGGAGCTTCCTGCTGGGCAAGGCCATCGGCCTGTCCTACGAGCGCACGACCACGCTCGCGTTCACGGCGGCGGGAAACAACTTCGAGCTGGCCATCGCGGTCGCCATCGCCACCTTCGGCGTGACCTCCGGGCAGGCGCTGGCCGGGGTCGTCGGGCCGCTGATCGAGGTGCCGGTCCTGATCGGACTCGTGTACGTGGCGCTGGCCTGGCGCAAGAAGTTCGCCCCGTCGGCGATCACGTCCTCCGTATGACCCAGAAGCAGGTCGATGTGGTGGTGATCGGCGGCGGCCAGGCCGGGCTCGCCGCCGGTTACCACCTGCGCCGCCAGAAGCTGGACTTCGTCATCCTCGACGCCCAGCCCACGCCCGGCGGCGCCTGGCAGCACACCTGGGACTCGCTCCACCTCTTCTCCCCGGCGGCGTTCTCCTCGCTGCCGGGGCGGTTGATGCCGCCGCAGCCGGGCCAGGAGTATCCCGACGCCGCCCACGTCGTCGACTATCTCGGCGACTACGAGAAGCGCTACGAGCTGCCGGTGCGGCGCCCGGTCCGCGTGACGGGCGTCCACCGCGACGGCACACACCTGCGGGTCGAGTCCGACAGCGGGAACTGGCGTGCCCGCGCCGTGATCTCCGCGACCGGAACATGGTGGCGACCCTTCCTGCCCGCGCTCCCCAGCCGCACGGACTTCGCGGGCCGCCAGCTGCACACGGTCGACTACCGCAGCCCGGACGACTTCGCCGGACAGCGCGTCGTGGTGGTCGGCGGCGGCAACTCCGGCGCCCAGATCGCCGCCGACCTCGCTGTCCGCGACGACATCGAGCTGACGTGGGTCACCCGGCGCACACCGCGCTATCTGGCCGACGACATCGACGGCCGGGCCCTGTTCGACGCAGCCACCGCCCGGCGCCGTGCCCTCGACGCCGGCCGCACGGATACGGACGGCGTCGCCTCGCTCGGCGACATCGTGGCCGTGCCACCGGTGCGCGAGGCTCGGGACGCGGGCCTGCTCAAGGCGTCACCCATGTTCGTACGGATGGAACGCGACGGCGTGGCCTGGGCCGACGGCACCCGCACCGACGCGGTCATCTGGTGCACCGGCTTCCGCCCCGCCCTCTCCCACCTCGCACCGCTCCAACTCCGGGGCACACGCGGCCACATCGCCATCGAGGGCACGCGCGCGGTCGACGATCCGCGCCTGCACCTGCTCGGCTACGGCGACTGGACAGGACCGGCCTCCGCCACCCTCATCGGGGTGGGACGTCCCGCCCGCGAGGCCGCCCGGGAGATCGCGGCTCTGTGCGCGCGGAAGTGACGTGCCCCGTCACCGTGTTTCGTGTCTTTGTCCAGTGCCGGGCCCCGGCGTGATCGCTGCAGACTGCCGGGCATGACCTCGCCGCCGGCCTCCGATCCACCCGAGCACGCGGGCCGGACGCGCTCCACGCCCCTGGTGTTCGCCACTGGGGCGGCCGTCGGTGTGCTCGGCGGGATGATCGGTCTGGGCGGTGCGGAGTTCCGACTGCCGCTCCTGATCGGCGTGTTCGGGTTCGCGGCGCTCCCGGCGGTCATCCTGAACAAGGCGATGAGCCTGGTTGTGGTCGCCGTCGCGCTGCCGGCCCGTTTGGCCGCGGTGTCCGCAACCGAGGTGGCCTCGCACTGGAGCGTCGCCGCGAATCTGCTGGCCGGAAGCCTCCTGGGAGCCTGGGCGGGAGCCGGCTGGGCGGTGCGGATGCGCAGCTCCACCCTCCACAAGGTGCTGGCGGCGCTGATGGTGCTCATGGCCGCGGCCCTGCTGGCCACCCATCTCGCCACCGTGGTGACGCTCGCGCTGCCGCTGTGGGCGCAGGTGCCCTGCGGCGTGCTGGCCGGCTTCGGGATCGGCGTGGTCGCCGCGATCATGGGTGTGGCCGGTGGCGAGCTGCTGATCCCGACGATCGTGCTGCTCTTCGGGCTGGACATCAAGACGGCGGGGAGCCTGTCCCTGCTGGTGTCGTTGCCGACCATGCTGGTCGCCTTCGCCCGCTACAGCCGGGACGGGAGTTTCGCGGTGCTGGGCGCCAACGTCCGCTTCACCGCCGTCATGGCCGCCGGTTCGATCGCCGGCGCGCTGCTCGGCGGCCTGCTCGTCGGCGTCTTCTCCGACTCGGTGCTCGTCCCCGTACTGGCGCTGCTCCTGCTCGTGTCGTCCGTCAAGCTCGTGCGGCACGACTGAGTGCGCGGTGTGTGTGCCGATCACACGGCGGAGCGCATGGTCAGCAACTGCCCCATGGCCGCCAGCACGGACGGCTCCACCCGGTAGTAGACCCAGGTACCGCGTCGCTCGGAGGTGAGCAGGCCGGCGTCCTTGAGCTTCTTCAGGTGGTGGGAGACGGTCGGCTGCGAGACGCCGACATCCGAGATGTCGCAGACGCACGCCTCCCCGCCCTCGTGCGAGGCCACCGCCGAGAACAGCCGCAGCCGCACCGGGTCACCGAGCGCCTTGAACATGCGGGCCGCGGTCTCCGCCTCCTCGACGGAGAAGGGCCGCTCGGTCAGCGGCGGGCAGCACGGCGCGGTGCCCTGGTCGGCGGGCTCGAGCAGCGGCAACACCTTCGCTTTCGACATACGTCTATGTTGACACACGTCGAAGTAGCCCGGAAGGCCGGTCTCGCGCGAGGTGCGCCGCCGAGCGGCCGGCAAGCGTGACCCGGGAGGCGGCCGCGAGTTCGGCGGCAACCCACTTCGATGAATGTCTATGTTGACGCTTGTCGAAACAGGTGCGATGGTGGCCGCGCAAGCCATCGACAGACGTCGAATTACCGAGGAGCCGACCGTGACCGCGCCGATCAACCACCTGCCTGCCACCGCCGAACTGCCCGTCGTCGTGATCGGAGCCGGCCCCATCGGTCTCGCCGCTGCTGCCCACCTCGTCGAGCAGGGCCTCGAGCCCCTCGTCCTGGAGGCCGGGCCGCAGGCAGGCGCCGCCGTGCGCGAGTGGTCGCACGTGCGCCTCTTCTCCACCTGGGGCGAGGTCGTCGACCCGGCCGCCGAGAAGCTCCTCGCCCCGACCGGCTGGGTCAAGCCGGACGCCGACACCTACCCGTCCGGCGACGACTGGGCGAACGACTACCTCCAGCCGCTCGCCGACGTCCTCGGCGACAAGGTCCGCACCGGCGCCACCGTCACCGGCGTCTCCCGCTCCGGCCGCGACCGCATCGTCGACGCCGACCGCGAGGCCCAGCCCTTCGTCGTCCACATCGCGTACGCCGACGGCCGCGAGGAGCGCGTCTTCGCCCGCGCCGTCATCGACGCCTCCGGCACCTGGGCGACACCTGCCCCGGCGGGCGGCAGCGGCCTGCCGGCCCTCGGCGAGAAGGCGGCCGCCGACCACATCGCCTACCGCGTACCCGACTTCAACGACCCGTCCGTGCGCACCCGTTACGCGGGTAAGCGCACCGCCGTCATCGGCTCGGGCGCCTCCGCCTTCACCGCCCTCGCTCACCTGGCCGACCTCGCCAAGGCCGACGACGGCACGGGCACCAAGGGCGTGTGGATCCTGCGGCGCGGCATCTCCAGCTCGACGTTCGGCGGCGGCGAGGCCGACGAGCTGCCCGCACGCGGCGCCCTCGGCCTGGCCGCGAAGGCCGCGGTCGAGGGAGGCCACGCGGACGCGGTCACCGGCTTCCGCACCGACGCCGTCGAGCGGACGCCGGACGGCCGCCTAATCCTGGTCGCCGAGGACGGCCGCCGCCTCGACCCGGTCGACGAGGTCATCGTCCTGACCGGGTTCCGCCCCGACCTGTCCTTCCTCTCCGAGATCCGCCTGCACCTCGACGAGCGCCTCGAAGCCCCGGTCGAGCTGGCCCCGCTGATCGACCCCAACCAGCACTCCTGCGGCACCGTCTACCCGCACGGACACCGCGAGCTGTCCCACCCGGAGCAGGGCGTCTACCTGGTCGGCATGAAGTCCTACGGCCGCGCGCCGACGTTCCTCGCGATGACCGGTTACGAGCAGGTCCGCTCGATCGTCGCCGCGCTCGCCGGGGACACCGACTCCGCCGACCGCGTCGAACTCACCCTCCCGGAGACGGGCGTCTGCGGCGGCGCGGGCCTCTTCGACGCACCCGAGGCCGAGCAGGGTGCGGGCGGCGGCTGCTGCGCCGCACCGGAACCGCAGCTCGTCCAACTCGGCGCCGCGGCCGCGCCGTCGACGGTCGAGGACCAGGCTTCGGCAGGCGGCTGCTGCGGCTCGTGACCAACCTGTCCGCACACGCGAGCGGAGCCGCCGCCCTCGCCCCCCCTTGCCAGGGCGTGGGGCGGCGAGGTCACGCAGGGACGTGGAGCGGGGGGTGTTCGAGTACGCGGGGCTTGTACTCGACCAGTTGGATGCGGCCGTCGAAGGTGCGGTGCTCGGTCATCTCGAGGGCGACGTCCGGATAGCCGTCGTAGATGCGTTCTTCCCCCGTGGCCCCGGTGATCACCGGGAACATCACGACCCGGAAGCGGTCGACGAGTCCGGCTCGCAGCAGGGACCGGCACAGGCTGAGGCTGCCGATCGTGCTGAGGAGCCCCGTGCCACTCGACTTCATGGCCCGGACCGCCTCGACGGCATCGTCACGGACGAGCGTGGAGTTCGCCCACTCCAGCGGCTCCTTGAGTGAGGAGGAGAACACCACCTTCGACGCTTGCGTGAGCTCGTCGACGGACGCCTCTTCCTCGGGCCTGAACTCGTCCTGGCCACTCGGAACCTCGCCTGCGGCGAAGCCCGACATCAGGCGGTAGGTGTTCGCTCCCATCAGGTAGGTGGCCTCGGGCTGCTTGCCCAGCCACGCGAGATACTCCGGGCCCTCCAGGCCCCAGAAGCCGGGCCATCCCTCGCCCGACGCATGGCCGTCGAGGGAGGTGATGAAGTCGACGAGAAGCTCCGACATGACGGTTCCCTTCCTGAGGTGTCACCAGCTTGGACCGGCCGCGAGCCACAAACTCATCGGCCACGCCGTGCCGTGGAGTGGTCAGCGGTTGGCGATGGTGAGCGCGGCCGGCGGAGTCCGCAGTGGGGGCCGCTTCTGGCGGAACGGGCGGCGCGCCCGGCGATCGTTCTCCGCTCCGGTTCACAACTGCCGCTCGGGGAAAGGATGCTGGAGCCGAGCCACGGGCTACGGCCGGGACGCACGTGCGCGTCGAGGCAGCGGCGAGGGGCGGTGCACATGGCGCAGGACACCGATGAGTGGCCCGACGGCGCGAAGGGATGCGGATTCGTCTCCCCGGAGGAGGCCGGCCCCGGGCCGGGCGCCCTCATCCGCTGCCGCGCGACCGCAGGCGGCGCCACGCGCGCTCCCCATCGCCCACCACCACGGGAGGAACCCGCCCCATGAGTATCCCGCACCGCCTGATCGGTTCCGGCGACCACAAGGTCCTCGTGCTCCACGACTGGTTCGGCACCAGCGCCGGCTGGGGATCCTTCCTGGACTACCTGGACGGCGACACCTTCAGCTACGCCTTCCTCGACTACCGAGGCTACGGCGACCGCAAGGACGTCACCGGCGCGTACACACTCGCCGAGATCGCCGACGACGCCCTCGCCCTGGCCGACGAACTCGGCTGGGAGCAGTTCTCCCTCGTCGGCCACTCCATGGGCGGCAAGGCCGTCCAGCAGGTGCTCGCCCAAGCTCCCCGGCGGGTGCGGAAGCTGGTCGGCCTCGCTCCCGTCCCCGCCGGGGCGTACCCGCTGGACAGCGACGGCGAGGCACTCTTCTACGGCGCGGCGCAGGACCGCGCCAAGCGGCACGCCATCGTGGACCTGGTCACCGGGCAACGGGCGAGCCGGGTGTGGGTCGATCTGATGGTCGACCGCTCCCTCCGGCTCTCGACCCGCGAGGCATTCGGCGGCTACGTCAAGGACTGGGTCACCGCCGACCTGACGGACCAGATCGCCGGCAACCCCGTCCCGGTCAAGGTCATCGTCGGCGAGCACGATCTCGCCCTGACCGCCGACGTGATGCGCGGAACCTGGCTCATCCACTACCCGAACGCCGAGTTGGAGGAAATCGCCAACAGCGGCCACTACCCGATGCACGAGACCCCCGTGCCACTGGCGACCTCGCTCGAGACGTTCCTGCGCACCTGAACCGAACCCGGCGGTCTCAGCCGGTCTGCCCGACGGCCGCGTCACCCCACCCCACTCGACTCGCACGCTCGCCTCACAAACGACCTTGACGGAGAAGTCCCAGTCCTCAGGCGGTCCGAGAGAGGCCGCCGGTCCAGGGACCCTCGAAGTCGGCTGCGGTGAGGGAGCCGATGACCGGGTGAGTGGTGGCCACACTGCCCGAGGGACCGTCGAAGTAGCCGCCGAAGAGTTCCAGACTGCCCAGGACAGCACCGTCGTGGGCGATGGAGCCCGCCTTCGTGTCGGGGTCGCGATAGGCACTGAAGGCGGTGCGGCCGCCGGCGGAGAGGGTGCGCAGAACATGGTCATAGGAGCCGATCGAGCTCTCGAATTCGATGGCGAGGGTCCAGCCGCCGGGCATTTCGCGGCCGAGGACGAGGGCGCCTTCGCCCTGCTGCTCTTGAAGGAAGTCATCGGGTTGTCCCACTCCCCCGGGGCAAGGAACGGGGTCGGCGACGCCCATGAGGCGCAGGGTTTCGACAAGCGGGTGGGCGGCGAGGGTTGCACACCAGCCCTCGCCGAACATCTCGTCCAGGTCCACAGTCGGAGGCCTTTCTGATCGGGTCCGCGGCCACTGTCGAATGTTTCGACTCCGTCAAACCGTGTGTGAGCAGGGTTTTTCCGGGGTTAGCGTCGGGATCATGACAGAGACGATCACGACCTCGGCGCCACCCCGGCACCCCGTCAGGCAACTGCTCGCCGCCTCCGTCGGCAATGCCGTCGAGTGGTACGACTGGTATGCGTACACCTTCCTGGCGACGTACATCGCCGATCAGGTGTTTCCGAAGGGGGCCGACAACTCGCTCGTGCCGTTGCTCTCGACCTTCGCGGTGTTCGCGGTCGGGTTCTTCATGCGGCCGGTGGGTGGGCTGTTGATGGGGGCCGTCGCCGACCGGCGTGGGCGGCGGGCCGCGTTGACGGTGACCATTCTGTTGATGGGTGGCAGCAGTCTGCTGGTCGGTATTACGCCGACGTACGCGTCGGTCGGGGTGCTCGCGCCGATCGTGCTGGTGCTGGCCCGGTTGCTTCAAGGGCTGTCCGTGGGCGGGGAGTTCGCGGCGTCGACGACGTTTCTCGTGGAGTCCGCGGGGCCCGGGCGGCGCGGGCTGTTCTCGTCGTTCCAGTATGTGTCCACGTCCATCGGGCAGTTGATCGCGTCCGGCGTCGCCGCGGTGCTCGTGGCCACGCTCGCCGAGGGGCAGATGGACGGCTGGGGGTGGCGGGTGCCGTTCCTGGCGGGGGCCGTGCTCAGCCTGGTCGGGTTCTGGATCCGGCAGGGGGCGCAGGAGACGCGGAGCGAGGCGCACGAGCGGCCGGGACTGTTCGACGCGCTGCGCCAGTACCCGCGCCAGTCGCTGCTCATCTGCGGCATCACGGCCGGCGGCACGCTCGCGTACTACACGTGGACCTCGTACCTGCCGACGTACGCCGAGCTGAACACGGACATCGACAAGTCGCAGGCGCTGACCGTGGGCACGATCTCGCTGGCGTTCTTCGCACTGTTGCAGCCGGTCGGCGGGATGCTCTCCGACCGTTTCGGCCGCAAGCCGCTGCTGCTGTTCTTCGGGCTCGGGTTCGCGCTGCTGAGCGTGCCGTTGCTGCACTCGCTGACGGGGTCCTTCGCCTCGCTGCTGTTCGCGCAGTGTGCCGGCATGGTGCTGCTCACCGGCTTCACATCGATCTCGGCCGCGGTCAACGCGGAAGTCTTCCCGGCGCGGGTCCGGGCGGCGGGCATCGGCTTCCCGTACTCGCTGACGGTGGCGCTGTTCGGCGGCACGGCGCCGTACATGGGCACGCTGTTCAAGGACCTGGGGCACAGCGGGCTCTTCCCCTGGTACGTCGCCGTGCTGTGCCTCGTGTCCTCGGTCGTGTATCTGCGGCTCCCGGAGAGCGCGCACCGGGAGCTCGACCGCTGAGCTCGATCGATGAGGGTGGCTCAGCCGCCGGGGCCCCGTCCGGCGGCTGATGTGTGTTCCCGCTCCCCCGGCTCCGGCTCGGGCGCCGCGTCCGCGCGCATCATCACGCAGTCGAACTCCTGCACCCGCCCGGTCCTCTTCTCCCGGGTCACCGGGTACATGCCGGTGACCTCGAAGCCACGAGCCTCGTACTCGGCGAGGGCCTTTTCCATGCGCGGGCTGTCCTCGTAGAGCCGCAGGAGCGCGACCTCCGACTGCAGGCCCACGAAGTCACCGACGCGCTCGCCCGCCCCGGCGAAGACCTCCAGGTCGTAGCCCTGCGTGTCCATCTTGAGATAGGGGCGGGGGTCGGTGATGCCGACGAGCGCCTGGTCCATGAGGCCGTCGAGGCGGCAGACCTGGATCTCCTCCGTGCGGCCCTTCGTGAACCGCTTGTACGTGGCGTTTCCGTATTCGCTCGGGGCCAGCAGCGAGTTCATGGTGTTCCACTCGACGTGCATGGGGCGCAGTTCGTCCGAGCGGCCGAGCCCGCAAGGGAAAATATGCCAGTCCGGGTCGCCGTCCGCGCGCTCCCGGAGTTTCTCCAGGAAGCGCGGAACGGGCTCGAAGGATACAATGCGGCCTTTGTATCCGAACTGCCTGAGCCGCTTCCCGTACTGTCCGACGTTGGCACCGACGTCGAATACGCAGTTCACGCCGTAGAGGTCCAGCATCTCGGCGACGTGGCGGCTGCAGAGATGGTCGGACGCCGCCTTCTGGAAGTCCCGTTCCGGCATGCCCGACTTCCTCTGGTCGACGACCAGATGGACGCCGCCACCGAGGTCGGTACCGGTCCACTTTCCATGACGCCGGTGCACAAGGACCGCTGCCCCGGGAGCGAGGTCGATGATCTGGGCCCCGGTCCGAGAGAGGCCGTTCAGCAGTGTCCGGTACAGAGAAGCCATGACAGACACCGTCGCAGACATGGGTCGAAACCCCGGCACCGCCCGGCCCGCGTCACCCGAAACGGCGACCCTCCGCTTTACGTGCGACATCCGGATTTCGGGGTAACCCTGGAAGTGCCACTTCGGTGAAGGATGCACACGCCACCAGGATCCGACGGCCCTGGGTCACGCGCCATCTCCTCGGAACTGGTCCGAGCACACGGATTGATACACGTACATGCCCCACATAAAAGTCACGGTCATCATTCCGACCCACAACACCGGCGAAGACGTCATGGCAGGTCTCACCGCACTGCGGAAACAGTCCATGCCCCGCACGGACTTCGAAGTCCTCTACGTCGACGACGCCTCCACGGACGACACCGTCGCATTCCTGGAAAGGGAACTGGCCGGCGAGGACAATATGCAGGTCGTCCCGATGCCGACCAATTCGGGCTGGCCTGGACGCCCCCGCAACGCGGGCATCGACCGCGCCCGGGGCGAGTACATCCACTTCGTCGACGATGACGACTGGCTCTCCCCGCAGGCGCTGGAGCGGCTCTACGCGCGCGCCAAGGACACCGACGCCGACATCGTGATCGGGCGGATGGCGGGGCACGGACGCGGCGCCCCGCGGGCCCCGTTCGCCAAGCCGCTGGAGCGGGGGTCCGTGCGCGAGAACCCGGTGCTCCTGGGCAGCATGACCGTCCACAAGCTGTTCCGCCGGCAGTTCCTCCGCGATCACGGGCTGCGCTTCGAGGAGGGCCCGGTACGGCTCGAGGACCATCTGTTCACGCTGCGCGCCTATCTGCTGGCCAAGCAGGTCAGCACCGTGCCCGACTACACGACCTACCACTGGGTGCGGCACCGCAACGGCCGGCACAACATCAGTTACACCCCCATCGAGCCCACCCCCTACATCGGCTCGGTGCGGCGCATCATCGCCCTGCTGCACGCCCCGGAGACCCGGGTGTCGGACGAGGAGCTGCGGCACCGGTTCATCGCGAACTGGTACGGCAGCAAGGCGCTGAAGCGGCTGACCGGGAAGGGGTTCCTCGGCCAGGACGAGGAGCGTCGCGCGGCCTGGCGGCAGGAGGTCGTCGACCTCGCCGCCGAGCTGCCGGCGGCCGTCGACCGCCATCTGCCGGAGCGCCTGCGCGTGCTCTCCAGCCTGTGCCGTTCCGGCGACCACGAGGGCATCCACGCGTACACCCGGTTCGCGAGCGGGGTGCGGCACCTGCCGAAGGTCGAGGAGACGGCCTGGCAGGACAAGGTGCTGCACGTCCGCACGCGTACGTCGCTGGTGCGGACCGACCCGGAGACCGGCGAGAGCATCCCGCTCCTGTTCCGCCGCGCGGTGCACGAGACACCGACCGGCGAGAAGCGCGTGCGGTGGATCTGGCAGCCGCCCGCTCCCCTCGACGAGCTGCCCGGGATCGACCCCGCGCTCGACTTCACGCAGCCGCTGAAGAAGGCCAAGGCGCAGGGCCTCGTGCATCACAAGTCAGGTGGCACCCAGCTCGTCGTGACCACCGGGACCTCCACGCTGCGCCCCACCCCGCACGAGGCGGACCCCGAGCTGTGGGAGATGCACTGGACGACGGAGTGCACCATCGATCCCGCCGGCGTCGACGAGATCTCGGGGCCGCTGGCCCCCGGCGCCTGGCAGGTGTGCCTGCGTCTGAACGTGGGCGGCTGGCTCGGCTCACCGCGCCTGTCCGGGCTGAAACTCTCCGTGCCGGGCGCCCCGCGTCCCGCACCGGCCGAACGGCGCCCGAGCGCGCCCCGCCCCCGCCCCCACCCGCTGCACGGCGTCGCGAAGGCGGCCGTGCCCGTGCTGCGCCGGGTGCTCCCCGCCGCCGCGTACCGGGTGCTGCGCGACGGGTACCGGCGCCTCATCGCGGTCGATCGGCGCCCCGCTCCGGTCTCGGCGACCCTGGAGGAGTTGCGGCGCGGCAAGCATGCGGGGGCGCAGACGCTCGGTGTCTCCAGTACCCGCAGAGTCAGTGTTTCCAGTACCCGCAGAACATGATGCGGTCCTTCGGTACCCCCTGAGCCACCCAGTGCCGGCGCAGGCCCGTGGCGAGCCCCGACTCCCCGACCGCCCAGCCGTACAACGGACCCTCGGGCAGCGGCAGTTGACGCGCGCGGGCCAGGGCCGCCGCACCGGGCACCGGCGTCGGGTACGTGGCGTCGCCCCGGTCGACCCACACGACCTCGACACCCGGCGGCGCCGTGAGTTTCTGGCGGTCCTCGGCGGTCGGCACTTCCGCGACCGCCCAGCCCGTGGTGTCGGCGGGCAGCGAGGCGAGCACACCGGCGAGCGCGGGTACGCCCGACTCGTCTGCGGCGAGGGCGACTTGGCCGATCCCCTCGGGCATGTTGAAGCCGGTGCCCTCGTCGACGAGGACGACCGCGTCGCCGGGGCCGCAGGTGCCCGCCCAGGTCGCGGCGGGGCCGGAGGCTGCCTCGTCGTCGTGGCCGTGGAGCACGAAGTCGACGTCCAGTTCCGGGCCTTGGGGACCTTCGGCGCGGTGCGCGCGGACCGTGTAGTTGCGCAGGACGGGCCGGGATTCCTTGGGGCCGCTGAGGAGTTTCAGGTAGCTGACCGTGCTCAGCCGGTCCGGGACCCGGCCGAGCGAGGCCTCCGCGTCGGGCCCCGCCGGGAGGAAGAGGCGGAACCACTGGTCGTAGCCCATCGGCCGGAAGTGCGCGATGTCGCCGCCGCCGAGGGTGACCCGGGCGAAGTGCGGCGAGAGGCGTTCGCTGCGCAGGACGTGCAGGCGCAGGGGCCGCGCCGACTCGGGCTTGACGCGGGTGGCGGTGATGTTGCCGCGCTGCATGGCGCCTCCGTTCAGCGGTGTGCGCGGGCGGCCGCGACGTCGAGGAGTTCCTGGATGCGGTGGCCCACCTCGTGGGGGCCGATCGCGTGGGTGTGGAAGGTGATGCGAACGTCCTCGTACTCATCGGCGGCGCGTTCGAGCCGCAGGACCAGACCCCTGCGGTCGAGGCGTACGGGCCGGATGTCCGCGACATCGGACAGGTCCAACCCGCCGACCATTCCCGCGAGTTGAACGAGCAGGTCCGCGTGGCCCGTGTCCAGGTGCGAGAGCAGTTCCGCCTCGACCCCGGCCAGCGGGTCGGGCGCCGCCGCGGCGAGTTCCGTCACGTCCAGGACGCGCACGGAGTCGTCCTCGGCGAAGGCGGCCCGCGCCGGACGGAACACCAGGGTGTCGGGACCCGCACCCCCGAGGCGCCCACTGAAGGCGAGTCGGGCCCGCACCCGGTCACGTACGACGACGGGGGCCACGTCCGTGAACTCGGCGTACGCGGCGAGGCCCGAGTGCGGCGCCGTGGCGAGCGCCGCGGCCAGCCGGGGGTCCGCGGGGTCGAGCAGGATGAGCCGGGACGCGGCGTCCACGGCGTAGAGCCCCACGCAGTCCAGCCGCAGCCGGGCCTCGGTCGTGGTGGTCAGGGTCAGGGTCAAGGTGTCGGCCGCGGCGAGGATCGTCCGCGCCCGCTCGGCGGGGGTGAGCTCCTGGTGCGCCACTGGGTTGACCATCTCCACTCCAAACTTAGGTAAGGCTCACCTTACTCACGTCTGGGATGTGGTGTCACCCCCGCCCCCGTGCCGTCACACACCGGCCCCCCACTGAACGAAAGTGATGCCCGCCAGGCGGACCCCACCGCCCAGCCGGACCCGCAGATCGCGCACTCCGGCCGCGGCGAAGGGGGCTTCGACGGTGACGTAGTCGTACGGTCCGTCGGTCGCGGGCACCTGGACGCGAGGGCCGTCGGCCACGTTCACGATCCCTTCTCCCGCGACATCGAGGCGCACCGCCGAGACACCATCTGCCCCGAAGTCGCAGTCCCGGTAGAGGAGTTCACCCGTCCCCGTCACGGCGTCGCCGCGTGTCTTCGTGCGGTCGACGATCTCGATGTCGCCGCGCTGCTCGTCGTACGACGCCGCCGCGAGGCCCTCGGTGCGGACGGGGCGCGGAACGGACCCGTCGCCGTCCATACGCAGGGTTTCCGCGAGGCGGATGTCCGCGCTGGAGGCGCCGACGAGCAGTTCGTACGCTCCCTCGGCGACGCTCCAGCGGCCGCGCACGACGTCCCAGTGGCCGAACTCGGCGACCGGAACGCGGAAGGTGACCCGCTCCGACGCCCCCGCGCCGAGGGTGATGCGGCGGTACCCGACGAGTTGGCGGCGCGGGCGCGGCACGATGGCGTCGACCGCGCGCAGATACAGCTGCGGCACCTCGTCGGCCGTGCGCGGGCCCGTGTTCGTGACGGTGAAGGTGACCTCCACCGTCGCATCGTCCGGGCAGGACACGAACAGCGCGTCGTAGGTGAACCGCGCGTAGGACAAGCCGTGTCCGAACGGGTAGAGCGGGGTGCCCTCGAAGTAGAGGTACGTCTGGCGCGAGCCGATGATGTCGTAGTCGAGGAGGCCGGGCAGGTCGGTGTCGGCCGCGTACCAGGTCTGCGGGAGCCGGCCCGCCGGGCTCACGTCACCGGCGAGGACGCGGGCGAGGGCGCGGCCCGCGGCCTGGCCGCCGTGCGCGGTCCACAGCAGCGCGGGCAGTTCGGCATCCGCGTCGGGGACGGCGTACGGGTACGAGGAGACCAGGGCGAGGGCCGTGCGCGGGTTGACGGCGTGGGCCGTGCGCCACAACTCGTACTGGTGCGGCGGGAGTTCGAGAGTCGCGCGGTCCTCGGTCTCGCGGCCGTTGATGTGCGGGTCGTTGCCCGCGAAGACGAGTACCACGTCCGCGTCGGCGGCCGCCCTCGCCACGGCATCGGCGCCGTGCTCCACGACGTCGACCTCGAAAACCGTGCCCTGGTCGGCAACCTTCAGGCCGTCGGCGGCGACCGACACGTACCGACCCGTCCCTGCATGCCTGAGGAGGTGACCGTTCTCATGCGGTTCGAGCGTGTACGCCTCCTGGACGACCCAGCCGCCCGGCCGCTCTGCGGAGGCCCGGACATAGCCGTCGTCGGCGACCGAGAGGTAGCGGCCGTCGGGTGCGCGCAGCGTGTGGACGCCGGATCCCCAGTCGACCAGGGCGAGTTCGGCGGCCTCCTCGGCGGACGGCGAGACGTGGAGCGGCGGCAGGTCGGTCCGGCCGGCGATCAGCGCGGGGTCGAGGGCGACGCCGGAGGCATGGGGCGCCGCCTCGTCCCGTACCTCGGGGACACATACCCACCCCTCGGCGCACCGCAGCCGCACCCGGTCCACGCCCTCCGTGTACGTGACGCGCTCCGCGCCGAAGCGTTCCCGCAGCCCGTCGAGGGGTGTCGAGCGGCGGATGAGGGTGCCGCTGTACCAGTCCGTCTTGCACTCGTCGGCGAACAGGCCGACGACCGCGATCCGGGTGTGCTCGGCGAGCGGCAGCAGGCCATCATTCTTGAGCAGCACGATCGCCTGCTCGGCGGCCTCCTGGGCGAGCGCGCGATGGGCGTCGGTGTCGAAGTCCCAGTCCTGGTCCTGATCCTGGTCGAAGGGGTCGGTGTCCGCGAACTCGCCGAGCCTGGCCCGGACTTCGAGCTGTCTGCGCACGGCCGCGTCGATGTCGGCCTCGGAGATCAGCCCCTGGTCGTACGCACGCCGCAGCCGCCCGACGATCGTCGAGGAGTCGGTGCCGTGGTCGGTGAAGCTGTCGACGCCCGCGCGCAGGGCGGCGGCGACGGCCTCCTCGTGCGTGGCGAAGTAGTGCTCGGAGTCGACGAGGTTGCTGGGCGCGCCCGCGTCGGAGCAGACGAGCAGGTCCTGATCGGTCCAGGTTCTCAACTGCTCGCGCAGGTAGGGCGATACGTGGTTGGGGCGGCCGTTGACGAGGTTGTAGGCGGGCATGACTCCGGCCACCGCGCCCGCCTCGACGGGCCGCTTGAACGCCCGGAGGTCGTACTCGTGCAGCACCCGTGGGCGCACGGAGGCGTTGGAGGTGTCCCGGTCCGTCTCGTTGTTGTGCGCGAGCCAGTGCTTGAGGACGGGGGCCGTGCGCCAGTACTCGGGGTGGTCGCCGCGCAGGCCGCGGGTGTACGCGGTGGCGATCGCGGCGGTGAGGTGGGGATCCTCCGCGTAGCCCTCCTCGTTCCTGCCCCACAGCGGGTTGCGCAGCAGGTTCACCACGGGCGCCCAGACGTTGAGGCCGACCCGGTCGTCGCGCCGGCGCATCGCGCGGGCCTCCGCGGAGACGGCCGTACCGATCCGGTGCAGCAGCTCGTCGTTCCAGGTGGCGCCGAGGCCGACCGCCTGCGGGAAGACGGTGGCCTCCCCCATCCACGCGACGCCGTGCAGCGCCTCCTGCCCGGTGCGGAACGCGGCGAGGTCGAGGCGCGGGACCGCGGGCGCGAACTGGTGCAGGAGTGCGATGCGTTCGTCGAGCGAGAGCCCGGCGAGCAGCTCGTCGACGCGCTTGCCGTCGGGGGCGGCGGAGCCGGAGCGGATTGCAGATCTTTCGGTCACGTGCGCGTCCCTTGGCCGGAGAGGAAGTCGGAGAGAGCGGTCCCGCTTCGAAGCGCTTCGATGCTCCGTACTGCGATGACCAGGTGTCAAGTGCGTTGCACGAAAAGCGCGTTCGGGAAATTGACGCACGCGTCTTGTGACCGTGGGAGCGCTCCCTTAATGTCACGGCAACATCGAAGCGCTTCGACATCTGCGCGACGCATAGTCCCCCGCGTAATCCCCGAAGGGTTGCTCCCATGACGCCGAACTCCCCCTCCACCGGCCCCGGTCGGAGAAGCTTCCTCGCCTCCACGGCGGTCGCCGCCGCGGCCGTGGCCGGCGGCGCGCCCCTGCTCACCGCGTGCGGGAGCGCCGCCGAGACGGGCGAGGGGACGACCTCCGGGAAATCGGCGAAGAAGCTGCTGCCGACGTACGCGGCGCGCAATATCGTCACGCCCGACATCGCGTCGAAGAACGGTTCCTGCGTCGGCTTCACCAGCAAGGTGGAGCTGTCGAAGCTGGAGACGTCCGTGCCGAAGAAGCTCGGCACCGGGGCCAAGGTGAAGATCATGGCCCCGTTCTGGGGGCCGCCACCGAAGGCCGACTGCGAGTACTACACCGCGCTCAACGAAGCCTCCGGTGTGCAGGTCAGCTGGCAGAACCAGGACGGCAACACCTACGGCGAGAAGATCGGCGCCGTGCTCGCGTCCAGTTCGCTGCCCGACGTGCTGATCGTGCCCGGCTGGGAGCTGTCCGGGAAGATACCCGCCGCGCTGGTCGCGAAGATGATGGACCTCGGCCCGTACGTGGCCGGCAGCAAGGTGCGCGACTACCCGAACCTCGCGGCGATCCCGGCGGACGCCTGGCGGCGCGGCATCTTCGGCGGCAAGCTGCGCGGCATCCCGTACCCGTACTCGTACCTCCCGAACATCGCGCCCTTCTACCGCAAGGACCTCTTCGACAAGAAGGGCTGGGAGCCGCCGAAGTCGGCGCAGGAGTTCTTCGACCTCGCCAAGGAGATGACCAGCAAGAAGGCGGGGGTCTACGGCTGCGACGACATGAAGTGGTCGGCCTTCAACTTCTTCGGTTCCCTCGGCGGCAGCGAGAAGGCGCTCGGCTGGAAGCTGGAGGGCGAGAAGCTCGTCAAGCGCCTGGAGACCGACGAATACCTCGAGGCCCTGGAGTGGACCCGCAAGCTGTACGCGGCCGGGGTCGTGCATCCCGAGGCCAAGGCGCAGACCGGTGACAACGGGCTCCGCTTCTCCAGCGGCAAGGTCATGATGTACAACGCCGACATCACCGCCTGGTACGGCAAGAGCGCGGAGATGCAGGGCAGCAAGGCGTTCCCGGACTTCGAGATGGCCGCGATGGACATCTTCGGGCACGACGGCGGCGACCCGAAGCTGTACGCGGGCACCCCGGCCAACGTGTGGGCGTTCGTCCGCAAGAACGCGTCCAAGGAGACCGTGAAGAACGCGCTGGCCGCCGCCAACTACGCCGCCGCGCCCGTCGGCACCAAGGAGCACATGCTCGCCTACTACGGCGAGGAGGGCACCCACTTCACGCTGAAGGACGGCGTCCCGACCAAGACCAAGAAGGGCAACGCGCAGGCGCTCAACACCTGGCAGATGCTGTCGGGCCCGGCCCCCTTCTTCGCCTATCCCGACCTGCCCGAGGTCACCAGGGGGATGGTCGAGTGGCAGCAGCGGATGGGCGAGTTCGTCACCAAGTCGCCGTTCTACGGCATGACGATCGTCGAGCCCTCGCGCTACGCCACCTTGGAGGACAAGTTCGAGCAGCTGGAGGACGACTACGTCCGCGGCAACAAGTCGCTCGGCGACGTCCAGCAGGCGATCAGCGACTGGAAGTCGCGCGGCGGCGACAAGCTGCGCGACTGGTACAAGAAGCTCCTCGACGAGAACGGACAGAACGGCGGCGCCTCCTGATGGCGCTTCAGACCCAGCGCCCGCCCCGGTCCGCCGCCACCGCCGGGTCGGGCAAGGCGGCCGGGGGCCGGGAACGCCGCCGTGCCGGGAGGAAGGCGGGCCGGGGCGACGGCGTCACCTGGCGGATCCGGCTGCGCCGCGACCGGGCGCTCATCCTCATGACCGTGCCCGTCATCGTCCTGCTGCTCGTCTTCAACTACCTGCCGCTGCTCGGCAACGTCGTCGCGTTCCAGGACTACAACCCGTACGTCTCCACCAACGGCGTCACGGCGATCCTGCACTCGCCGATGGTGGGCCTCGAACAGTTCCAGAAGATGGTCGACGACTCCGACTTCTGGAACGCGCTCCAGAACACCCTCGTCCTCTTCGTCATCCAGCTGCTGCTGTTCTTCCCGGTGCCGATCGCGCTCGCGCTGCTCATCAACAGCGTGATCAGGCCCCGGGTGCGGGCCCTGTCGCAGGCGATTCTCTACCTGCCGCACTTCTTCTCGTGGGTGCTCGTCGTCACCGTCTTCCAGCAGATGTTCGGCGGCGCGGGACTGATCGCGCAGCTGCTCCAGGACCACGGCGTCGACGGCTTCGACCTGATGACGGACGCCGGGATCTTCAAGTACCTGCTCACCGCGCAGATGGTCTGGAAGGACGCCGGCTGGGGCATCATCGTCTTCCTCGCGGCGCTCGCCTCCGTCAGCCCCGAGCTGTACGAGGCGGCGGCGATGGACGGCGCGAACCGGTGGCGCCGCATGTGGCACGTCACGCTGCCCGCGCTGCGCCCGGTGATCGCGCTGCTGCTCGTCCTGCGCGTCGGCGACGCGCTGACCGTGGGCTTCGAGCAGATCCTGCTGCAACGCAGGGCGGTGGGCGCGGGCGCCTCCGAAGTGCTCGACACATACGTGTGGAGCACCGGCATCCAGCACGGCGACTTCAGCTATGCGGCGGCGGTCGGCCTGGTGAAGGGCGTGGTCGGGATCTGTCTGGTCCTGGCGGCCAACAAGTTCGCCCATCTCCTCGGCGAACAGGGGGTCTACAAGAAGTGAAGGTGTACGAGACATGAGCGCCACCGCCGAACGTCCGCGCTCCGGCCCGAGCCCGCGTCCGCGCGCACAGTGGCAGCCGCCCGAGCGCCCGGTGTGGGAGGAGCCGCCGACCAAGGTGGGCCTCGGTGCCAAGGGACTGATCCTCGCCGTGTGCTGCCTCGCCGTGCTCGGACCGCTGTGGGTCGTGATCGTCACGAGCCTGTCGCCCCGGCACGTCATCGACTCGGCGGGCGGCCTGGTGCTGTGGCCCGAGGCGATCACCTTCGTCAACTACCAGGAGCTGCTCGGCGGCGGCCAGGTCAGCCGGGCCATGCTGGTCTCGCTCGGGGTGACGGGCGTCGGCACGGTGTTCTCGATGGGGGTGTCGGTCCTCGCCGCGTACGGCCTGTCCCGGCCGGGCTCGTTCGCGCACCGGGCGCTGCTGATGGCGCTGCTGACGACGATGTTCTTCAGCGCCGGGCTCATCCCGACGTATCTGCTGGTGCAGACCCTCGGCCTGACCGACAGCTATCTGGCACTGATCCTGCCGAGCGCGGTGAGCGTGTTCAACATCCTGGTGCTGCGCGGGTTCTTCATGAACATCTCGCCGGAGCTGACGGACAGCGCCCGCATCGACGGGGCCGGCGACCTCAGGATCCTGTGGACGATCGTGCTGCCGCTGTCCCGCGCGGTGATCGCCGTCATCTCGCTGTTCTACGCGGTGGCGTACTGGAGCGCCTGGTTCAACGCGATGATCTACATCGACGACCCGACGAAACTGCCGCTGCAGAACGTGCTGATGCAGCTCGTGCAGAAGAACTCGGCGCTGCCGACGGGCCTGAGCCAGGCGGTCAACGCGGGGGAACTCTCCGCGCTCGGGCTCCAGATGGCGATGATGGTGCTCGCCCTCGCGCCGGTCGCGGTCGCGTCCCCGTTCGTCCAGCGGCACTTCAAGAAGGGCATGCTGATCGGGGCGGTGAAGGGGTGAGGCACGCACAGTCCATCGCAGGGGGCGGACGGCTGCTGTTCGGCGGGGACCACAACCCCGAGCAGTGGCCCGAGGAGGTGTGGGCCGAGGACGTCCGGCTGATGAAGGAGGCCGGGGTCAACTCGGTCACGGTGGGCGTCTTCGCGTGGGCGAGGCTCGAACCCCGGCCGGGCGTACGGGACTTCGGCTGGCTCGACCGGCTGATGGACCTGCTGCACGCGCACGGGATCGGCGTCGTCCTCGCCACCCCGACCGCGTCCCCGCCGCCGTGGCTCGGCCGTCTGTACCCGGGGACGCTGCCGCGCGACGAGCACGGGCAGACCGTGTGGTGGGGCTCGCGCCAGCACTTCGCGCACTCCTCCACCACGTACCGTCGGCACGCCGCCGCCATCACCGAGGACCTCGCCCGGCGCTACGGCCACCACCCGGCCCTGCGTATGTGGCACATCAACAACGAGTACTGCACCTTCGACTACGGCGACGAGTCCGCACGCGCCTTCCGTGACTGGCTGCGCGCGAAGTACGACACCCTAGACGCGCTCAACACGGCCTGGGGCACGGCTTTTTGGGGCCAGCACATCGAGACGTGGGGCGATGTGATCCCGCCGCGCCGCGCCCAGTACCTGCGGGGCCCGACGCAGCTCCTCGACTTCCGCCGCTTCACCTCGGACGCGCTCCTCGCGTGCTACGTCGCCGAGCGCGATCTCGTCCGCCGCCACACGCCCGCCCACATCCCGGTGACGACCAACTTCATGCCGCTGTGGACCGGGCAGGACGCGTGGGAGTGGGCGCGGCACGAGGACGTCGTGTCCGTCGACGTGTACCCGGACCCGCGCGACCCGCTGGCCGGGCAGTACAACGCGATGCTCGCCGACATGACGCGCGGCCAGGCGGGCGGCCGACCCTGGATGGTGATGGAGCAGGCGGCGGGCGCGGTGAACTTCCGCCCGGTCAACTCCCCCAAGCCGCGCGGCCTCAACCGGCTCCTCTCGCTCCAGTCCGTGGCGCGCGGCGCCGACGCCGTCTGCTACTTCCAGTGGCGCCAGTCCCGGCAGGGCGCGGAGAAGTTCCACTCGGCGATGCTCGGCCACGCGGGCGAGTCGGGGCGGTCGTTCGCGGAGGTCAAGCAGATCGGGGCGGACCTCGACCGGCTGGGTCCCGCGGTCGCCGGCACGCGCCTCACGGCCGAGGTCGCCGTGCTGCACGACTGGCACTCCTGGTGGGCGGGCGGCCAGGACGGCAGACCGTCGGCGCACATCACGTACGAGGAGGTCGTGCGGGCCTGGCACCGGGCGCTGTGGGAGGCACACCTCACGGCCGACTTCGCGCACCCCGAACACGAGCTGTCCGCCTACAAGTTGGTGGTCGTCCCGCAGCTGTACCTGCTGACGGACGCGGCGATCGACAACCTCGTGGCATACGTGCACGGGGGCGGGACGCTCGTGTGCGGGTTCTTCACGGGGATCGCCGACGCGGACGACCGGGTGCGGCCCGGCGGCATGGACGGCCGACTGCGCGAGCTGTTCGGCATCCGCACCCTGCACGAGTGGTGGCCGCTGGAGACCGCGGAGACCGTCGACTGCGGCGGGTTCACCGGCACGCTGTGGTCGGAGGAGCTGACGGCGGCGCCCGACGCCGAGGTCACGGCGGCGTACCGAGGCGGCGAGCTCGACGGCCTGCCGGCCGCGCTGCGCCGGGGCCGCGCCCACTACCTGTCCACGCTCCCGCAACCGGAGGCCCTGCGCGCGCTGCTCGCGGACGCCGCCCTCGAAGCGGGCGTACGGCCTCCACTGACCGGCCTCCCCGCAGGGGTGGAGGCCGTACGCCGCGGGGAGTTGCTGTTTGTGCTGAACCACGGGCGGGAGGAGGTGACGGTCGCGCTCGCGGAGGGCGGGCGGGACCTGTTGACCGGGGGGCGGGTCGAGGGGTCGGTGACGCTCGGGCGGTTCGGTGTCGTCGTACTGGAGGCCGAGCCGGGCGCGGCAGCGGTTTCGGTATCGGCAGCGGAGAGCGCGGGTTCCCGGTGATTCCCGAGCACCCGCACGGCACATGGGAGACCGCGCCCGCCGATCGCTGGGAGGAAGCCTACCTCAGCGGCAACGGGGGGCACGGCGCCCTCGCCTTCGGCGATCCGGGCGACGACCGGGTCATCGTCACCCATCACAGCCTGGTCCGCCCGGACGGCGGCCAGCAGCCGGGTCCGCCCGAGCTGGCCGACGAACTCCCGCTGCTTCAGGACCAGTTGCTCGCCGGTGACGTGACGGCGGCCGAGCGGTTCACGGACGGGCGGCCGCTGCGGTGGGTGCGCGCGTTCCATCCGGCGTTCCAGGTGCGCTTCGTGCGCGACGACGGGGCGGGGCGCGGCTACCGGCGCGCGGTCGACTTCGCGACGGGGGTGGCCGAGGCGCGGTGCGGCGGATGGGGTTCGCGGGTGTTCGTGTCGCGGGCGGACGACGTCGTCGTGCAGTACGTGACCGGCGCGGGGCTCGACGGCGAGGTGGCACTCGACCCGCGCCTGAGCGGCGTCCCCGCCGGGCTCCGCATCGGCCGCGGCGTCGCCCTGACCCCGTACGGACCGACCCCATACGGACCGACCCCGCACGGGCCGACCCCGCACGGCGCCCGGCTCACCCTGCGCTGCCGCTACCCGGACAGCGACCTCGGCTTCACCGGGGTGACACTCGCGCTGGTGCGGGGCGGGCGCGCGTCGGTGGGCGGCACGGGCCTGCGCGTCGAGGGCGCGAGCGGGCTGCTGCTCCTGACGCGGGTGCGCAGACACGTCGGGGAGCTGGACGCGGAGAGCGAGGCGGGCGCGCTCGCGGACCTGATCGACCCGAGCGGCTCCACCGACGCGACGTACGACGCCCTCCTCGCCCGGCACGAGGCCCTGCACCGGCCCGCCTATGAACGTGTCACCTTCGACCTCGACGCCCCGCGCCACCAACGCGGTCTGCCGGGCGGCGAGTTGTTGGAGCGCCCGCAGAGCCCGGCCCTCCTTGAGCGGCTGTTCGCGGCCGGCCGCTACCACCTGCTCAGCTCCTCGGGCGCCCTGCCGCCCCGGCTGACCGGGCTGTGGACCGGCGAGTGGGACACGGCGTGGTCGGGCGCGTTCACCACGGACGCGAACCTGAACCTCCAGACGTCGTCGGCGGTCGCCTGCGACCTCCCCGAGACGGTCGACGCTCAAGGTGCGCTCATCCAAGCCCAGTTGGCGCACTGGCGGGACAACGCACGCCTCGTCTTCGGCGCCCGTGGCATCGTCGCGCCCGCGCACACCGACGGCGAGTCGGGACACGCGTACCACTATCAGCGCGCGTACCCGATGCACCTGTGGACGGCGGGCGCCGACTGGCTGCTCACGCCACTTCTCGAACAGGCCGAGGCCACCGGCGAGCGGCCCGCCTGGCTCGCGGCCGCCGTCACTCAACTCGCCCTTTTCTACGAGGACTTCCTCACGCGGACGGGCCCCGACGGGCGGATCGCGATCGTGCCCTCCTACTCCCCGGAGAACCGGCCCGCGAACGCGAGCTGGGGCACCGTCAACGCCACCATGGACATCGCGGCGGCCCGGCACGCGCTGCGCACCGCCGCCGCCTGGCACCCGGGCCCCGACGGCGACCGCTGGACGGCGCTGGCCGACCGGCTCCCCGACTACCGGGTCAACGACGACGGGGCGCTGGCCGAGTGGGCGTGGCCGGGCCTCGACGACAGCTACGACCACCGGCACCTCAGCCACCTGTACCCGGTGTGGCCGCACCACGACATCACCCCGTACGACACCCCGGACCTGGCGAAGGCGGCGGGGCGGGCGCTCGAACTGCGCGGCGCCGAGAACGACTCCGCGCACGGGCATCTGCACCACGCCCTGATCGCGGCCCGGCTGCGCGACGCGCCGCGCGTCGCCGACTGCCTGCGGAACGTCCTGGCCGGCGACTACTTCCACACCTCACTGATGAGTGCGCACTACCCGCGCCGCGACGTCTACGACGCGGACGCCGCGCACACCCTGCCCGCGCTGGTCACGGAGGCGCTCCTGCAGTCCACGCCCGAGCGCCTGGTCCTGCTGCCCGCGCTCCCCGCCGACTGGCGGCGGGGAGCGGTGCGGGGGCTGCGCACGCGGTTCGGGGCGCGGGTGGATCTGCGGTGGGGCGGCGGCAGGTGCACGGCGCTCGTCCGTTCCGACCGGGACGCGTACGTGGACCTGAAGACGCCCGAGGGCGACGCGGGGCGGCTGCGTCTGGAGGCGGGGATGGAGCGCGAACTCCGCTTCCGCAGCCGCTAGTTACAGCATCCGGAGCCGCTAGTTGCACCCTCCGCGGCCGGTGGTCACAGCAGTGCCGCCACCTCCGCCAGCACCCGCGCCGCCGGCTCCGGGTCGACCAGCCACTTCAGGTGCGAGCTGTCGAGGGTGCGGACCCGGTAGGGGTTGTCCGGGGTGAGCGCGTCGCCCTCGCGGATCAGCCGGTCCTGGAGGGCGGGCGTCAGGCTCGTGTCGCGCGCGAGGCGTACGTACGTCCTCGGGATGCGGCCCCACGTCGCGGCCTGCGCGCGGTCGTTCTCGGTGCCGGCGTCGAGGTTCTCGTCCGGCTGGAAGGTGTTGAGGAAGGTACGGAACTCGTCGTCGGTGCCGTCGGCGAGGAAGGCCGCCCTGAACGCGTCGAGTGCCTTCTCGTCGGCGGTGCGGAAGTTGACGCGCAGCAGCCCGAGTTCGGCCGGGTCGCCCGCCATCGCGAGGCCCAGTGAGGTCGGATCGACCTCGGCCATCTCCGGTTCGGCGTAGTAGGCGTTCACGGGGAGGTCGACCGGGCACCAGGACGACACGTAGACGATGTGGTCGATCAGGTCGGGCCGCTGGTTGGCCGCCACCGTGGCGGTGACGCCGCCGCGACTGTGCGAGACGAGGACAACCGGGCCGTTCTCCTTGGCCCGTTCCAGGACGCCGATCAGGTGCTCGACGTTGTCGGCGAGCGTGACTCCCTTGATGGCACCCGGCGTCGAGGCGAGGCCGGCCGGGTCCTGCGGTGCCTGGTACGCGACCGGGTAGGTCGCCCCGAAACCGTGTCCCGGCAGGTCGATGGCGACCGAGCGGTGTCCGAGCAGGCCGAGTTCCGCCTGGAGCGGCGCGAAGGAGAAGGAGTTGGCGAACGCTCCATGGACGAGGACGTACGTCGGGTGCACAGGCACGCTCGCTTTCTGACGCTTCAGGACTGAATGTGACGATCCTATGGACCGTATGCATCGATCCTATGCGGCGGGCGGGGCCCGTGCCGCGCTCTTTTATGCGGCGGGCGGCGCCTGTGCCGCGCTCCTTTATGCGGCGGGCGGCGCCTGTGCCGCGCTCTCCCTGATGGTCAACTCGGGGGTCAGCAGAACGACTTCCTCCGCAGTGCCGCGGCCCTCGATCTGCGCGACGACCTGCTCCACCGCGCGCCGCCCCATCTCCTGCGCGGGCACGGCGACCGAGGTGAGCGGCACCGACGCGTGCCGGGCGACCTGCTCGGGGCAGACCGCGACGACCGACACGTCCTCGGGGACCGCCCGGCCGGACTGGCGCAGCAGGGCGAGCAGCGGGTCGGTGGCGGCCTCGTTCTGCACGATGAACGCGCTGGTGCCGGGGCGCTCGTCGTAGATCCGCGACAGCGTCGCCGACACCGAGGCGTAACTGCCCTCGCAGGGGCGGTGCAGGAGCCGCAGGCCGAGTTCGGCGCTGCGCGCGCGCAGGCCGGTCAGCGTGCGCTCGGCGAATCCGGTGCGGCGCTCGTAGACGGCGGCGGCCTCGCCGATGACGGCGATCTCGCGGTGTCCGAGGCCCGCGAGGTGCTCGGCGCAGAGCGCGCCCGCGGCGGCGAAGTCCAGGTCCACGCAGTTGAGTCCGCTGGTGTCGGCCGGCAGGCCGATGAGGACGGCGGGGCGGCTGGCGGTGCGCAGCAGCGGCAGCCGCTCGTCGTCCAGCTCGACGTCCATGACGATCACGGCGTCGGCCAGTGAGCTGCCCTCGATGCGGCGCACGGCCTGGGCGCCCTCCTCGCCGGTGAGCAGCAGGATGTCGTATCCGTGGGTGCGGGCGGCGGTGGCGACCGCCGTCGCGATCTCCATGATCACGGGTACGTACATGTCGGTGCGCAGCGGCACCATCAGGGCGATGATGTTGGACTTGCTGCTGGCGAGGGCGCGGGCCCCGGCGTTGGGGTGGTAGCCGAGCCGGCGCACGCTCGTCTCGACGCGCTCGCGGGTGGCCGCGGAGATGGACCGCTTGCCGCTGAGGACGTAGCTCACGGTGCTCGCGGAGACTCCGGCGTCCTTGGCGACCTCTGCGAGCGTGACCATGTCGTTCTCCTGAAGCCGAGTGCGAGGGGGGGGTGGGGTGGGAGCGCGCCGGCGTCGGCGGGTGCCGCCCGTCGTTCGGCATGCCGACCCTATGATTTGCGCAGGGTGCCTGTCCAGAAGTCCGTCGAAGCGCTTCGACGCCCCGGTGGGCACCAGGCGAGCCACCAGGGAGGACACGTATGACCGACGCAACCCCCACCGCGCCGATACGCACCGCAGCGGGGCAGGTCCGCGGGCTCACGCAGGGAGCACTGAGCGTCTTCCGCGGCATCCCCTACGCCCAACCCCCGGTCGGGGCGCTGCACTTGGCGGCTCCGGAACCGGCGCTGCCGTGGGACGGGGTGCGGGACGCGTTCGACTTCGGGCCGCCGCCCCCGCAGTCCCTCGTGGGCGGGCTCACGGGCCGCCCGGTCCCCGAGGGCGAGGACTGGCTGACGGTCAACGTGTGGTCCCCGGACCTCGGCGCCGCGGGGTTGCCGGTGATGGTCTACATATACGGAGGGGCGTACGTCAGCGGGTCCTCGGACGGGCCGCACTACGACGGTTCCGCGCTCGCCGCCCGCGGTGCGGTCGTCGTGACCCTCAACTACCGCGTCGGCGCGGAGGGCTTCGGTGTCTTCGACGGGGCACCGGCCAACCGGGGGCTGCTCGACCAGGTGGCGGCGCTGCGCTGGGTACGGGAGAACATCGCGGCGTTCGGCGGCGACCCGGAGCAGGTCACCGTGTTCGGGGAGTCCGCGGGCGCGGGCTCGGTGGCGTCGCTGCTCGCGATGCCGTCGGCGAAGGGGCTGCTGCGCCGCGCGGTGGCGCAGAGCGTGCCGGGCACGTTCTTCACGCTCGACCTCGCGCGCGATGTCGGCGCGGCGATCGCCGAGCGGCTCGGGGTGCCGGGCGCGGGCGCCGCCGAGCTCTCCGCGGTCGCACCGAAGGCGTTGCGCGACGCCACCGACGACCTGATCCGCGCGCTGCCCTCGTACACGGACCGCTGGGGCCGCGTCGCCCACACGGCCACCCCGTTCTCACCGGTGGTCGACGGCGAGGTGCTGCCCACCACCCCGTGGGAGGCGCTCGCGGGCGGCGCCGCGCGCGACGTCGAGCTGCTCGTCGGGCACAACCGGGACGAGTACCGGCTGTTCTCCATCATGGCGGGCCGGTACGGGAAGACGACCGAGGAGGAGGCAGCAGCGACACTGCTCCGGTTCGGTCCCGGGCCCGCCGCCGAGGCCGACTACCGGGCCGCGTATCCGGCCGCGGACCCGACGCTGCTGCACGAACTCGTCATGTCCGACTGGCTGTTCCGGATGCCGTCGCTGCGCCTGGCCGAGGCCCACGCCGCGGGTGGCGGGACCGCGTACGCGTACGAGCTGTGCTGGGCGGCGCCCGGCGCGGGCGGCACGATGGGCGCCGCCCACGCGCTGGACGTGCCGCTCGTCTTCGGGGCGCTCGACTCGGACTTCGGCGGTCTCTTCCTGGGCGGTGAACTCCCGGCCGAGGCCGTGGCGTTGTCGCAGGAGATGGGCGCCGCGTGGGCCGCGTTCGCGAAGGACGGGAACCCGGGGTGGACGCCGTTCACCGCCGCCGAGCGCTCGACCCGCATCTTCGACGCCCCCTCGTACACGGCCCCGTACCCGGAGGAGGCCTCTCGCCTGCTGTGGGAGGGCTTCGACTTCGCGCCGCTGGACCTGGAGCCGGGCCTGACCGCTCCGGAGCGACGCGCCTGAGCGTTTCGGAGGCGGTTCCGCGCCTACCGTCTCAGGCATGAACAAACGCGCCCAAATGTCACTCGTGCTGCTCGCCGGGGCCTCCGGGGCCGTGGACGCCCTCGCGTTCACGGCCCTCGGCACCGTGTTCGCCGGGGTGATGACCGGGAATCTCGTCCTGCTCGGCATCTCGGCGGGCCAGGGCTCGGGGCACGACGTCGCCGCGCCGCTGTACGCGCTCGGCGGGTACGCGGTGGGGGCGGCGACAACGGCCCTCGTGTGCCGGGGCATTCGTGAGGCGCGGACGACGGAGTGGCCGGGCCGTGTCGTCGCCTGCCTCGCCGCGCAGTGCGTGCTGCTCGGCTTCGTCGCCGTGGCGGGTGGCCTGCTCGGCGGGGATCCGGCCGGGGCCTGGCGGACGGCGCTGCTCGTGGTCGCCGCCGTGGCGATGGGCGGGCAGTCCGCGGCGATGATCGCGGCGGGGGCCGGCGCCGCGCCCACCACGTATTTCACGGGGACGCTGACGACACTCGTGACCGGGGTGGCCGACGGGTCCGGGCGGAACCGGGGACAACTGTGGGTGACCGGTCGGTTGTTGGCCGTGGTCGGCGGCGCGGCCTGCGCCGTTGCGGTGCGGGAGGCCGCCGGGCCGTGGGGATTCGTGGCGCCGGTCGTCCTGAGCGCCGCCGCGGTCGCGTGCCAGAAACCTGCACACCGAATGCGCAGGGCGGTCACGGAGCTTCGCAAATAACCATTGCCTGATACAAGCATCGCACGCCATTGATGCACGCCTGTCCCCCTTTGCTGTCCGGCGACACAGGGAGTTCACATTCCTCTCCGTGAAGAATGTGAAGGACGTGCCACCCAGCTGTGAACGCCCAGGCACATGAAGGTAATTGGCCTCCCGGATCCCCTATGAAGGGACCCGGTCCGATTAGCTGCGCGACGCGTCAACATGCTTTGATCCTCCGCATCGCATGACGGCCGCAGGGATTCGCAGCCACCGATTTCCAGCGCGCCCCGCGAATTTTGAAATACCCGGACATACCCAAGAAGGGCGGCTCATTATGAGCAAGCACATCGAGACCGTTGAGATCTCCGACGCCGACCTCGACAACGTCTCCGGCGGCCTCGTCGGCGGCCTCGTCGGCCAGGTTCAGGGCACCGTCGACGGCATCGCCCCGGTTTCGGGCACCGTCTCCTCCGTCACCAACACGGTCGAGGGCCTCACCGGCCTGAACACCGGCGCCGTGACGGGCCTCGTCGGCGGCGTGACGGCCGGCCTCTGAGTCGGATCCGATCCCTCGGGATCATCGCGCCACCTCCTGACGGGTGGCGCACCCCAAGCCTCGGGACTACGTGTCCCGGGGCTTTCGGGGTGTCCGGGTAACGAGTCCATTCGGTCCGGCCCGGTATGGAAGCTAGGTAAGGGAAAGACTCCGTGCAGTTCCGCCAACAGGCCCTGTCCAAACTGCAGTCGCCGGAGGAGCTCGATCTGCCGGTGCGCCTCGCGCGGCCGCAGGGACTGCTCGTACTCGCCGTCACCGTCGTCGTGATGGTCGCCGCCTGCGTCTGGGCCGTCACCGGTTCGGTGTCCTCGACACTCAAGGCGAACGGCATCCTCACGTACGCACAGGGCAGCTACGTCCTGCAGACCCCCGTCACCGGGCAGGTCACCGGCCTGTACGTGAAGGAGGGCCAGCGGGTGCGGGCGGGCGCGCCGATCCTCAAGGTGCAGACCGCGCAGGGCAACCGGGCCGTGCGGGCCATCGACGCGGGCCGGGTCACGGCGCTCGTCGCGCGGATCGGCTCGGTCGTCACGACCGGCTCCGACGTGGCGACGGTGGAGAAGACCGGTTCGACGCGTGATCCGCTGCTCGCGATGCTGTACGTGCCCGCCACCAGCGCGGGGAACGTGGACGCGGGCGCCGACGTCGACATCAACGTGCCGCAGGCGCAGCAGTACGGCGTGCTGCGCGGCACGGTCAAGGCCGTCGGCCGCGCCGCCGAGACGAAGCGGCAGGTCACCGACTTCATCGGGGACAGCTCGCTGGCGGGCGAGTTCACGAAGGGCGGGGCCCGCGTCCCGGTCCTCGTCAAGCTCACCAAGGCGGACACCAAGTCCGGGTACGCCTGGTCCTCCGACGGCGGGCCGCCCTATCCGCTCGCCTCCATGACCCTCGCCTCCGGCTCCGTACACCTCGCCGATCAGCGCCCGATGGATTGGCTGAAGCCGTGACCACGACCTCCCTCCCGCCCGCGGGCCACCGCCCGGACCGCCGCCGCTCCCGCCCCGCTCCCCCGCCGGCCAAGCGCCGCCGGAAGGTGCGCACGCCCACGGTGCTCCAGATGGAGGCCGTCGAGTGCGGCGCCGCGGCGCTCGCGATGATCCTCGCGCACCACGGCCGGCACATCCCGCTGGAGGAGCTGCGCATCGCGTGCGGCGTCTCGCGGGACGGCTCGCGCGCCTCCAACCTCCTGAAGGCGGCCCGCAGTTACGGCATGACCGCCAAGGGCATGCAGATGGAGCCGGCCGCGCTCGCCGAGGTGCAGGGCCCGGCGATCCTGTTCTGGGAGTTCAACCACTACGTCGTCTACGACGGCATGGGCCGCCGCTTCGGGCGCCGCGGCGTGCACATCAACGACCCCGACAAGGGCCGCCGCTTCGTGCCGATGGAGGACTTCGACACGAGCTTCACGGGTGTCGTCCTGGTCCTGGAGCCGGGCGACGACTTCCGTACGGGCGGGCGCAAGCCGGGCATCATGACGGCGCTGCCCGCACGGCTTCGCGGCACCACCGGCACGATGCTCGTCGCGCTGCTCGCGAGCCTGCTGCTCGTCGGCGTGGGCGCGGCGGTGCCCGCGCTCAGCAAGACGTACATCGACCTGTTCCTCATCGGCGACCAGACCTCGCTGCTCGGCGCGCTGTTCGCGTCGATGGGCGCGATGGTGGCACTGACCGCCGTACTGACGTGGCTGCAACAGACGAACCTGCTGCGCGGCCGCATCATCTCCTCGACGCTGAGCAGCGCCCGTTTCTTCGGGCATCTGCTGCGGCTGCCCGTCACGTTCTTCTCGCAGCGCAGCCCGGCCGACCTGGTGCAGCGCCTCCAGTCCAACGACGCGGTCGCCGAGACCCTGGCCCGCGACCTGACGGCGGCGGGCGTCGACGGGATCGTGGTGCTGCTGTACGCGGCGCTGCTGTACTCCTACGACCCGCAGCTCACGGCCGTCGGCGTGGGCATCGCCCTGCTGAACGTGGTGGCGATGCGGATCGTCGTGCGGCTGCGGGCGACGGGTACGCAGAAGCTGCGCGCGGACACGGCGCGGCTCACCAACACCTCGTACACGGGCCTCCAGCTCATCGAGACGATGAAGGCGACCGGCGGCGAGAACGGCTACTTCCGGCGGTGGGCGGGCCAGCACGCGACGACCCTCGAGGAGCAGCAGAAGCTCGGGGTGCCGAGCGCGTGGCTCGGCATCGTCGCGCCGACCCTCGCGACGCTGAACAGCGCGCTGATCCTGTGGATCGGCGGCATGCGGGCCGTCGAGGGACATTTGTCGGTGGGTCTCCTTGTCGCCTTTCAGGCGCTCGTGACCCGCTTCACGGCCCCGCTGACCCGGCTGAACGGCGTCGCGGGCCGCATCCAGGACTTCGCCGCCGACGTCGCGCGCCTGAAGGACGTGGAGAACTTCCCCGTCGACCAGCTGTACGCGCGCCCGGAGCAGGTGCAGAGCACGCGCCGGCTGCGCGGCCACATCGAGCTGGACAACATCACCTTCGGCTACAGCCCGCTCGACAAGCCGCTGCTGTCCGGCTTCTCGCTGACGGTGGGACCCGGGCAGCAGGTGGCGCTCGTCGGCGGCTCCGGCAGCGGAAAGTCCACGGTCTCCCGCCTGATCTCCGGCCTTTACGCGCCGTGGGAGGGCGTCATCCGCATCGACGACCGGCGCCTGGACGACATCCCGCGCGGCGCGCTCGCGGCCTCGGTCTCCTTCGTCGACCAGGACGTCTTCCTCTTCGAGGGCACTGTCCGCGACAACGTCGCGCTGTGGGACCCCTCGATCTCCGACGAGGCCGTCGAGGAGGCGCTGCGCGACGCGTGCCTGTACGACGTGGTGGCGCGCCGCCCCGGCGGTGTGCGCGGCCGGGTCGAGCAGGACGGCCGGAACTTCTCCGGCGGGCAGCGCCAGCGCCTGGAGATCGCGCGAGCCCTGGTGCGCCGCCCCAGCATCCTCGTGCTCGACGAGGTGACCAGCGCGCTCGACGCGGAGACCGAGCAGACGGTCATGGACAACATCCGGCGGCGCGGCTGCGCCTGCGTCGTCATCGCGCACCGCCTCAGCACGGTCCGCGACAGCGACGAGATCGTGGTCCTCGACCACGGCCAGGTCGTCGAGCGCGGCCGCCACGAGCACCTGGTGCGGGCCGGCGGGCCCTACGCCGAGCTGGTCAAGGAGCACTGACATGACCGATCTGCACCAGGAGTTCACCTCCTCCGACCAAGTCGTCGCGGCCTTCGGCGGCCTCGGCGCCCCCGTCGACTGCACGGACCTGCGCAGCCTTCCGCTGGAGGGCCCGCACGTGCTGTGGCTCGTCGCGGGCGGCTCACTCGACCTGTTCGCGGTGGACGCGCAGAGCCAGGGGCACTGGCACTTCCTCGGCCGCCTGGAGCCGGGCACGCTGCTGCTCGGCCCGGTCGAGGGCACCCAGCACACGCTCGTGGGACGGCCGTTGAGCGGCTGCGCGGTGCGCCGCATCCCGCTGCGCGAACTGCCGTACGCGCCGCCGGCCTCCTATGACGCGGCCGGTTCGTACGGCTGGAGCCTGCTGGAGGAGGCCTTCGCGCTCGGCGTCGGCCGCGGGCAGCAGGTCCTGTTCGAGGCGCCGCTCGACGGACGCACCGTCGGCGCGCACGACGTACAGGGCGACTCCCTCCTCGGCGACGACGACGTGCTGTGGCCGCAACTGGCGCCCGGCAGCGTGCAGTACGGGTCCGCCTACGCGGCGGACGCGGCGGCCGATCTGCTGGTCGACACCGGCCTGTGGCAGCGCATGGTCAACCAGCAGTGGCGACTGCTCTCCACGCTCGACCGCTGGATCGAGCGCATGGAGAGCGCCCACGAGGACCGCGCCGCCGCCGGCATCAAGGCGGGCGAGGCCGTCCGCGAGCAGGCCGACCGCACGCTGCTGGCGTCCATGGGCACCAAGCGGGGCCGCCGCAGCTCCGCCGACGCGGGCGCCGACGCCACGTACGCGGCCTGCAAGATCGTCGCGGACGCGGCGGGCATCCGGCTCGTCGACCCCGACCACGTGGGCGCGGTCAGCGACCGCCTCGACCCGGTCGAACAACTCGCCACGGCCTCCCGCCTCCGCACCCGCCCCGTACGGCTCGCCGGTGACTGGTGGCGCCGCGACGCGGGCCCGCTGGTCGGCTACCGGGCCTCGTCCGGGGCCCCGGTCGCGCTGCTGTGGCGGCGCGGCGGCTACGAGACGGTGAACCCGGCCGGCGACCGGCGCACGCGCGTCGACGAGGACAACGCGGAGGACTTCGAAGAGCGGGCGATCATGCTCTACCGCCCGCTCCCCGACGGCGAGCTGACGCCGCTGCGGCTGATGCGCTTCAGCATGCAGTCGATGACGACGGACATCCGCAGGCTGCTCCTTGCGGGCCTGGTCACGGTGGTCCTCGGCGCGCTGGTGCCCGTCGCGACCGGCCAGGTCCTCGGCACGTACGTCCCGAACGCGCAGACCAGCCTCATCACGCAGGTCTCCCTCGCGGTGGTGGTCACCAGTGTCGTGACGGCGGCGTTCATGCTGCTGCAGAACCTCACGGTGCTGCGCATCGAGGGCAGAGTGGAGAGCGTGCTCCAACCGGCCGTCTGGGACAGGCTGTTGAGGCTCCCGACGCGCTTCTTCGCGTCCCGCTCGACGGGTGAGCTGGCGAGCGCCGCGATGGGCATCAGCTCGATCCGGCGGCTGCTGTCCGGGGTGGGGCCGATCGTCGTGCAGTCGACGACGGTCGGCGCGATGAACCTGGTCATGCTCCTCCTCTACAGCGTCCCGCTGGCGATGGCGGCGCTCGGCATGCTGGTCCTGGTCGCGGCCGTGTTCCTCACCCTCGGACTGCTCGAACTGCGCTGGCAGCGGCGCCTGGTGAAGCTCGGCAACAAGCTCAACAACCAGGCGTTCCAGACACTGCGCGGGCTGCCGAAGCTGCGGGTCGCGGGCGCGGAGAGCTTCGCGTACGCGGCGTGGGCGAAGGAGTTCGCGCGCACCCGGGAACTGCAGCGCAGGGCAGGACGCATCAAGAACGCGACGACGGTCCTCAACTCGGTCTATCTCCCGCTGTGCTCACTCGTGATGTTCATGCTGCTCGCGGGGCCGGCCCGCGGCTCCATGTCGGCGGCGTCCTTCCTCACCTTCAACACGTCGGTGACGATGCTCCTGACGTCGGTGACACAGCTGACCGGCGCGCTGATCTCGGCGGCCGCGGTCCTGCCCATGTTCGAGCAGATCAAGCCGGTGCTCGACGAGAAGCCGGAGGTCCGCGAGGCGGCGACGCAGCCGGGCGAGCTGACCGGCGCCCTGGAGGCGCGGAGCGTCTCCTTCCGCTACACCGACGACGGCCCGCTGGTCCTCGACGACGTGAACGTGTCCATCCAGCCGGGCGAGTTCGTGGCGGTGGTCGGCGAGAGCGGCTGCGGCAAGTCCACGCTGCTGCGCCTGCTGATCGGCTTCGACGCCCCGGCGTACGGCAGCGTCCTGTACGACGGTCAGGACCTGTCGGCGCTCGACCAGGCGGCGGTGCGGCGCCAGTGCGGCGTCGTCCTTCAGAACGCCCAGCCGCTGAGCGGGTCGATCCTCGACTGCATCTGCGGCGCCGAGTCCTTCACGCAGGAGGAGGCGATGGCGGCGGCCGAGATGGCGGGCCTCGCGGAGGACATCAAGCGGATGCCGATGGGGCTGCACACGATGATCTCCGGTGGGGGTGCGGTGTCCGGTGGGCAGCGTCAGCGGCTGATGATCGCGCAGGCGTTGATCCGGCGGCCGCGGATTCTCTTCTTCGACGAGGCGACGAGTGCGCTCGACAATGAGACGCAGCGGATCGTCATCGACAGCACGAAGGCCCTCCGGGCGTCGCGGGTGGTGATCGCGCACCGGTTGTCGACGGTCATGGATGCGGACCGGGTGATCGTGATGTCGGCGGGGCGGGTCGTGCAGCAGGGGTCGCCCGCGGAGTTGTTGGCGGATACGGGTGGGCGGTTGCACGAACTGGTGCGGCGGCAGATGGCTTGACGTCGCGGGGCTCCGCGCCTCAATCGTCGGCGGGGCTTGAGATACCCACGCCGAACAGCACCCGCATCGCCACCTCCCGGTAGTGGCGTACGTGGTGGAGGGCGCGGTCCGCCGCGAGGTCCGCGTCGCCCGTTCTGATCGCCTCGTACAGCCCCTGGTGCTCCTCCCACACCGCGTGCGGGTCGTCGACCTGTTGGAAGAGCCAGCGCATCCGGCCTTCCAGCGGTTGCAGGGTGGTGGCGAGCAGCTCGTTGCCCGCGATCTCGACAATGTGGTGGTGGAAGGCCGTGTTCGCGCGGGAGATGCGGGCCGGTTTCCCGGTGCGGGTCGCCTTCTCCGCGCTGGTCAATAGCCGCTCCAGCGCAGCCAGTTGCGGCTTCTGTGCCCGCTCCGTGGCGCGTCGCACGGCGAGCACCTCCAGGGCCTCGCGCAGGTCGAAGAGGTCGAGCACGTCCTGGAACGAGAGCTGCTTGACGACGATCTTCCGCGCGGAGACGGCCTCCAGGAAGCCCTCGCTGAGCAGCACCCGGATGGCCTCGCGCACCGGGATCCGGGACACGCCGAACTCCTCGGCGACTTCACGCTCCAACAGCCGGTCACCGGGGCGCAGTTGGCCGGAGATGATCCGGTCCCTGATGCCCTCGCAGACCTGATCGCGCAGCCAGCCCGCCTCGCCGGGTCCCGCCTGTGCCATACGCCCTCCCCCGTTTCCTCCCCGTGAATTGATGCTCACGGTATACCAACGCCTTGACGGGCGACGGCCCGATCCGCATTCTTTGGTATGCCATAGCTCGTGCACTGCACGTCACAAGCGTGCCCACCTGTCCGGACCGTGGACCTTCGGGGTCCCGTCAACAGAGGGTTTGCCATGCAGTCAGCCAATCCGCCGCAGGCCGCCGACGCGACCGCCACGGACACGAGAACCACCAAGTCCCCGCCCAGCCGCACGCGTTGGAAGGTGTTCCTGCTCCTCCTCGGCATCGTCACGCTCAACTACATCGACCGCGGCTCGGTGTCCGTGGCGCTGCCGCTGATCACCAAGGATCTGCATCTGTCGAAGGAGGTCACCGGCTTCGTCCTGAGCGCGTTCTTCTGGACGTACGCGCTGATGCAGATCCCCGGCGGATGGCTGATCGACCGGTTCGGCCCGCGCCGGATGGCGGGCGGTGCCTGCGTCGGCTGGGGTGTCGCGACCGGCGTCACGGCGGCCGCCACCGGAGTCGGCTCGCTGCTCGCGGCCCGGCTCGCGCTCGGCGCGGTCGAGGCCCCGGTGATGCCGGCCGGCGGCAAGCTCAACGCGCACTGGCTGCCCGCGAAGGAACGCGGGCGCGGCGCGGTCCTCATGGACGGCGGCGCCCCGCTCGGCTCCGCGCTCGGCGGCATCGCCATCTCCGGCCTCATCGCCTGGACGGGGAGCTGGCGGATCAGTTTCGTCGTCGCGGGCGCGGTGACCGTGGCCGTCGGCGTCCTGGCCCTGCGGTACCTGCGCGACACCCCGCGCGAGCACCCGGGCGTCAACGAGGCCGAGGCGGCGTACATCGAGCGGGCGCACGCCGCCGAGGACGCCGCCGCGCCCGGCGAGGACCGGCCCGCGAAGCTGCGCGACTACGTCAAGTACCGCTCGTTCTGGGGCATGTGCCTGGGCTGGATGGGCTTCAACGGCGTCTTCTACGGGCTGCTCACCTGGGGCCCGCTGTACCTGTCGGAGACCAAGGGCTTCGACATCAAGTCCATCGGCTGGTCCACGCTCGTCATCTTCGGCGCCGGGTTCGTCGGCGAGCTGATCGGCGGCTGGCTCGCCGACCACTGGCGCTCGCGCGGCACCGCGGCCAACACCGTGCTGCGCACGCTGATGGGGATCGCGGGCGCGGCCGTGACGGCGGGCCTGCTGGGCGTGGTCCTGGTGCCGGACGCGATGACGGCGGTCGCGCTGCTCTCCGTCGTGCTGTTCTTCCTGCGCTGGGCGGGCCTGTACTGGGCGCTGCCCTCCACGCTCGGCGGGCGCGCCAACGCGGGCGTGGTCGGCGCCGCCATGAACCTGTCGGGCAACATCGCGGGGATCGTCACGCCCATCGCGGTCGGCTTCATCGTCGGCGGCACCGGCTCCTACACGTGGGCGCTGCTGTACTTCGTCGGCGCGGCGCTGCTGTTCACCGCCGCGTCCCTGGTCATCGACTACTCGAGGAGGCTCGTCGTCCGATGAATCATCCGTTGAGCGAGAACCGCCGTCCGCTGCGCGTGGGGATGCTCACGCCGTCCTCCAACACCTGCCTCGAACCCGTGACGTACGGGCTGTTGCAGGGCGCGCCGGGGCTCGCCACCGCGCACTTCGCGCGGGTGCCGGTCACCCGGATCGCCCTCGACACGGGCAGCGACGCCCAGTTCGCCCCCGAGCCGATGCTCGCGGCGGCCCGGCAGCTCGCCGACGCCAAGGTCGATGTCCTGGTGTGGAACGGGACGTCGGGGTCCTGGCTCGGCATCGAGCGGGACCGCGCACTGGCCGCCGCACTCACCGCGGAGACCGGCATCCCGGCGACGACCTCGACGCTCGCGCTGCTCGACGCCTGCGCCGCCTACGGGGTGAGCAGGCTCGGCCTCGCCCTGCCCTACACCCGCGACGTGGCCGACGCGATCGTGTCGACGTACGCGAAGGAGGGCGTGGAGTGCGTGCTCGCGGAACCCTTCGGCGAGCACGACAACGAGGCCTTCGCCCGGATCCCGCCCGCCGACGTGGCCCGCCAGATCGAGGCGGCGGCCACCGACGGCGCGCAGGCCGTCGCCGTCGTGTGCACGAACGTGTACGGCGCCTTCGAGGCGGACCGGCTCGAACGGGCCCTGGACCTCCCGGTGTTCGACTCGGTGAGCGCGACGCTGTGGCGTGCGCTCGTCCTGGCCGGGGCGCGTCCGTCGTGGTCCGGGCACGGGCAGCTGCTGCGCGACGGCAGTCTGCGCGCACATGTTCAGAGCACTTTGGAGACGCTGCTGGCGGCGACCGGTGCCGACCGCACCACGTTCCGTGTCGACCTGCCCGAACACGGGCTGCACGTCGACCTCACCGCGGGCGAGGCCCTGGCGCCCGGCGTGCGCTCCATCCGCCGCGACGCCTCGCTCGACCAGCGCCGCCTGAACACGGTCGAGTGGCTGGAGGGAGAGCGCCGGGCGCTGGTGCAGCCGCACTTCCGCGAGGCCCCGCACCCGCCCGAGGCGCTGATCGACGTGTACGGCGTGCGCGCCCAGATGCTCTCGCCAGTCGAGAACGGCGGGGACACACTCACCGGCTGGATATCCGTCCACAGCACCCGCGAGCGCGACTGGACGGACGCCGACCGACAGGCCCTCGCCGCCGCCACCACCGAGCTCACCGCCCAACTCACCTGACCTGAGGAGCAGTTCACCCATGCCCAAGGACATCCAGATAGCCCTCGGCGTCGACGTTGACGCGGTCGCCGGCTGGCTCGGCTCCTACGGGGGCCAGGACTCCCCCAACGACATCCAGCGCGGTGTCTTCGCCGGCGAGATCGGCACCCCGCGCCTGCTCAAGCTCTTCGAGCGGTACTCCATCCGCACCTCGTGGTTCATCCCCGGCCACTCCATCGAGACGTTCCCCGAGCAGACCCGGATGGTCGTGGAGGCGGGCCACGAGATCGGCGCGCACGGCTACTCGCACGAGAACCCGATCGACATGTCGCCGCAGCAGGAGGAGGACGTCCTCGCCAAGTCGGTCGAGCTGATCGAGCAGTTCACGGGGCGCGGCCCCAAGGGCTATGTCGCGCCCTGGTGGGAGATGTCGCAGTCGACGGCCGCCCTGCTGCACAAGTACGGCTTCTCGTACGACCATTCGCAGAACTACCGGGACTTCACCCCGTTCTACGCCCGCGTCGGCGACTCCTGGACGAAGATCGACTACACGGCCGACGCCAAGGACTGGATGAAGCCGCTCGTGCACGGCCACGAGGTCGACCTCGTCGAGTTCTGCGGCAACTGGTACGTCGACGACCTCCCGCCCATGATGTTCAACAAGCACTCCCACAACAGCCACGGCTACGTATCCCCGCGCGCCCTGGAGCAGGACTGGCGCGACCAATTCGACTGGGTGCACCGTGAGTTGGACTACGCCGTCCTGCCGATCACGCTCCACCCGGACGTCTCGGGCCGCCCCAACGTCCTGCTGATGCTGGAGCGCTTCATCGAGTACGTCTCCGGGCACGAGGGCGTGTCGTTCGTGACGCTTGAGGACGCGGCCGACACCTTCCGGCGGCGCTTCCCGTTCGAGGGCACGGAGCGCCCGGCCGACATGCGCTGATCCTTTACACGGCGGCAACGGGGGGCGCGCCGGCGGAAACGCGGTGCGCCCTCCCGCGTAACAAGCGGCTTCTACCTTCACTCGCGTTTGCGGTATACCAACCGGTCCTCACCCTCACGGAGGGGCACATGACCAGCGCTGAAGAGTACGAGCACGCACCCGTTCCGCCCACCGCCCGCAAGAGCCTCCCGTCGGTGGCCGCCGTCTGGTTCGGCTTCCCGATGAACCTCGGCAACGCCGTCTTCGGCGGCGTGATCGTCTACAACCTCGGCCTCGTCGACGGCCTGCTCGCGATCCTCGTCGGCAACCTCGTCCTGTTCGGCTACGTCGGCGCCCTCAGCCACTACGCGGGCCGCACCGGCAAGAACTTCGCCCTCCAGGCCGCCGACACCTTCGGACGCCGGGGCAGGCTCGCCGCGGCCGGGTTCCTCGCCACCGTCGTGATCGGCTGGTTCAGCTTCCAGATCGGCCTCACCGGCACGACCCTCCAGGACACGCTCGGCTGGGCCCCGCTGTGGGGCGCGCTGCTCGGCTGCGCGGTCTACACGCTGCTCACCGTCGCCGGGATCCGCGCCCTCGCCCTCGTCGGCGCCGTCGCGACGCCCCTGTTCGTCGTCCTCGGCGCGATCGCCATCGGCTACGGCGCGGAACACACCTCGGCTTCCGACGCCCTCACCTACCAGGGCGTGGGCGGCACCCTCGGGTTCGGCGGGGCCGTCGCCATCGTCATCGCCGGGTTCGCCGACTCCGGCACCATGACGGCCGACTTCACCCGCTGGTCCAGGAGCGGGCGCAGCGCGGTCGCCGCCACGGCCTTCGCCTTCCCCTTCGCCAACTTCGTCGCCTACGCGCTCGGGGGCGTCGTCGTCGCGATCGGCGGCTCGGCCGATCCCGCGGCCGACGGCGGCGGCTTCCTGCCCCTGCTCACCGGGCACGGACCGCTGCTCACGGCGCTCGCGGTGCTGTTCGTCTTCGTCAACCTCGGCTCCGTCGCCTCGCACTGCCTCTACAACGGCGCCGTCGGCTGGGCCGCGCTCACCCCCGCCAAGATGCGCCCGCTCGCGCTCGGCCTCGGCGCCCTGGGCCTGCTGTTCGCACTGAGCGGTGTGTGGGGCCACTTCGTGGACTGGCTGAACCTGCTGGGCGTGTTCGTGCCCCCGATCGGCGCGGTGCTCATCACCGACCAGTACCTGCGCCGCAAGGGCCGGGCCGCCGTCGTCCGCGACTACCGGTGGGGCGCGCTCGGAGCGTGGGCGGCGGGCGCCCTGGCCGCGGGGCTCGCGCACCACCTCCTGCCCGGCTCCGTCGACCCGCTGTTCGGCATAGTGGTCGCGGCGGTCGTCCACGTGCTGGTCGAGCGTCGTACGGCGCCGCGGCTCACCCCTGCCGAGCCCGCCGTCGACGTGGCCGGCACCACCACCGTCTGAACCGGAACAACGGAAAGGCCCGCACGTGAACCCCACCGACGCCGAGGCGATCTGTCGTCTGTCCGCCACCCAGACCGCGGCACTGATCCGCTCGCGAGAGCTGTCCCCCGTCGAGGTCACGGACGCGGTGCTCGACCGGATCGACGCCGTCGACGGGGACCTCGGAGCGTTCTGCACGCCCACGCCCGACCTGGCCCGGGCCGCTGCCCGGCGGATCGCGGACGACATCGCGGCGGGCCGCGAGACCGGTCCGCTGGCCGGTGTCCCGCTCGGCGTCAAGGACCTGATCTCCACCAAGGGCATCCGTACGACCTCGGGCTCGCACGCATACGCGGACTTCGTGCCGGACGAGGACGACATCGTGGTGGAGCGCTCGGTGGCGGCGGGCGCCGTCGTCCTCGGCAAGACCAACGCCACCGAGTTCGGCTACAGCGCGACCGGGCACAACCCGCTGTTCCCGCCGACCCGCAACCCGTGGGACCTCGACCGCACCCCGGGCGGCTCCAGCGCGGGGGCGGCGGCGGCCGTCGCGGCGGGGCTCGGGCCCGTGGCGCTCGGCAGCGACGGCGGCGGCTCGGTGCGGGTGCCCGCCGCGCTGTGCGGGATCTTCGGGTTCAAGGCGTCGATGGGGCGGGTGCCGGTGTATCCGGGATGCCGCGACGAGCGCTACCCCGGCGTCTCCGGCTGGGAGTCGGTCGAGCACATCGGCCCGCTGACCCGCACCGTCGCCGACGCCGCGCTCATGCTCTCCGTGCTCGCGGGCCCCGACCCGCGCGACCGGCACTCGATCCCCTGCACGGACGTGGACTGGACCCGGCGCCGCCCGACCGGCCCGCTGCGCATCGCCTACAGCCCCGACCTCGGCCGGGTCGCCGTCGACCCCGAGGTGCGACGAGTGACGGACGAGGCGGCGCGGGTCCTCGAGAAGGACCTGGGCGCCGAGGTCGACCTGATCGACCTCCAACTCCCCGACTACAGCGCGGCGTTCGGGGCGATCGTCGCCGCCGAGACCGACCTGACGGGCATGCGGGCCATGGCCGACCGGCTCGGGCCCGCGATGTCACCTCACCTCGCGGCGCTCCTGCGCACCCCGTGGACGGCCGAGCAGTTCACCGACGCCAACCTGGTGCGCAAGGCGGTCGTGAACCGGGTCGCCCGGTTGATGGCCACGTACGACCTGATCCTCACGCCGACCACCTCCGTCGCGGCGTTCCCCGTCGGTGCGCAGGGCCCGGAGCTGATCGACGGGCGGATGGTGCCGACGGACCACTGGACGTCGTTCACCCCGCTCGCCAACCTCACGGGCCAGCCGGCGGCCTCGCTCCCGGCGGGCCGCACGCGGGGCGGACTCCCGGTCGGCGTGCAGCTGATCGGCCGGCACCTCGCGGACGGCGCGCTCCTGGACGTGTGCGCGGCCTACGAGGAGGCGGCGCCGTGGCGGGACGCGTGGCCGACGGCCGTGTGACCACCGGGCCCCGCTCCCTGATCCCGGCCTGATCCAAACGACAGGCCCTACCGCACATCCCCGTACTCGCTCAACACCCCTTCCGGAGCAAGCGCGTTGACGTAGTGCGCCGGCCCGTGGTCGTCGAAGGAGTACTTGAACGGGAGCGTCCGCGTCAGTGCCAGGCGCGCCGCGAAGAAGGCGAGGGGGGCCACGACCGCCAGGCCCGCGAGGCTGTCCATCTGGGGGTAGGGCAGGGCGGGTTCGACCCGTTCGACCCAGCCGTCCTCGCGGGCGCGGCCCGGGATCGCGGTCATGCGGCGCAGCCGTCGCAGCGGGTTCGCCCCGGTGAGGAGATCGCCGGGGAGCGCGACCGCCTCGGCCGCCGCGTCGGCAGCCGCCGTGAACACCGCGTCCACGGCCCGGCGCGGCCTGCGGAAGTGGAACTCGCGGCCGAACGGGGCGTAGGGGCCGACGGGGCGCGGCGGCAGCGCGGGCACCACGTCGCGGTCGTAGATGTAGCGCAGGAGGCGGTCGCGCAGCAGATGGGTGCCGTTGCTGTCGACCGTGTCCGCGCAGGCTTGCGCCAGGTCGGGGCCGCCGATCATCGGCTGGCCGAACGTGTAGACGGCGCGCAGGCAGCGGGCGATGTGGGCGTAGCGCGGCTCGTGGACGAGGGTGACCGCCATCAGGGCCGCCATGGCCGCGCCCAAGCTGTGCCCGGTGATGTAGAGCGCTTCGAGGCCGGGGCCGCGGGTGCCCTTCTCGTCGGGGTCGATGGACTCGCCGCGCACGGCCCGCTCCAGGGCTTGCAGGATGAGATAGCGGGTGGAGCGCATGTTGCGGTAGAAGCCGGCGTGCACCGCGTACTCGGCGCCGTCCAGGTCGACGGCGAGGGTCTCCGGGCGGACGTCGGCGTCCGTGAGGATGCTGATGATGTCCTCGGGCTGGGTGCCCCGGTAGCAGAGGATCGCGATCCGGCGGTCCTCGTCCTGGATCAGATAGGCCGCGGACGCGATGTAGAGCGCGTCGACGCGCTGTTCGAAGACGCGGCACCGGTTGCGTTCAAGGCCGAGCCGTGTCGCCATCATCGCGACGGTCTCCGCGTCGCCGCTCTGCGCGTGACCTGCGTACGCGTACGCGGCGAGGGTCGCCATCGTGTGCGGGAGCACGCCCGCCGGATCCGGATGTTCCTTGTCCTCTTGCAGCAGCCGGGGCAGTTCGGGGTGGACGGGGAAGGTGGTCCTGCCCGGCTCGACGAACGTGGCCTCCTTGAGGGGGCGCAGGTCGGCGAAGGCGGGTCCGTGCACGATCGTCTGGCGCATGGCACCTCCCGAAGCGGGGCTGTGCAGCACACCATCGGCGCACGACAGCGTCAAGGCGTCGTCGATCGGCCATGCGTGCGGCCCGCGGGTGAGGCGGGAGAGGGGTGGGCGACGCGCGGTGCGGGCCCACCCGACGGGGGCCGGGCCCTGACCCGCGCAAACCCCCTTGAACGCCGTCGAGTTCGCGCGCGCGTACATGGCGGGAACGGTCGCTGCGGCAGGTACGACGGCGCCGATACGGTCACTGACCTCCCCTCTGTGACCCGCTGTGCCCCCGCTTCAGGAACCTTCTCCACGTACCTCCGACAGGGACGGCAACCGATGGCCGAGAACGAACGTCAGGCTTCCTACAAGCCTGCGCAGTACGAGCGGTACGAGGGCGGCAGTCCCGAGGCCGAGCGCCTCGTGTTCGAACGCCTCGCGCGAGAGATCATGAAGGTTCAGGTCGCGAACCGGCGGGCCAGTGGCGCCCCCGGCTTCGAGCGTGCCTTCCACGCGAAGGCCGCGCTCGGCGTGGAGAACGCCCGCCTGCGGTTCAACGACGACCTTCCGGCCGCGCTGCGCGGCGGCTTCGCCCAGCCCGGCGCCGAGTATCCGGCGACCGTACGGCTCTCCAACGCGAGCGGCATGCGCGGCCCCGACGGGGCGCCCGACCTGCACGGGATCGCCGTGCGCGTGAAGGTGTCGGCCGAGCAGAGCCACGATCTGCTCGCGACCGGTTTCCCGGTGTCGCACGCCCGCGACGCCCGCGAGTTCGTGGCCTTCGCCAAGGCGATGGCCGGGGCCCGTAATCCGCTGCAGAAGGCGTTCGGGCTTTTCGTGAAGCTGCCGATCGCCGTCGGCCTCGGCACCGCGAACCGGATGCGCCGCAACGTCCAGGCAGCGACCCGACAGACCGTCAACAGCCTTGCCCGCGAGACCTATTGGAGCCGCGGGGCGATGCTGTGGAGCGAGGCGGGGCCGGTCCGCTTCCTGTTGCGGCCCGCCGTCGGCGGCGGCCCCGAGCCGCGCCCCGACCGCCGCGACCCGAACTTCCTGCACCGGGAGCTCGCGCGCCGGCTCGCCCGCGGCGACGTCTCCTTCGACCTGTGCGTGCAGCGCTACGTCGACGAGCGGCGCACCCCCGTCGAGGACGGCTCCGTGGAGTGGAAGGAGGCGATCACCCCGCCGATCCCCGTGGCCCGGCTGACCATACCGAGCCAGGACATCACGACGGCCGAGGCGCATTCGGCGGCCCGGCGGATCGATGAGCTCTCCTTCAACCCCTGGTACACCACGGACGGGTTCCGCCCGCTGGGCAATCTCAACCGGGCCCGCAAGGCCGCGTACCGGGCGAGCAGCGCGCAGCGGCACGGCGCCCGCTTCACCCCGCACGAGCCGCTCAGGAACCGGGTCCTCGGCGCGCCCTTCGGCTTCGCCTTCCGCATCCTGAACCGGTACGTGCCGTGGCACCGGCTGCCGGTGGACCTGAGCCTGCTCAACCTGGTGTTCCTGCGGAAGGTGCTGCGCAAGCTGAATCTGATCGACACCGATGTGCAGGAGGCGCCGCCGAAGGCCGAGCCGGTACCGGCCCCGGTCGACGAGCGGCTGCGCACGGAGCGGTCCTACGACGGCACGTACAACGACCTGTCGGAGCCGAAGATGGGTGCGGTGGGCGCCGCGTTCGGCCGCAACCTCAAGCCGGTGTACCGGCCCGACCTCTTCGACACCCCGAACCCGGTGACGGTCAGCCGCAGCCTGCTGGCGCGCGACAGCTTCGTCCCGGCGACCTCGCTGAACATCCTGGCGGCGGCCTGGATCCAGTTCCAGGTGCACGACTGGGTCAACCACCGCCGCTACAAGGAGGGCGGCAAGGCGGTCGAGGTGCCGCTGCCGCCGGGCGGCGGGACGTGGGTCAACACGCCCGGCGGGCCCGAGGAGAGCATGATGCGGTTCGCCGAGAACGAGGGCATCGAACTGCCCGGCGACAAGCCGCCGATCCTCTTCGGGAACACCGCCTCGCACTGGTGGGACGGCTCCGAGGTGTACGGCGGTGACGAGCGCACCGCGAAGCAGCTGCGTGAACCCGAGGGCGGGGCACGCCTGTTGCTGGACGGCGGGCACATCCCCATCGACAGGACCGGGATCCCGATCACCGGGTTCAAGGACAACTGGTGGATGGGGCTCAGCGCGATGCACACCCTGTTCGCGCGCGAGCACAACGCGGTGTGCGACGCGCTGCGCTCCGAGTACCCGTCGATGAGCGAGGAGCGGATCTACCACACGGCGCGGCTCGTGGTCTCCGCGCTGATCGCGAAGATCCACACGGTGGAGTGGACGCCGGCGATCCTCGCGACGAAGGCCATCGACATCGGTCTGCGCACCAACTGGGAGGGCCCGCCGAAGAGTTGGCTGAACCAGCTGGGCCTGTGGCTGCTCGAATCGCACTCCCTGACCGGCATCCCGAAGACGATGCCGGACCACCACGGCGCCCCGTACTCGCTGACCGAGGACTTCGTCACGGTCTACCGCATGCACCCGCTGATCCCCGACGACTACGAGCTGCGCGAGCACCGCTTCGGGCAGCGCCTCGAGACGCTCGGCTTCAACGACATCCAGGGCGCGGCCGCCGAGAGCCAGATCCGCAAGACGGGCCTGGCGGACACCCTCTACTCGTTCGGCATCGCACACCCCGGCGCGATCACGCTGCACAACTACCCGAAGTCGCTGACCCAGTTCCAGCGCGAGGGCGAGATCATCGACCTGTCGGTGGTCGACCTGGTGCGCACCCGCAGGCGCGGCGTGCCCCGCTACAACGACTTCCGTACGGGCCTGCACAAGGAGCGCATCCGCCGCTTCGACGACCTGACGCAGGAGCCGGAGACCCTCGCGCGTCTCAAGGAGGTGTACCGGGACGTCGACGAGATCGACACGGTCGTCGGCCTGTTCGCGGAGAACCCGCCCACCGGCTTCGGCTTCTCCGACACCGCGTTCCGCATCTTCATCCTGATGGCGACGCGGCGGCTGCAGAGCGACCGCTTCCTCACCGTCGACTACCGCCCGGAGATCTACACGCCGCTCGGCATGGACTGGGTGGAGAAGGGCGGCATGAAGTCCGTCATCCTGCGGCACTGCCCGGACCTCGCGAGCCTGCTGCCGCGCGACGCGAGCGCGTTCGCTCCGTGGCGTCCGGTGCCGCCGGCCGAGAACGGCGGCGGGCATGGCTGACACCTCCTCCGAGTACCAGGGCCGGGGCGGCTCGTCGGGTCACCGGGGTCTCGACGACCTGCTCACGCGCCCGCTCCTGAAGACGATCTGGCGCCGCCGCACCCACCGGGTCTCCCGCGGCGCGTCGGTGCCGGCCGGATCCATGAGCTACAGCTCGAAGCACGAGCCGCAGCCGCTGAGCGAGCTGGAGGAGGCGCTGCTGATCGCCGTCACCGGCTCGACGGGCCTGACGATGCCGGACCGCCCCTTCGAGGACCCGCGCGACGGCAAGCCCATCATGTCCAAGCCGAACCTGACCATGACGGGCCGCACGGCCGGCAGCCCCGACAACGCGCAGGGCACGTACTTCTTCCTGATCAACGACAGCGGTACGTACTTCCTGCGCAGGCTGCCGGCGGCGCCGCACGAGCCGTTCACCGCCGAGGCGTTGGTGGAGCGGGCCGCGCGGTCGAAGGTGAAGGTCCTCGACCACCGCCTGGACGTCGCCGAGGGCCTGCGCGACTTCCCGGCCTATCTGGACTCCAACCGCTTCCTGTCCAACCTGCCGGGGACGACCGTCCTGTTCCCGGTCGTCGATCTCTCGCACCAGTACATCAACGCCCTGATGTATCTGCTCACGCAGCCGGACGGGGCGCGCCCGACGCTTGTCGACGACCGCAATCTGTACCGTCCCGCGGGCGTCAAGAAGTGGATCGACAACGGGTTCCTCAACAAGGACCTGAAGCTGCCGCTGGGCGCGCTCGGCCCGATGCGCACGCAGATCGAGGCGGATCTGCTCCTGCAGACGGTGATGCTGACGGCGGAGGCGATGGGCCTCGGCGCCTGGATCCACGCCTCCATCAACCCGGCGATCGCCATGGGCGACCCCAAGTTCACGAAGACGTACGGGAGGATGCTCGGCTTCACCTTCGTCACGCCGCGCTGGCGCCTCGCCGACCTGTGGCGCTGGCACGTCCCGCTGCCCAAGTACGCCAATCTGCGCTCGCACCCGGTGGGCCTGGCCGATCCGGCGACCGGTGAACCGCTGATCGCCGCGGCCTGCCCGCCCACGCACGCCTCCATGTCGGACGCGGTCGACGCGATCGTCGACGCGAAGTTCGGCACCGGCGGCACGTACGGCGACAAGGACGTCTTCTCCCGCATCTACAAGGAGGACTACGGCCAGCGCTATCTCGCCGAGGCCAGCGAGTACGACGAGCGCGTCATCGAGTGCGCCCGCGACATCTGCACGTACATCCTGGCGACGCACCGCCGCTTCCCCGCGCACACGGACGCCATCCATGTGCCGGGGGTCTGGTTGCAGGCGCACCACGTGGAGGGCGAGTACTACGAGCGCTTCTTCACGAACGGGCTCACCGACGCGCACCGCGCGCACGACACGCTCTGGGACGGGGAGCCGATGAGTTGAGCCGGTCCGGGCGGTCCTCCTTAGTACGCTCGCGCTCACGCGAACACGCCACGGCACCCGTATTCATTGGAGGATCGCCCGATGACCGAGAGCACCGGCCTGACCGAGGTCCTGACCCCGCACGTGTCGAAGGGGCCCGTGCCGGGGGCCGTGGGGCTCGTGGCCCGCGGCGACCGCGTCGAGGTGGCGGCCGTCGGCCACACCGACACCGAGGGCGGGACGCCGATGGCCCGCGACTCGATCTTCCGGATCGCGTCGATCACCAAGCCGATCGTGGCGGCGGCCCTCATGACGCTCGTCGACGAGCGCCGTATCGCGCTCGACTCGCCGATCTCGCACTGGCTTCCCGAGCTCGCCGCGCCGAACGTGGTGCGCGATCCGGCGGGCCCGATCGAGGACGTGGTCCCGGCGGCCCGCCCGATCACCGTGGAGGACCTGCTCACCTTCCGGGCCGGCTGGGGACTCTCCTCCGACTTCTCGCTCCCGGCCGTGCAGCCGCTGTTCGCGCTGATGGACCCGCACCACCCGCTGCGGGTCCCCGAGCCGGACACCTGGCTGGCCTCGCTCGCCGGGGTGCCGCTGCTGCACCAGCCCGGCGACGTATGGCTCTACAACATCGGCTCGGACATCCAGGGCGTCCTGATCTCCCGCATGACGGGCAGCTCGCTCCCCGACTTCCTCGCCGAGCGGATCTTCGAGCCGCTCGGCATGGTCGACACCGGCTTCGAGGTCCCGGCCGCCAAGCACGACCGCTTCACCAGCGCCTACCTACCCACGGCCGACGGCGGCGCCGAGCTCGTCGACGCCCCGGACGGCCAGTGGAGCAGTCTGCCCGCGTTTCCCTCCGGCGCGGGCGGCCTCGCCTCCACGGCCGACGACTGGCTGGCGTTCGCCCGGATGCTGCTCGCCGGCGGCGGGTCCGTGCTCTCCGCGGACTCGGTGCGGCTGATGACCACGGACCACCTGACCGCCGAACAGCGCGCCGCGAGCGCCCTGTTCACGGAGGGCGAGGGCTGGGGCTTCGGCGGCTCCGTCGACGTCACCCGCACCAACCCGTACAACGTGCCGGGCCGCTACGGCTGGGTGGGCGGCACCGGCACCGCCGCCCACCTCACACCGTCGACCGGGACGGTGACGGTGCTGATGACGCAGCTCGCGATGAGCGGGCCGACGCCGCCGCAGATCATGCGGGACTTCTGGACGTACGCGGCGTCCTGAGCGCGTTCCGGTTCACTGCTCGCCGGACAGGATCGGCAGCAGGGACGCCGCCGACCAGCTGAAGTTCGGCGAGTTGAGCGGGGCACCGGTCAGCGGGTCGTAGTTCTCCTGGATCGGGCGGTCGCCGGTGAGCCCCTTGCTGTGGGCGAGGAGCTTGCCGGTGAGGTCGTCGGCGTCCTTGGTGTAGCCGTAGCGGCGCAGTCCGCTCAGCGCGACGTAGGCGTGGTCGAACCAGACGGGTCCGCGCCAGTAGGCCGTCGAGTCGAAGTACGGGGACGCCTTCGACACGGTCGGGAACGGCACGTGGGTGGCGAACTCGCCCGGCTCTGTAAGGCGTTGGCGCACGCGCGCGGCCTGCTCCTTGGTGGCCGCGCCGGTCCACAGCGGGACGGCGCCCTCGATGCCGCGGCCGCGGCCGGCGAGCGGCGCGCCGCCCTTCAGGGCGATGTCGTGGAACCAGCCGTCGGCCGGGTCGTAGAACTTGGCCCGCACAGCGGCGTTCGTGTCGTCCGCCTTCTTCCGCCATTTCGCGGCCTCGGCGGGGCGGCCGAGCGCGCCGGCGATGCGCGCCAAGTAGGCCTGGTCCTGGGCGAGATAGGCGTTGAGGTCGACGGACTCCTGGTCGAGCGAGTAGCCGAGCAGGGTGCCGTCGGCGGCGTGGTTGGCGACGACGGAGGTGCCGAGCTTCGCGTCGAAGCGCGGCGCGTTGTCCAGCCCACTCTCCCAGGCGGCGGCGAGGCGGCGCTCCTCGGTCGAGTCGTTGGCGGGGTCGACGGTGGCGCCGTACTCGGCGAGGCCGTCGTGGTCGTGGTCCCGGTTGCGGTACCACCAGGTCTGGTAGGCGGCGAGCTTCGGATACAGCTCGCGCAGGAAGGCCCGGTCGCCGCTCTTCTCGAACACCTCCCACACGGACCAACTCGCCATCGGTGGCTTGGAGTTGCGCTCGTTCCAGTTGCCGCCGCCGCGCGTGGGGTCGTTGTAGAAGACGGCGTCGGGGACCATGCCCGCGTCCTGCGGCCGGGTCTTCGACCCGGCGGTGATCTGCCAGTCGAACATGGACCGGATCTGCGACTCGGCGAGCTCCGGGTCGAAGCGGGCGGTGCCCACGGCCTGCTTCCAGCTGTCCCAGGCCCACAGACCTCCGGTGAACCACTTGTACGAGATGGAGGGCGTCACGCCGTCGTGCTTGATCTGCCCTGCCGCGGAACGCCAGTTGGTGACGAGGGTCTCCAGGGATTTCACGGCTGTACGGCGCCGTTCGGCGGGCACCCCGCGCGTGACCCCGGCGACGTAGCCGCGCCAGCGGGCGTCACCGGCGGTGGCGTAGGCCTGCGGGGCGGCCAGCACGGCGCGTGCCCGCCGGGCCTCGCGGGTGCGCTCGGCGTCGGTGAACGTGTACGACTCCGTCCAGTCGAAGCGGTGCGCGGCGCCGGGGGCGAGGGTGACCGGCGAGGCGGCCTCGGTCCGGTACTTGTCACCGTCGACGGTCGTGCGCACGGGGTCCTTGTGCGTGACCTCGAAGCGTTCGGTGCCGTCGGTGAGGTAGTCCCACTTCTCCCGCACCTTGGCGAAGTCGACACCGACGCCGTGCCCGGTGGGTTTCAGGGCGGGCGCGTCGTGCATGGGCGCCTTCTTCGGCCGCAGCAGACTGCCGCTCCAGTCGGCGCCGAGCGTGCGGGCCTTCGAGCCTCTGTTGTGCACCTCCGCGCGCACCAAGGCCGTCCGGTTGGTGGCGAACCGCAGCTCAAGGGTGAGGGAGAGCCCGCGCCCGAGGTCGTACGACTGGATCAGGCGCCCCGGCTTCGAGGTGAAGCGGGGCGTGCCACCGGCGGCGAGACCAAGCGTGCGTCCACCCTCGCTGAGCCGCATCCGGCTGAACGACTTGCTCAGCCACCACGGGTACTCCTGCGCGATGTAGAGCGGCCCGCTGAACCCGCCGTACGCGGCACGGTCCCCGGCCTTCGGCAGAGCGTAGGAGTGCCAGGCGCCGCGGTCCGAGAAGGTGCTGATGGGGTTGTTGTCCTCGGCATCCCCCGGCAACGCGGCCTGCGGGGTGCCGTGCAGGTCGAGGACGTCGGCGTAGTCGGGCGCGGGGCGCGGCGCGGCGGACGCGGGTGGCGCGGCGAGACCGGCTCCGCCGATGAGCAGGAGGGCGGCGAGGGCTGCGCGGGCGGGGCGGCGTGCGGGCTGATGGGCGGTCACGAGGCGGCACCTCCTGTTGACATGAACCTGCGAGAGCGGGATCTTCAACCCTGACTCTGTGCGCAATCGTGCACGCGCGCAAGGAGTTTCACGCACAAGTAAACACCGACTGGTCGTTCTGAGCGGAGACGCACCTCATGCGAAGACTGCACCAAGAACAGCCGTATCACCGGGCCCACCGAAGAGCCCGCGCCCTGGCCGCATGGACCACCGCGGCCCTCGCGGCGGCGCTCCTCACCGCCCCCGCGCACGAAGCGGGCGCGGCCACGCCGGGCAGTGGTGTGCTCGACGCCGAGCACAAGAGCGTCACCTGGCAGAGCCCCACCTACGCGTCCGGCACGGTCGACGACCCCAAGAAGTGTCCGTCGGCGGCCGAGGACCCGGACGGGAAGACCTGCGACCGCTTCGACCTCAAGGTGTCGGTCCCCGACGGGTATTGGGACGACAACCCCGAGGGCGGCGTTCCGGTCTCCATCGAGTGGGCGAAGCAGCCCAAGGACGACTTCGACATGTACGTCTACGACGACGCCGGCAAGCAGGTGGCGTCGAGCGCGGGCACCGCCGACCCGGAGGCGACCGTCATCCCGAAGGCGGACGGCACGTACCACGTGGTGGTCGTCCCGTACGACGTGCACGACAACTCCTTCGTCGGCAAGGCCTACTTGCCCGAGACGACGGACGCCGGGAACCTCACCTCCTTCAAGGGGGACGACGGCAGCTACACCATCGCCGCCGGGGACCTGAAGGCGAAGGCCGACTTCCTGAAGGGTGGTCAACTGCGGTTGCAGGCCGACCCGTCGGGCGATTTCAGCGACCCGGCAGGCGACCGGATCGTGCGCGAGCAGCCCGCCCGCGACCCGCACACGACGTCCTTCGACGCGGGCGCCTACTACGGCATCCGGTCCGCCGACGCCGTTCTGCGCGTCTACAAGAAGCCGCTGCGCTTCGGGCTCTACAAGGCCGACAACAGGACGCGGATCTGGCAGGAGGACAAGCCGCTGCGCTGGTCCACCGGCGGGATGCGGCAGAGCCTGGAGCGTGCGAAGGACGAGCAGTTCTTCGGTGGCGGTGAGCAGAACGGGAGCTTCTCCCACCGCGACAAGACGGTCCACGTCGCCAACAACACCGACTGGAACGAGGGCGGCTACCCCAACTCCCAGCCGTTCTACCTCTCTTCAGCCGGTTACGGCGCCTACCGGAACACCTTCGCCCCTGGTGTCTACGACTTCGGCCCTTCGGTCCACACAGGCCAGCAGGAACGCCGGCTGGACGCCTACTACTTCCTCGGTGACGCCAAGAAGGTCATCGGCAAGTACACGTCGCTGGTCGGCAAGCCGTTCATGCCGCCGGTCTACGGCCTCGAACCCGGCGACGCCGACTGCTATCTGCACAACGCCAACCAGGGCGAGCGCCACACCCTCGACTCCCTGAAGGTCGCCGACGGATACGTGAACAACCAGATGCCGCTCGGCTGGATGCTGGTCAACGACGGGTACGGCTGCGGGTACGAGAACCTCGCCGAGACCGCCAAGGGCCTCCAGGACCACAATGCCCAGCTCGGGCTGTGGACGCAGGACGGCATCGACAAGCTCGCCGACCAGGTGAAGGCGGGCCAGCGCGTCGCCAAGCTGGACGTCGCCTGGGTCGGCAACGGCTACGGGATGGCCCTCGACGCCTGCGACAAGGCGAAGGCCGGCATCGAGGACAACAGCGACGCCCGCGGGTTCGTCTGGATGCCGGTGTCGTGGGCGGGCGCCCAGCGGTGCGGCGTCCTGTGGTCCGGCGACCAGAAGCTGTCGTGGGACTTCGTGCGCTGGCAGATCCCGACGTACGCGGGCGCGACGATGTCCGGCATCGCCTACAACACCGGTGACATCGGCTCGATCTACTCGCACGACGCGAAGATGTACGCGCGTGATCTGCAGGCCAAGACGTTCCTGCCGGCCGTCATGACGATGGACGGCTGGGCCCGCGACATGACCACCGGCGAGAAGATCAACCAGCAGCCGTGGGTGGACGGCGAGCCGTACACCTCCATCAACCGCAAGTATCTGCAGCTGCGCGAGCGCCTGATGCCGTACCTCTACACGCTCGCCAAGCAGGCCTCGGACACCGGCGTCGGCGGCGTACGGCCGCTGTGGCTGGAGTACCCGGACGACGCCAACACCCTTGGGGCGCAAGCGAAGTACGAGTACCTCGCGGGCGACGACTTCCTCGTCGCGCCGGTCTACAAGCACTCGGACACCCGCGACGGCATCTATCTGCCGAAGGGCACGTGGACGGACTACTGGACGGGCAAGCAGTACAAGGGCCCGACCACCGTCGACGGCTACCACGCCCCGATCGACACGCTCCCGCTCTTCGTGAAGTCCGGGGCGATCGTGCCGATGTGGCCGAAGGGGACGACGTCGTGGAAGAACCGCGACAAGGGCCAACTGGGCTGGGATGTCTACGCGTCGGAGCCCGGCCACAGCGCGTACACGCTGTACGAGGACGACGGCGTGACCCGCAAGTTCAAGGACGGCGCGTCGGCCACGCAGCGGGTGACCGTCGACACCGACAAGCGAGGCTCCGTCATCAACGTCGGGGCGAGTAAGGGAAGTTACGCGGGCAAGGTGAGTGAGCGCGCGTACAGCTTTACGGTGCACGGGGGCGGGGCGCCCGAGCGTGTGACCGTGAACGGCCGCTCTCTGGCCGGGAGTTCATGGTCGTACGACGAGAAAACGCATGTGACGACGGTCCGCACGGCGGCACTGCCAACGGACAAGGCATTCACGGTGCGCTTGAGCACCTGACGGCAAGGGGGCCGGTCCACGGGTGTGGACCGGCCCCTCGCCCGCTCAGTCCACCCGCTCCGACTCGTGCCACCCCGAGTGCAGCGCCTGGTACTCCTCGGGCGTTGCCTTCGGTACGTACGTGCCGGGGCCGAACATCGCCTTGGCGAGCCGGGCCCGCACCCGCTGCCGGATGGTGAACTTCCGCTCCACCCCGTTCGCGTCGACCCGTGGCCCCAACTCGTAGGCCGTGGGCTGCTCGTGCTGGTTGAGGGTGTACAGCTCCGCCCGCGTGAGCGGCTCGTGGACCTCGATGAACTCTCCGTGCGGCAACCGCCTGATCTGCCCGGACTCGCGGCCGTGCAGCGCCTTCTCACGGTCGCGGTGCTGCAGGCCCTGGCAGATCCGTTTGGTGATGATGAACGCGAGGACGGGTGCCACGAAGCAGCTGATGCGCACGAACCAGGTGATGGCGTTGATCGACAGGTGCAGCTGCGTCGCGACGATGTCGTTGCCGCCGCCGATCAGCAGCACCGCGTACAGCGTCAGCCAGGCCACGCCGATGCCGGTCCTGACCGGCTTGTTGCGCGGGCGGTCCGCCACGTGGTGCTCGCGCTTGTCGCCCGTGATCCAGGATTCCAGGAACGGATACACCGCCATGAAGGACAGGATCACCGGGAACAGCGTGAACGGGAGGAAGACACCCAACTGCAGTGTGTGACCCCAGGCGTTGATCTCCCACGCGGGCATCACACGGATGAGCCCCTCGGAGAAGCCGAGGTACCAGTCGGGCTGCGCGCCCGTCGTGACGATATCCGTTCTGTACGGCCCGAAGGCCCACACCGGGTTGATCGTCGCCACCGCGCCGAGGACCGCGAGCACCCCGAAAACCAGGAAGAAGAAGCCGCCGGCCTTAGCCACATAGATGGGGAAGAAGGGCGCCCCGATGACCTTCTTCTCGCTGCGGCCAGGCCCCGCGAACTGGGTGTGCTTGTGGTAGAAGACCAGGATCAGATGGAGCGCCACCAGGCCCAGCATGATGCCCGGCAGCAGCAGGATGTGGATCGGATAGAGCCGGGAGATGAAGTCGTCGCCGGGGAACTCGCCGCCGAACAGAAACATCGCCAGGTACGTGCCCACGATCGGCACCGAGAGCACGGCGCCCTGCGCAAACTTGAGGCCGGTGCCGGACAGCAGGTCGTCGGGGAGCGAGTAGCCGGTCAGGCCGGTGATGATGCCGAGGAACAACAGGGTCCAGCCGAAAACCCAGTTGAGCTCGCGCGGCTTGCGGAACGCGCCCGTGAAGAAGACGCGCATCATGTGCACCATCATGCCGGCGACGAAGACGAGCGCCGCCCAGTGGTGGATCTGACGGATCAGCAGCCCGCCGCGCACCTCGAAGCTGATGCGCACCGTGGACTCGTACGCCTGCGTCATCCGGATGCCCTTGAGCGGGACGTACTCGCCGTCGTAGATGACTTCCTGGGTGCTCGGATCGAAGAAGAAGGTCAGAAAGGTGCCGGTGAGGATGAGGATGATGAAGCTGTAGAGGCAGATCTCGCCGAGCATGAAGGACCAGTGGTCCGGGAAGACCTTGCGCATCTGGGACTTGGCGAGTTGATAGATCCCGAGCCGGCCGTCCGCCCAGTCGGCGAGGCGTTCACCGGAACCCGGGGGGTCCGGGCGGCGCGCGTCGCCTCGTGTGCGTTCGCTGTCATCGCTCATACGACTCCCCCTACAAGGCCGTTGAGGCTCTCGTCAGAGTAGGGCGCGCGGAGGTGGCACCGACAGGGGGCGACGAGCAGTCAATTCCGTTGCGTGTTAACGCAATTGAGCCCCCTCCATCCGCTCCATCGCCGCCTCCACGGTCAGCGTGTGCGCCCAGGCCGCCTTGGCCGCCGCCTCCGGGTCGCTGCGCGCGATCGCGTCCGCCAGGTCGTCGTGGGCGCTCGCGCCGGGCAGCTCGGGCGTCCAGCTCGGGCGCAGCGAGGCGATGCTGTCGCGCACCGATTCGACGATGCTCTCGTACAGCTCGGTCATCAGCGGATTGCCGCTCGCGGCGACGACGGCCCGGTGGAACTCCACGTCCTTCTCGACGTACGCGGCCGGGTCCCCGCTCTCCTCGGCGCGGTGCCGGGCGAGCAGGGCGGACAGGATGCGGGCGAGGTCGGCCTCGCCGCGGTGGGCCGCGGCGGCGGGCGCCGCCTCCCGTTCGATGGCGAGGCGGACCTGGAGGATGTGCTTCAACTCGGCGCGGCGCAGGCGGCGTTGGAGCGCCGCGTTGAGGTCGCTCGCGGCGCGCACGTACGTGCCGTCGCCGCGCCGGGCCTCAAGGAGCCCGGTGTGACACAGCGCGCGGACGGCCTCGCGCACGGTGTTGCGGCCGACGCCGAACTCCTCCACGAGCTGCCCCTCCGGCGGGATGCGGTCGCCGACGGCCCACTCGCCGCGCTCGATGCGCTGCTCGATCCGGCCGATGGTGCGCTGGACCAGGGTGGCGCCGGGCTTGGCTGGTGCGGGCACGGGGTGACCTTTCTCGCTGCACGGGATACGTGGGCAAAAATATCCCATGTATGGGGGCGCTGGCCAGCCCGATATAGGGGTTCTTGCGGACTTACCAATGGTTTGCGTGCACTCCCTGAGCAGAAACATGGGATGTTACGTTGGGTCGCATGCCGCACAGTGCCCCCACATCCACCCCAACCGCCGCCGCGAAGCCGATGGCCGCCGCAACGGCGGCAGGCCCCCTCCTCGCCGCCGGCATCCTCCTCATCGCCATGAACCTCCGGCCCGGCGTCGTCTCCGTCTCGCCCGAGCTCGACACGATCCGGCACTCCACCGGGCTGAGCGGCTCACTGGCAGGGCTGCTCACCACGCTGCCGATCCTCTGTTTCGGCCTCCTCGCCCCGTTCGCGGCGAAGCTCTCGCGGCGCATCGGCATGACGCGGGCGCTCGGCGCGATGATGGCGCTGCTCACCGCGGGCATCTCGCTCCGCCTCGCACCTGGCCTGCCCGCACTGTTCGCGGGAACCGTTCTCATCGGCGCGGCGATATCCCTCTCGAACGTCCTCGTGCCGAGCGTCATCAAGCGCAACTTCGAGCGCCGCACCGGCCTGATGATGGGCCTGTACTCGGTGGCCCTGTTCTGCGGCGCCGCGCTCGCGGCCGGGGTGACCGTGCCGCTCGGGGACGCGCTCGGCCTCGGCTGGCGCGGCGCGATCGGCGTCTGGGCCGTGCTCTCCGCGCTCGCGTTCGCCCTCTGGCTGCCCCAGCTGCGCCGCTCGGACGCGCCGCCCACGACGAGCACGCAGGAGGCCAACGCCCGTACGCCACTGCGCCGTTCACCGCTCGCCTGGAAGATCACGCTCCTCATGGGCCTCCAGTCGCTCCAGTACTACGCGTGTGCCGCGTGGATCCCGGCGATGCTCACCAGCGAGGGCATGGACGGTACGCAGGCGGGGTGGATGCTGTCCGTGATGAGCCTCGCGGGCATCGCGGGTTCGCTCGCCTTCACGGCGCTCGTCGGCAGGTCGTCGAACCAGGTCGCCCTCGCCCTCACCGGCACGCTGCTCGTCCTCGGCTCCGTGCTCGGCCTGCTGGTGGTGCCGGTCGGCGGGGCGTACGCGTGGATGCTGATGCAGGGCTTCGGCTGCGGCCTGCTGATCAGCACGGCGCTCGCCGTGATCGTGCTGCGCTCCCCCGACGCCGCGCGTGCCGCGGAGATGTCCGGCATGGCGCAGAGCGTGGGCTATCTGCTCGCCGCCGCGGGCCCGTTCCTGCTCGGCGCGCTGCACGACGCGACGGGCGGCTGGACGGTGCCGCTGGTGATGCTCGCGGTGCTGTGCGTGCCGATGGGGCTCGCGGGCGTGGGCGCGGGGCGGGCCCGCCACCTGGAGGCGTGACCCCTCCGCTCAGCCCGCCGAGCCGGCGCCCTTGCGCTGGTTGGCATGAAAACGCGCCTTCTTCTGGCGATTCCCGCACGTGTTCATGTCGCACCATTTCCGGGTGCGGCTCTGACTGGTGTCGAAGAAGGCTGCCCGGCAGGTGGGCGACGCGCACAAGGCCAGCTTCCCGTCCCGTTCGCCCGAGATGACGCCGATCGCGTCGGCCGCGATCACGCTGAGGGCGTCCTCCACGCGGGAGTCCGGGCCGAGCTGCCAGCGCCGCTCTCCCTCGGGCGTCAGGACGGCCGCCGCCCGGCCCTGAGCGCTGCGGTCGTTGATGACCTGGACAGCGGACGCGGGGAGCGGGTCCCGGACCGCGGCCGCCGTCGCGGCGGCGTGGATCGCCTCCCGCAGCTCCCGGGCGAGGTCGAGCTCGGCGAGGGAGCAGGAGTCGACGGCGAGGCCGTACACCGCCAGCCAGTCGATGAGTCGCTGCGGCACGGGAATCCGCTCCACGGCGCTGCCACGACGCTCCGAGAGGGTCCCCGTGAAGCTGGTCGCGAGCACGTTGCCGAGGCGGAAGTCAGGAAATCCAGCAGGCATGGAACCACCTTAGGCGGTTGCCGCATGCTCCGGACTCCTGCTAGAACCGTCTTAGCCGGTTCCGCGATGGCCAGGAGGTCTCTCATGCCCCGCCCCACCAGCGACGTACAAGCATTTGAAGCCCGCGCGACCGACGCCGACCTCGAGGATCTGCGCGCGCGGCTGGCCGCGGCGCGGCTGCCTGAGGCCGAGACGGTCCGCGACGCCGGGCCCGGCCGGGGCCGGTGGGAACAGGGCGTCCCGCTCGCCGACCTCGTCGACGTCGTGAACCACTGGCGCACCGGGTACGACTGGCGGGCGTTCGAGGAGCGCCTGAATGCGATCGGCCAGTTCCGCACGACCATCGACGGTCTGGGCATCCACTTCCTGCACCGTCGGTCCTCGCGGGCGGACGCGACTCCCCTGCTCCTGACGCACGGCTGGCCGGACAGCGTCGCCCGCTTCACCGATGTCGTGGAGGAGCTGGCGGATCCGAAGGACACGGACGCGCCCGCGTTCCACGTCGTGGTTCCCTCGCTGCCCGGCTTCGGCTACAGCGACAGGCCGGCCACCACCGGGTGGGGAACCGAGAAGATCGCGGCCGCCTGGGTGGAGCTGATGGGAAGGCTCGGCTACGACAGGTTCCTGGCCCATGGCGGCGACTGGGGCGGCAACATCACCACGGTGCTCGCCGGTCGGTTCCCGGCGCACGTTCTCGGCATCCACACCACGTTCGCGGAAGGACTGCCCGGGGCGAGCGTGGAGGGGCTGACGCCGGCCGAGCGCCAATGGGCCGAGGAGACACGGGACTTCTGGCTGGGCACCGGCACGCGCCACCGCGCGGCGTACGCGAAGCAGCAGGCGACCCGGCCGCAGACCATCGGCTACGCGCTCGTCGACTCACCGGTCGGGCTGCTCGCCTGGATCCTCGACAAATTCGCCGAATGGACGGACACCGAGGACAGCCCGTTCGAGACGATTCCCATGGACAGGATTCTTGACGACGTCACCCTGTACTGGCTGACGCGGACCGGAGCGTCCGCGGCCCGCATCTACTACGAAAGCCACAACGCGCTGGACCCCGAACTTCGGGTCGACGTCCCGGCGGCCATCACCGCGTATCCCCGCGACGTCGAGAAGTGCCCGCGGCCGTGGGCGCAGGAGCGGTTCCGGCAGATCGTGCGGTGGAGCGAGCCCGAAAAGGGCGGACATTTCCCGGCCCTTGAGGTTCCCGAGTATTTCGTCAAGGACCTTCGAGAGGGACTCTCGGCGGTGCTGGCCGCCCGTCGGTAAACACAACTGGGTGCCGCCGAACCGTTGACCTGCCGTCACGCCTCTGCGATCTTGGCAAGCGCTTTCCCGCTGCCCAGTGTCCAGGGGGACCCATGTCGGAAACCGGCGCTCCAACACGTACAGCCACCGAAGCCAAGAGCCGCGCGCTCTTCTCGGGGCACTACACCCACCTGTGGGGCTTCCTGCTCGCGGGCTGGCTGATCAGCTACGCGGACCGCACCGTCACCGGGCCCGTCGTCGCCTGGATGATCGAGAACAAGGCGGGCTTCATCGGTGACGCCTCGAACCCGGCGACGCTCGGCGGGCTCATCGGCTCGATGTTCTTCACCGGCTACATGCTCACGCAGTACGCGGGCGGCCGGCTCGGCGACCGCTACGGCCACCGCGAGATGCTCGTCGTGTCCCTGTTGTGGGCGGGCCTGCTGACCCTGGTCTCCGGGCTGACCGGCGGGCTCATCGGCTTCGTCGTGGCGCGCGTGCTCACGGGGCTCGGCGAGGGTGTCTTCTACTCCAACGACCGTGTCCTGGTCATCAATCACACGCCCGCGGCCCGCCGCACCATCGGCCTCGGCGTCGTCCTGTCCGGCCTGTCCATCGGCCTGACCGTCGGCATCGTCGCCACCCCGCACCTGATCGACTGGGGCGGCACGCTGGGCATGGGCGGCCGCGCGTGGAGCATGCCGCTGTACGTGTTCGGGGTGGTGTCGCTGCTGGTGGCGGCGGCGACGTGGACGTTCTTCCGGGGCCGCGGGGACCGGCCGCTGCGGCTCGGCCCGCCGGCGCTGCGGCTGATCGGCTATTCGATCCCGGCGGCGGTCGCGATCACCGGACTCTTCCTGCTGGCCGACGAGTTCAGCTGGCCGGACTGGCTCACGGCGGTCGGCTCCGGCGTGCTGTTCCTGATCATGGTGACGCTCGTGATCCGCGGCATCGTGCGCACGGGACGCAGCTCCGAACTCCTCAACCGGAACGTCTGGTTGATCTACATCGGCTTCATCGCCGTGATGTGGAACCTGTGGTTCTTCTCGTTCTGGTCGGTGCAGATCGTCGCGGAGGCCGCGCACAGCAGCCTGGGCGCGGCGGCGCTCACCGCGGCGTTCAACGCGGGCGCGGGCATCATCGGCTTCCCGGTCGGCGGCTGGATCGCGGACCGGCGGGTGCGCGCGGGCAAGGGGCGCAAGCCGCTCGCCGTGACGTGCGCGGCGGTGCACACGGTGCTCGCGGTGGCGTTCGGCGTCAGCGTCCTGAACGGCGACCCGTCGCTGCTGCTGCTCGGCATGATCCTGTTCTGCTCGGGGCTGTTCTTCAACGCGCTCCAGCCGATCGTGCACAGCATCCTCGGCGACCTCGCCCCGGAGAAGGACCGCGGTTCGCTGTTCGGCCTGTTCAACCTGGTCGCGGAGATCGGCGCGGTGGCCAGCCCCGTCGTCAGCGGTGTGCTGCGCGACGCGACGGGCAGTTGGGCCGCGGGTGTGTTCACGGCGGCCGGGGTGATGGCCGTGGCGGTCGTCCTCTACGCGCTGGTGAAGGAGCGCATCCCGGAGGTCGCCGCCACGTGACCCGGTCCGGGCTCAGCAGCCCTTGCGGAGCGGCTCGATGGTGACCTTCGCCCGGTCGGCCTCCCCCTGCACCCTGCCGTAGACCGTGGAGTTGACCCGGAACCACTGGTCGTCCGCCGTGCGCTTGCCGCCCACGTCGTCGAGGCGGACGCACCAGTGCTCGGACCGCAGGACCCGCGTGTACTTCTCGGTGCCCCTGCGCACCTTGTGGCAGTCGCGGACCTTCTTCGTCGTGTAGTAGGTCTTGGTGCGGCCGTGGCTGCGCTTGGTGTGCCGGACCCTGCGGGTGTCCGTGTCGCACTTCTTCACCAGGTGCGGCCGGGTGGCGCGGGTCGTGCGGCGGGTCACGTGCCGGACCCCGTCGCGCACCCCGGTCACCTTGTCGGTGTCGTCCTGCCGCACGGTGTGGCTCCCGGTGTCCTTGCCGCCGCCGTGCCCCGAGGTGTCCTGCTGAGGACCACCCCCGCAGGCCGCGAGCGCGACCACCAGCACCATCGTCAGTCCGGCCAGGGTCGGGCGCCGCTTCACGGAGATCGCTCCTCTAGATGTACATGCCATTCGGAGCCAGCAGCCTATCCGAAGCGCCGCAGGTGACTGCCGATTCGTTATGCAACACCGGGGCGAAAAGGTCCCCTTGGATGTAGCTTGCCGTTCCGACGCATTCAGGTTGAATCGTCAACTCGGTTTGCCTACCAGAGGGAGCGATGAGCAGTCACATGCGGCAACTCGCAGTGCCCCGCCTGGCGCCTCCGTTGGAGTCGGGCGGACTTGCCGACTCGGTCTTCAGCGCCGCGCTGGAGGACCCGCAGCGCCCGCAGTTCTCGCTGCTCCGGGACGGCCGCCCGACGCAGGAGGTCAGCACCTCACGGTTCCGTGACGAGGTGATGGCCGTGGCCCGCGGCTTCCTCGCCGGCGGGGTCGGCGCGGGCGACCGGGTGATCGTGATGTCGCGCACCCGCTACGAGTGGACGCTGGTCGCGTACGCGCTGTGGAGCCTGGGCGCCACGGTGGTGCCGGTGTACCCCACGTCGTCCACCGAGCAGGTGCGGTGGATCCTCCAGGACACGGAGGCGATCGGCGTCGTCGTCGAGAACGAGCACAACGCGATCACGGTGGCCGCCGCGTACGGCGCCCGTACCGACCTGACCCGGCTGTGGGAGCTGGAGTCGGGCGGGGTCCAGGCGCTGATCGAGGCGGGCGCGGCGGTGCACCCCGACGCGGTGCACCAGTTGCGGGCCGCCGTGCACCCGCAGGACGCCGCCGTGATCTGCTACACGTCCGGCACGACCGGGCCCCCCAAGGGCTGCGTCACCACCCACCGCAATATCGCCGCCGAGGTGGACACCATCCTGGCGGGCTGGGGCGAGCTGTTCGGCCCGCCCGGTGAACAGCCCTCCACGCTGGCCTTTTTGCCGCTCTCGCACTGCTACGGCCTGGTCCAGGTGGTCACCGCGGTCCGCGGCGGCGGCAAGGTCGCGCACCAGCCGGACGCCTCGCCCGGCGCGCTGCTCCCCGCGCTCGCCGCGTTCCGGCCCACGTTCCTGTACGCGGTTCCTTACATCTTCGAGCGCGTCTTCGCCAAGGCACGTGTCAACGCCCAAGAGAGCGGCCACACCGCCCTGTTCGAGCGGGCCGTGCGCTCCGCGATCCGGTACGCGGCGGCGATGGAGCGGCACGCCGCGGGTGTGGGCGCGGGGCCGGGCCCCCGGCTGCGTCTGACGCACAAGGTCTACGACCGCCTGGTGTACTCGAAGGTGCGGGCGGTGTTCGGCGGCCGGCTGCGCAGCGTGGTGTCGGGCGGCTCGCCGCTCTCCCGCGACCTCGCCCTGTTCTTCGAGGCGTGCGGCCTCCCGGTCTACAACGGCTACGGCCTCACCGAGACGAGCTCTGCGGTCACCGCCCAGCCGCCCGGCGCGCCGCGGCCCGGCACGGTCGGCAGGCCGCTGCCCGGCAACGCCGTGTTCATAGCCGACGACGAGGAGATCTGGGTGGCCGGCGATGTCGTCTTCGCCGGCTACCACAACAATCCGAAGGCCAACGAGTCGGCGCTGCGCGACGGTTGGCTCGCCACCGGCGACCTGGGGCACCTCGACCCCGACGGATATCTGGTCATCACGGGCCGCAAGAAGGACATCATCATCACGAGCGCGGGCAAGAGCCTGTCGCCGCAGACCCTGGAACAGGAGCTGTGCGCCCATCCCCTGATCTCGGGATGCGTCGTGATCGGCGACAACAGGCCCTACGTCACCGCCCTGGTCACCCTCGACCCGGAGGCCCTCGCCAGCTGGCAGGGCCTCAAGGGCCGCGCCCTGGCCTCCCCCGAGGAGGCGGTCACCGACGAGGAGCTGCGCGGCCACATCCAGCGTGCGGTGCGGCGGGCCAACTCCCGTGTCTCGCGCGCCGAGTCGATCCGCGCGTTCCGCATCCTCCCGCACGAGTTCGGCGCGACCCAGGGCCTGCTCACCCCTTCGCTGAAGCTGCGCAGGACCGCGATCATGGAGACGTACGCGCGGGAGGTCGAGGAGCTGTACGCGGCGCGGTGAGCGCCGCCGCGTACACCTCCCACCGGTCAGGAGGCCGTCGGCGTCCAGTCCCCCAGCCAGTCCGCGACCTCCTGCTGGGCGGCCTGCGCGTCGCTCAGCTGCGGCCGGTCGGCGCTCGCCGAACCGGCCCCTTCGCCGGTGTTCTTGTACTCGGCGAACCGGTCGTCCTTCCACGAGAAGCCGCCCATGTCCGTCCACGGCTTCGCCTTGATCGCGGCGCCCAGCGTGGAGTTGCGGACGGTGGCCTGCGGGTCGAGGGAGGCGTCGCCGCCCGCGTGCCAGTTGCGGCCGAGGTGGAAGCTGCCGGCGGAGACGTCGCCGCTGATGGTGGTCCGGTTGACGAGCAGGCCCTTCTTGCCCGCCGCGGTGCTCGGCGCCATGACGTACCCGGCCGACGTGCCGTCCCACCGCTTCTTCAGGGTGATCACGGACTGGTCGATGACGGCGGTGGCGCCGCCGAAGATGAAGTCGACGTTGCCGACGACGTACGAGTTCTTCATGTAGACGCGCTTGCCCGCGCCGTCGAGCAGCAGCGTGTCCTGGTCGCCGCTGGTGATGACCGAGTCGAGGAAGACCTTGTCGGCGCTGGTGCGCAACGCGACCGCCTGCGCGGCGATGGAGGTGTCCTTGCTCTCGTCGTAGTCGTTGCTGACGCTCAGGTTGCGCAGTTGGGTGTCGGCGGCGAGGACGGTGACGGTGGCGCTGCCCGAGGTGCCGTACGTCGATCCGTCCGGCTTCTTCGTACCGGCGGCGTGGCCCTCGACGAGGACGGTGGACTTGCGGCTCGAACCGGTGCCGACGATCGTCACGTGCGGCTTGTTCGCCGGGACGGTCACCGTGCCGCGGTACGTGCCCGGCGCGACCTTGATGTCCACGCGCGCGGTGTTGTTCGCGGGCACGGCGTCGACGGCGGCCTGCACCGTCTTGTACTGGGCGCTGCCGTCGGCTGCGACGGTGAGGGTGCTCGCGGCGGCCTTCGTCTCAGCGGTCGCGCTCGCGATCCCGATCGAACTCCTCGGTCCCACACCGGACTTGAGCAGGCCCGGCACGTCCGCCGCCTTGTCCAGCGTGTAGTCGTAGAAGTCGGACGGGGTGAAGGCGGTCCCGCCGCTCTCGTTGCGCCCGCTGGTGCCGGAGAAGACGCTGCCGCGCTGCACGAGGGTGGCGGTGTCGTCCTTGATGACGGGGTTGTTGACGCCCTGGAAGTAGCTGTTCTCCAGGACCATCTTCGTCCTGCCGCGCGAGTAGTTCCCGTACGAGGACGTGATGTCGGTGCCCGCGTCGTCCTGCAGGTAGTTGTTGTAGAGGTGCGCGTGCGCGGCGTTGTCCGTGGAGGGGTTGCGCTGTTCGGTCTCGCGTATCCAGTTGTGGTGGATGGTGATGTCGGTGACGACGTTCTCGGTCCAGCCGATACCGAAGGCCTTGTTGTCGTTGCTGAGCTTGTTCCAGGAGACGGTGACGTTCGTCGAGTCCTTGCGGACGTCGATCAGCCCGTCGGCCATCCTGCGCAGGTCGTTGTGGTCGATCCACACGTGGTGCGCGCCGTCCATCTGGATGGCGTCGAAGTCGTGGTCCTTGTCGTTCCACGTCCCCTGGTAGGAGTCGCGGATCGTCAGGTTGCGGATGATGACGTTGTGCACGCCGGTGCCCAGGAAGAAGCCGCCGCCGACGATGTGCCCGGCGGTGCCGGCGCCCACGATGGTCTTGTCGGAGGCGACCTTGATCTCCTTGCCGACGGGGTCCATCTTGATCTCGCCCGCGACCACGATGACGTAGGGCTTGCTCGCGGTCGCGTACTTCTCCAGGTCGGCCAGGGTCTTCACGGTGACCGTCTCGCCACCGCGCCCGCCGTACGTGCCGTCCTGGCCCTGCGCGTCGACGGACGCGAAGCCGTCGGCGGTGTCGTCGGCCCACGCGGCGGCGGTCGCGGCGTCGGTGGTGGCGGCGCTCGCCGAATCCGCGCCGTCCGCGCCGAGGAACCCGCCGCCGTAGGCGAGGGCGGCCGCGGCGGCGACGGCGAGCGGGGCGCCTGCGAGGAGAACGGTCCGGCGTCTGCGGTGCCGGGGCTTGCTGCGGGTGTCGCTCATCAGCTGATGCACTCCGTACGTGGTGGGGGAACGCGCGCCGGGTGGCACGTGCCGGAATGCTGTCGCCGCGGGTGGTGGGAAAGGTTGCCGGGGCTTTCCATCACGGCGGCCCATGCGGCCTCTGGTGCGGCGGTGAGCCGGGCATTTGGAGCCCCTGCGGCGATTGAGCAGCGGGGTCCGGGGCAGAGCCCCGATCTTTCAGCCCCGCCGGCGATTGAGGCGCGGGGTCCGGGGCAGAGCCCCGTGACCGCAACCCCGTGAGACCGCCATGCCCTCTGTCACACCCCGATGCGAAGATGCTGGAACCGGCCGGAACCGGATCCGGCAAGAGAAGGGCGGGCCCGATGGGACGCAGTGAGCGGGAAGCCGTCGCAGACGGTTCGCGCCTCCACGCCGCCGTACGCGGCCTGCTCGACGACCACGCACGGGCCGTGCAGAACGTGCGGGACGCCCTCACACCCCTCCTCGACGAGTCCGTCGCCCGCGTCCTCGACACCATGCCCGTGGCCCGGCTCCAGGAGGCCACGGACGGCCGCGTCCGCGTCGGGCTCGTGGAACGGGACGGCCTCCGCACGGTCCGGCAGGTCCTCGACGCCGGCCCCGCCCGCCTCAACCAAATCCACGGCGTGGGCCCGCAGACCGCCACGCAGCTGCTGGCCGCCGCGGGCCGCCTCGCCGAGCGCGTACGGCAGACGGCCGCCGTGCCGCTCGACGTGGACGCGCCGGAGCCCCGGACGACCGCGCTGGTCACGGCGCTGCACGTGCTGGTGGAGGCGGGCCCCGACGCACGGCACGCCGTCGACACCGCGACCGGCATCGCCCGCCGGCTCGGGCCGCTGCTCGACGAGGCGCGGCCCGCGGCGGGCCGGCTGCGGCTGATGTTCACCGGGCGGGCCCGGCGGGCGCGCGCCCTCGACGCCGCCGAGCAGGTGCGGGCCGTCGTCGCGGAGGCCGAGCGGGCGGGCACCGGGCCGCTGTTCGCGCAGGCCTCGGTCGACCTGCTGCGCGGTCCCGCGACGGACGTGGCGGCGTGGGTCGACTTCGAGGTGCGCTCCGCCGAGTACTACAGCGTGCTCGGCGAGATCTCCGGTCTGACGCCGGACAAGGACGCCGCCGAGGGCTTTTTGCCCGCCGACATCGCGGAGCAGGTGCGGACCCAGCAGCTCGACGAGTCGCGGCTGCGGGTGTCGCTGCGCGGCTACCAGGCGTTCGGGGCCCGCTTCGCGCTCGCGCGGCGCCGCGCGCTGCTCGGCGACGAGATGGGGCTCGGCAAGACGGTCCAGGCCATCGCCGCACTGACCCACCTGGCGACCGAGGGGCAGAGCCACTTCATGGTCGTCTGCCCGGCGAGCGTCCTCGTGAACTGGACGCGGGAGATCGAGGCCCGCAGCGCGCTGCGCGTCCTGCCGGTGCATGGCTCCGACCGGGTCGAGGCCTTCGCGGACTGGAAGGGCCGGGGCGGTGTCGCCGTCACGACGTACGACGCGCTGCGCGGCCTTCCGGCGCCCGGCGGCGGCGAGGTGGGGATGCTCGTCGTCGACGAGGCGCACGCGGTGAAGAACCCGGAGACGCTGCGCTCGCAGGCGGTGGCCGAGTGGGCGGGGCGCTGCGAGCGGGTGCTGTTCATGACCGGCACCCCGATGGAGAACCGCGTCGGCGAGTTCCGCAACCTCGTGCGCGTACTGGATCCCTCGCTCGCGGACCGGCTCGACAAGGAGGACGGCCTCGCCGGTTCCGTCGCCTTCCGCACGGCGGTCGCCCCCGTCTATCTGCGGCGCAACCAGGACGACGTACTGGCCGAGCTGCCCAGCCTCCAACACACGGACGAGTGGGAGGAGTTGAGTTCCCAGGACGAGGCCGCCTACCGGGAGGCCGTCGCGTCCGGGAACTTCATGGCCATGCGCCGGGCGGCGTACGCGCACCCGGCGGAGTCCGCCAAGCTGGAGCGGCTGCGCGAGCTCGTCCGGGACGCCGCGGAGGCCGGGCTCAAGGTCGTCGTGTTCTCCAATTTCCGCGACGTGCTCGGCGCGGTGAAGAGCGCCCTCGCCACCGAACCACCCTTCGGCGGCCCGGTGTTCGGGCCGCTCACCGGCAGCGTGCCGCCCGCGCGCAGACAACTGCTCGTCGACGAGTTCGCGGACACCGATGGGCCGGCCGTCCTCGTGTCCCAGATCCAGGCCGGAGGCGTCGGGCTCAACATCCAGGCCGCCTCGGTGGTGATCCTGTGCGAGCCGCAGATCAAGCCGACCCTCGAGCACCAGGCGGTGGCGCGGGCGCACCGCATGGGTCAGGTCAGATCGGTGCGGGTGCACCGCCTCCTCGCGACCGGCGGCGTCGACGAGCGGCTGGTCAAGATACTCGCCAACAAGTCCCGGCTGTTCGACGCGTACGCCCGGCGCAGCTCCATGGCCGAGGCGACGCCCGACGCCGTCGACGTGTCCGACGCGGAGATCGCGCGCCGGATCGTCGAGGAGGAGCAGGCGCGCCTCGGCACGGCGGAGGACTGACGCGTCAGTCCTTCAGGGCCTTGCGGATCGCGTCGTACGCCGGCTTGTGCTGGAGGTTCTCGTCCCAGGGCAGGGCCGCGCCCTCGCCCTCGAAGACCGCGGGGATCCACGAGTGCCGGTCCGAGTAGCCCCACACCGTGATGCCGACGCAGCGCTTCACGGCGAGGCAGGCGTCGGTCACCTGCCCGTACCAGTCGGCCTGTTGGGCCAGCTTGGTCTGGTCGGCGGGGAGGATCATGCGGATGTCGAGCTCGGTGATGGCGACGTCGACGCCGAGGTCGGCGAAGCGCTGGATGTTCTGCCGCATCTGGTACGGGAAGCCGTACTGGAGCGCGAGGTGGGCCTGCATGCCGAAGCCGTCGATGGGCACGCGGTCGGCCTTGAGCTGCTTGATCAGCGCGTAGTACGCGTCGGACTTCGCGCCCGTGCCCTCGACGTTGTAGTCGTTGAGGTACAGCTTGACCTTGGGGTCGGCGGCGCGGGCCCAGCGCAGGGCGTCGGCGATGTAGCCGGGGCCGAGGGTCTTGTAGAAGATGTTCTCGCGGTACGTGCCGTCCTCGTTCATGATCTCGTTGGCGACGTCCCAGGCGAAGACCTTGCCGCGGTAGTGCTTGACCACCTTGGTGATGTGGTTCCTGAGGATCGAGCGGAGTTCGTCGGCGCTCCAGGTGCCGGTGGTCAGCCAGTCGGGCAGCTGGCTGTGCCACAGGAGGGTGTGGCCGCGGACCTTGAGCCCGTTGGCGCGGGCGTAGTCGACGATCTCGTCGCCCGCGGTGAAGTCGAAGACGCCGCGCTGGGGTTCGGTGGCGTACCACTTCATGCCGTTGCCGGGCGTGGTCTGGCCGAACTCGGTACCGAGGAGGTCGGCGTACGGGGCGTCGTCGAGCTCGGGGTTGTCGACGGCGGCGCCGAAGTAGCGGCCCTGCGCGCGGGCGAGGTCGTGGAGGGTGGCGGAGGCGCCGGGCTTCTTGCCGCTGTCGGGGGTGGCGGCGGCCGGGACGGTGGCGAGGCCTCCGATGAGCAGGACGGCCGTCGCGGCGGCGAGGGCGGCGGATCTGATGCGGGTCGTACGCATGGCGGATCTCCTCAACTGAACGTTTTTCACGGGTGGTTGAGTACGTCACTTCACAGGTGGTCGAGTACGTCACTTCACGCGTAGCTCGCAGCGCATCCGGCGGTCGTGGCCCACCTCGCGGACCGGGCCCGTGAGGGTGAGCGGCACCGTGTGGTGGACGTGTTCGCTGGACGCGGCGACGCGCAGTTCGAGGGCGCCGGGTTCGACGAGGCGGCGGCCGTCGGCGCCGGTGTACGCGGCGAGGTCGGCGGGGAACGTGGCGTGGACCTCTGCCGAGGCGCCGGGGTCGAGGGGGACGCGGGCGTACCCGACGAGCCGGGCCTCGGGGCGGGCGACGGTGCCGACCGGGTCGTGGAGGTAGAGCTGGACGACCTCGGTGCCGGGCCGCTCGCCCGTGTTGCGCACGGTGAGCTTCAGCGACACCTCGCCGTCGGTGCCGAACTCGGGCTCCTCGCACTGCGGGGCGTCCCAGGCGAACGTGGTGTACGAGAGGCCGTGGCCGAACGGGTAGAGCGCGGTGGGGTCGATGTTGCTGGGCCCGCCGTGCCGGCCGAGCGGCGGCGCGAGGTACGCGGCGGGCTGGCCGCCGCGGCTGCGCGGCACGCCGACGGGGAGGCGGCCGGACGGTTCGACGCGGCCGGACAGCACGCCCGCGACCGCCGCGCCGCCCTCCTGCCCGGGGAAGAAGGCCTGGACGACGGCGGCCGCCCGGTCCGCCCAGCGGCCGAGCGCGTAGGGGCGCCCGCTGAGGACGACGATGACGGTCGGCACCCCGGAGGCGAACGCCTCGTCCAGCACCTCGCCCTGCCCGTACGGCAGTTCCAGGTCCTCCGCGTCGCAGCCCTCGCCCGACGAGCCGCGCCCGAACAGGCCGGAGCGGTCCCCCACCACGGCCAGGCAGATGTCGGCGCGCGCGGGGTCGGTCACGAACTCCGCGCCCGGCAGCTCCGCGCGCAGCGCCTCCGCGAAGGTCGGGATGTCGACTCCGGTGGGCAACTCCGGGTGGTTGACGCCGACGTGGCGCGGGAACGTGTAGCAGCCGAGCATCGCGGCCTGCTCGTCGGCGAGCGGGCCGACGAGGGCGACGCGGAGGGCACCGGTCTCCGGGAGCGGCAGCAGGCCCGAGTCGTTGGCGAGGAGCACCACGGATTCCTGCGCGACCTTGGCCGCCAACTCCCGCATGTGGGGCGGGTTCAGGTCGACCGGTTCGGCCGAGGGCTCCGGCTCGCCCTCCTCCGGGTCGAGCAGTCCCAGTTCGCACTTCTGCGTGAGCACGCGCAGCGCCGCCCGGTCGAGCAGTTCCTCCGGGAGGCCCTCGCCGGTCGCGAAGCAGTGGGCGGCGGGGAGTTCGACGTCCACGCCCGCCGCGAGCGCGAGTTCGCCCGCCGCCGCCGCGGATGGGGCGACCCGGTGGGCGGATTCCAGGAACGAGATGCCGAAGTAGTCGGAGATGACCGTCCCACCGAATTGCCATTCGTTGCGCAGGAGTTGGGTGAGGAGCCCGGTGTGCGCGTGGGCGGGCAGGCCGTCGACGTCGTTGTACGCGGCCATCACGGAGCGGGCGCCGCCCTCGCGCAGCGCCATCTCGAACGGCGGCAGGACCACATCGGCCAGCTCGCGCGGCCCGAGCGGGGCGGGCGCGTGGTTGCGGGCGGCGCGCGAGGCCGAGTAGCCGGCGAAGTGCTTGAGCGTGGCGACGATCCCCGCCGCTTCGAGGCCGCGTACGTAGGCGGTGCCGATGGTGCCGACGAGGTAGGGGTCCTCGCCGATCGACTCCTCGGTGCGGCCCCAGCGTGGATCGCGTACGACGTCGAGGACCGGGGCGAGGCCTTGGTGGATGCCGACCGTGCCCATGGAGCCGCCGATCGCCCGCGCCATCTCCGTGATCAGGGCGGGGTCGAAGGTGGCGCCCCAGGCGAGCGGGGTCGGGAACACGGTGGCCTGCCAGGCCACGAAGCCGGTCAGGCACTCCTCGTGGGCGAGCGCGGGCAGCCCGAAACGGTTGCCGGCGCGGATGCGGCGTTGCAGTGCGGCGAGGCGGGCGGCGCCTTCGGTGGGGTCGACGGGGACGGTGCCGAAGGGCCGGGTGAGGTGGCCGAGACCGTACGGGAGGAGGGCGTCGAGGTCCGCGCTCTCGGCGGCGTACTCGTGCTGTCCGGGTGCCACGGCGGCCTCGGCGTCGGAGCCGATGGCGGCGCCCAGCCACACGCTGGACAATTGCGCCGTCTTCTCCTCGGCGGTCATCCGGGCGAGCAGGTCCGCCGCCCGGACGTGGGCGGGAAGGGTGGTGTCCTGCCAGGGCTGAGCCATGGATCTCCTCAAGTGCGGTGCAGATGGTGAAGGGGGTTCGGGACGTCAGCCCTTGTTCGGGACGTCAGCCCTTGGTCGCGCCCATGGTGATGCCGCCGATCAGCTGCCGTTCGGCGACCGCGTAGAAGGCGAGCGCCGGGACCATGGCGAGGACCAGGTAGGCGAAGACGCGGGCGATGTCGGCGGCGTACTGCCCCTGGAACTGCTGGACGCCGACGGGGATCGTCCACCAGGTCTCGTTGCTGAACACCAGCAGGGGCAGCAGGAAGTTGTTCCAGCTGCTGACGATGGCGAGGACGGAGACGGTGCCGAGCGCGGGGCGCGCCATCGGCAGCAGAATGCGCCAGAAGAAGCCGAAGGGCGAGCAGCCGTCGAGGGTGGCCGCCTCCTCCAGTTCGCCGGGGATCTGCCGGAAGAAGCCGCGCAGGATGACGATGGTGATGGGGAGCCCGAACGCGGCCTGCGGCAGGATCACGCCCCACGGGTTGTCGAGGAGACCGAAGGTGCGCAGCAGGACGAACAGCGGCAGGATCGCCACCGCGAACGGGAACATCAGCCCGATGGTGAAGAGCGTGAACATCAACTCCCGTCCCCGGTAGGCGAATCGGGCGAGGGAGAACGCGGCGAGGGCTGCCGTTCCCACGGTCAGGACGGTCGTCCCGACGGCGACGAGGGTGGACGAGCCGAGCATCCGCCAGAACGAGCCGGAGGCGAGGATGTCGGTGTAGTTGGACGTCACCCAGGGCGAGGGCAGGCCGAAGGGGTTGCTGGAGAGCTGGTCGGTGGACTTGAAGCCGGACACGAGCGCGTACAGCAGCGGTGTCACCATGACGATGCCGACCAGCCAGACGATCACGTACAGGGGCACTTTGCCGAAGCGGCGGCGGCCCACCGCGCTGGGGGCGGTCATCGGGTGGCTCGCATGTTCGTGAGGGCTCCTTCGGTGTCGCGGCGCAGCACGAGACGCTGGTAGGCGAGGGCGAAGACGAGGCTGATGAGGAAGAGGGCGATGCTGATCGCGCTGGCGTAGCCGATCTGGTAGCGCTTGAACCCGAACTGGAACAGGGTGATGGCCATCGTCTCGGAGGCGTGGTCCGGGCCGCCCTGGGAGGTCACCCACACCAGGTCGAACAGCTGGATCGCGCCGATGATCGACAGGAACACGCTGATCCGGATGGTGGGGGCGAGCAGCGGCACGGTCACGTGCCGGAAGCGCTGCCAGGCGCCGGCCCCGTCGATCCGGGCGGCCTCGTGCAGTTCGGGCGGGATGCCCTGGAGGCCCGCCAGGTACAGCATCATGTGGAAGCCGAAGAACTTCCAGGTCATCACGAGGAACAGGGTCGGCATGACGGTCGACTGGTCGGCGAACCACAGGCCGCCGAGCCCGTCGAGACCGACCGCGCCGAGCACGTTGTCGGCGAGCCCGTCGTCCGGCGCGAAGATCATGGAGAACAGGACGCCGGTGATCACCTCGGACAGCACGTACGGGGCGAAGAACAGCATCCGGTAGATCGCCCGGCCGCGCAGCTTCTGGTTGAGCAGCACGGCCATGGCGAGCGCGAACGGGAGCTGGACGAGGACGGAGAAGCCGACCAGGAGCAGTCCGCGCCACAGGTCGCCGAGGAACACCGGATCCTTGATGAGGCGGCTGTAGTTGGACAGTCCCGTGTAGTCCGAAGGCGAGCCGAGTCCGCCCCAGTTGAAGAGGCTGACGTACAGCGCGTACATGATCGGCGCGAGGACGAGCGCGCCGAAGAGGATCAGCGCGGGCAGGGTGAAGGAGAAGGCGGTCAGCCAGTCCTTGACGCGCCGGGCGAGCGGGCGCCGGTTGCCGGGGCCGGGCTCCGGCTCCTTCACGACGGGCTCGGCGGCGTCCTTGACGTAGGTCGAAGTCATGGTCTCTTACTGGCTCTTGGCGACCTGGGTCACCGAACGGGCCACCTGGTCGGGGGACTTGGAGCCCGCGATGAGCGCGGCGACGGAGTCGTTGATCTCCTGGCCGACGGCCGGCGGGTAGGCCTGGTCGAGGTAGAGCTGGAAGCCGGTCGACTTGCGGAGCATCTCGGAGACGGCGGTCAGGTTGGGGTCCTTGAGCGCGCTCTCGGCGTCCTTGACGACCGGGATCAGATTGGCCTTGGAGACGAGGATGCGGTCGGACTCGGCGGTCATGAAGAACTTCATGAAGTCCATGGCCTCCTTCGGCGCGCCCTTGCGGAGCGCGTAGCCGCCGCCTCCGCCGAACACGTCGGTGCCCGCGCCCTTGCCGCCCGCGACCGAGGGGAACGCGAAGAAGCCGAGGTCCTTGCCGATGCCCTTGCCCGCGTCGGCCTGCACGACGGGTGCCCACTGGCCCATGAGTTCCATGGCCGCCTTGCCGTTGCCCATGGTGGCGGCCTCGCCGTTGGGCGTGGAGTACGCGGCGCCGAGGTGCCCCTTCTGGAACGGCTTGAGGGCGACGAGTTCCTTGAGGTGCTCGCCCGCCTTGACGAAGTCGTCGCCGGTGAAGTCCTTGGCGTCGGCGGCCTTCTGCATGCCGTCGACCCCGGCGATCCGCATCGACAGGTACGACCAGAAGTACATGCCGGGCCACTTCTCCTTGCCCGCGAGGGCGATGGGGGTGATGCCCGCGGACTTCAGCTTCTTGATCGTGTCGAGGTAGTCGTCCCAGGTGGTGGGCGGTTCGCTGATGCCGGCCTTCTTGAAGAGCGCCTTGTTGTACCAGAAGCCGACGGCGCCGATGTCGAAGGGCACCGCGTAGGTCTTGCCTTCGAACTGGTAGGGCTTGACGGAGGCGGGCACCAGGGTGTCGGACCAGGACTTCATGGGCCCGGTGAGGTCCTCGACCATCCCCGCGTCGATCTGCTGCTGCAGAACGCCGCCGCCCCAGGTGTGGTAGATGTCCGGAAGCTTTCCGGAACTGGTCAGCGCGGTCATCTTGGACTTGTAGGCGTCGTTCTCCAGCGTGACGAGCTTGATCCGCACCTTCGGGTGCTCGGCCTCGAACGCCTTCGCCTGCTGGGGCCAGATGGTCTTCGACGGCTCGGTGGTCTGGATGTTCCACCACTCGATGACGGTCCGGCCCGAACTGTCCTTCCCGCTTCCGGTGTCGGAGCCGCCGCAGGCGGTGAGCGCGGCGGCGCCGAGACCGGCCGCCGTGGCGGCACCCATGAATCGACGACGGGAGAAATCGGAGGCTGACATGGCGCACCTTCCGGAAGAGATCCGAAAACTATCGGTAGATGGCCACGGAAGTTACGGACACAAATCAGGGGTGTCAACGCCCTTAGCAAAAAAGGGTCGTTGACACCCCTGACGGTGCCGTAGCGGAGTTACGCGCTCCGGGGCGCTGCCGTGCTGGCCCGCACCACGAGCTCCGTGGCGAGGTCGACGCGCGGAGCCGCGGGCTCCACGGAACGTGCCAGGTCGAGCGCGGTACGGGCGGCCAACTTGCCCATGTCGGACAGCGGTTGGCGCACCGTGGTGAGCGGCGGCGCCGACCAGCGGACTTCCGGAAGGTCGTCGAAGCCGACCACGCTCAGGTCCTCGGGCACGCGCAGCCCGCGCCGCCGCAGCGCCTCGATCGCCCCGAGCGCCATCTGATCGCTGGACGCGAAGATCGCCGTGGGCGGTTCGTCGAGGTCGAGCAGCCGCTGACAGCCGTCGAACCCGGACGCGTGGTAGAAGTCGCCGGACACGATCAGCTCGTCCTCGACCGGCACGCCCGCGACGTCGAGCGCGGCGCGGTAGCCGTCGAGCCGGGCCCGGGAGCACAGCAGCCGCGGCGGCCCCTGGATGAACCCGATGCGCCGGTGCCCGAGTTCCAGCAGATGCTCGGTGGCGGCCATCCCGCCCGCCCAGTTGGTGGCGCCGACGGTCGGCGCGTCCGTCACGGGGGAGCCCGCCGGGTCGATCACCACCAACGGCACGCGCAGCCGCCGCAGTTCGTCCCGAAGGCCGGGATCGAGCACGGAGGTCACGAGGATCACGCCGTCCGACGCGCGGGCCCGCAGATTGGTCATCCACTCCCGCGCGTCGCCCGCCCGGTCGTGGATGGCGGAGACGACCGTCCCCACCCCGGCCTCGGCGGCGGCCTCCTCGACGCCCCGGATGATCTCCACGGCCCATGGGCTGTCCAGGTCGTTGAAGACCAGGTCGAGCAGGGCCGCCCGGTCCCCGGGCGCGGGCGCCCGCCGCTGGTACCCGTGGCGGTGCAGCAGGTCCTCGACGCGGGCCCGGGTGCCGGGCGAGACGTCGGAGCGTCCGTTGACGACCCGCGAGACGGTCGGCACGGACACCCCGGCCTCCCGCGCGATCTCGGTGATCGTCACCTTGGCCGGCCCCTCAGGACTCTTCGTGGCCGCCTTGCGCCGATCGGCTTCCCCGCCCACGTTCCCCACCTCCGTCGACACACGCTTCCGAGAGATCTCCGGATGCCTTCCGGAAACCGTAGGACACGCCGTCGACCGGGTGTCGGTCAAGTCGCTTTCCGTGCGGCCCGCCGAACACCCGGTACCGAATCTACTTCGGGGACCCGTCGAGCACCGCACCCAGCCAAGCGAGTTGGCGCCGTACGTGGGCGGCCTCGCCGCCCTCGTGGCCATTGAACGGGTAGGAGTGGATCTCGCGGACCGGGTCGTGCGGGGCCAGTTCGCCGTAGCGGTTGCAGGCCGCGTGGGCACCGCTGGGCGGGCAGACCGTGTCGCGGAGCCCCACACCGAAGTGGGCGGGGGCCTGGGCACGGCGGGCGAACGAGATCCCCTCGACGTACGACAAGGTGCGGTACGCGGCCTCTTCCGCGCCCCGGTGCACGGCGAGGTAGGCGGTGATCTCGCCGTACGGTCCGGCGTCGGTGAGGTCGAGGGCGCGCCGGATGCCGCACAGCAGGGGCGCCGTGATCAGGGCCGCCGTGAGGTCGGGGACGAGTCCGGCGACCGCAAGGGCCACTCCCCCGCCCTGACTGTTACCGACGGCGGCGATCCGCCCGGGGTCGACGCCGGGCAGCGCGCGCAGCGCGTCGACCGCGCGGACGGCGTCGGTGATCAGCCGCCGGTAGTGGTACTCGTGCGGGTCGAGCAGTCCGCGCACGGCGGGTCCTGGCCCGCCCGGGGCGCTCGCGTGCGGGTCGGGGGTCGCGCCGCCGCTGCCGTACTGGTCGCCCTGTCCCCGGTTGTCCATGAGCAGGTGCGCGTACCCGGCGTTGGCCCACGTGAGGCGCTCGTGCGGGAGACCGCGGCCGCGCCCGTACCCGGCGAACTCCACTACGCCCGGCAGCAGTTCGGATGCTGCGGCGGGTCGTGCGTACCAGGCGCGCACCGGGTCGCCGGCGAATCCGCGGAAGGTGACGTCCCAGGTCTCGACGAGCTTCAGGCCGTTGTCGACGATCCGGGAGTCGAGCACCGGACCGGGGTGCCGGGCGGACGCGAGGGTCGCCTGCCAGAAGGCGTCGAAGTCGGCGGGTTCGTCGGGCGCGGGGCGGTGTCGCCGCAACGCGTCGAGGGGCAGGTCGAAGGCGGGCACAGGCACCTCACAGGGAGTGGTGGGGCCAACTCCCGTGGCAGCGCCACCCATTGACAGGGGTCGGGAGCGGCTCTAGGTTGCGGCGACGTTACCGGAACATTCTCGAAAGTTCTCGGCTACGTCTCTTCCCCTGCCCTTGCCGCCCCCTGCCCTCATCGCCTCCCGCTCTCGTTGCCCTCCGCCCTCGTTGGGCCGCGCGCCGAAAGGCCCCGTATGAGTTCCTCCACCATCACGGGCGACCCGCCCGACACCGGAGCCGCCCCCGATCCCCCCGGCGACAGACCTCGCAGGAAGCCCCCGTCGGGCCGCCGCACCTGGCGTCAATCGCTGCGCCGCGACTGGCAGTTGTATTCACTGGCCGTGCTGCCAATCGCGTTCTTCCTGGTCTTCCGCTACGTCCCGATGATCGGCAACGTGATCGCGTTCCGCCGGTTCGAGCCGGGCGGGTCGATCCTCGGCGAGGAGTGGGTGGGGCTCCGCTACGTCGAGATGTTCCTCAGCGATCCGACGTTCTGGCAGGTCTTCCGGAACACGCTGTGGCTGGGCGGCCTGACGCTCGTCTTCTGCTTCCCGATCCCGATCGTGCTCGCGCTCCTCCTCAACGAGGTGCGGCGCAACGCGCTGAAGCGGTTCGTGCAGTCGGTGTCGTATCTGCCGCACTTCCTGTCGATCGTGATCGTCGCCGGCATCACGGTGCAGATGCTCGCGACCGACGGCCCGATCAACCATGTGCTGGGCCTGCTGGGCCACGACCCGATCCGCTTCATCCAGGAGCCCGAGTGGTTCCGCACGGTCTATGTCGGCTCGGAGATCTGGCAGACGGCCGGCTGGGGCACGATCCTCTACCTCGCCGCGCTCACCACGATCGACGAGGACCTGTACGAGGCGGCCCGGATCGACGGCGCGGGCCGCTGGCGGCAGACCTGGCACGTCACCCTGCCCGGCATCCGCCCCACCATGATCACGCTGCTGATCCTCAACGTCGGCACGTTCCTGGCGGTCGGCTTCGAGAAGGTGCTGCTCCTGTACAACCCGCTGACGTACCAGACCTCCGACGTCATCTCCACCTACGTCTACCGGACCGGTGTCGAGTCGAGCAGCTTCAGCTACGCCGCCGCGATCGGCCTCTTCGAAGCGATCATCGGGCTCGTCCTGATCACCACCTCCAACCAGCTCTCGCGCCGCACAGTGGGGACCAGCCTGTGGTGAGTGTCGACCGCCCCGCGACGGGCCACCGCCCCGCGAAGACGTACCGGCCCACCAAGGGCTATCGAGCCTTCCGCGGCGCCAACGCGGTGATCCTCTCGCTCGTCGTGGCCGTGACCCTGTACCCCTTCGTCAACATCATCGCCCGCTCCTTCAGCGGCGAGCGGCAGATCCGCGCGGGCGAAGTGACCCTGTGGCCGCAGGGGTTCAACCTCACCACGTACCGACTGGTCTTCCAGGACTCGATGTTCTGGCGCAACTACGGCAACACCGTTCTGTACACGGTGGTGTCGACGGTCGTCGCGATGGTGCTCACGACCTGCTACGCCTACGTCCTCTCCAAGAGGCAGCTGCGCGGCCGCACCGCGCTCATCGGCATCGCCGTGTTCACCATGTTCTTCACCGGCGGCCTGATCCCGAACTACGTCCTGGTCACCAGCCTCGGCCTGAAGAACAGCATCTGGGCGATCGCCCTGCCCAACGCGATCAGTGTCTTCAACCTGCTCGTGATGAAGGCCTTCTTCGAAAGCCTGCCCACGGACCTGGAAGAGGCCGCGCAGATCGACGGACTGAGCACGTACGGCATCCTGCTCCGCATCGTGCTGCCGCTGTCGAAGGCGGTGGTGGCGACGATGGTGCTGTTCTACTCCGTGTCGTTCTGGAACTCCTGGTTCAGCGCGTTCCTGTATCTCGACCGGGCCGACCTGATGCCGGTCACCGTGTACCTGCGCAACATGATCATGGGCGCGACCGGCGGCGCCAACGCCGGCGCCGCCACCGACCAGCTCAGCCAGGTCGGCGCCAACATCCAGTCGGTGACCATCGTGCTCACCGCGCTGCCGATCCTCTGCGTGTACCCGTTCGTCCAGCGCTACTTCGTCAAGGGCGTCATGCTCGGCGCGGTCAAGGGCTGACGACTCCAACTCACCTTTTTCTCCTGGGAGTTCCAGTGAAGAACAGCGGTCAGCTCTCGCGGCGCCAGATACTCGGCGCCGCCGGCTTCATCGGCCTCGCGACGCTCACGGGCTGCGGCAGCGGCGACGACAACGCCGACAGCAAGGACCTGGCGAAGAAGCAGGACGGCGCCATGAAGGAGTTCAAGGCGGGCCAGCAGTTCAAGGCCACCAAGGCGCTGTCCTTCACCACGCTGCACAACAACAACCCGGTCTATCCGACCAAGGACGGCTGGCTGTTCTGGAAGGAACTCGCCAAGCGCACGAGAGTCACCCTCAAGCCCGTCGACGTGCCGCTCGCGGACTACGAGAAGAAGCGCGGCGTGCTGATCGGCTCGGGCGACGCGCCGTTCCTGATCCCGAAGACGTACCACCCCTCCGAGGTCGCGTTCGTCTCGTCGGGCGCGATCCTCCCGGTCAGCGACTACGTCAACCTGATGCCCAACTTCCGGGCCAAGGTGAAGCAGTGGAAGCTCGAGCCCGAGATCGATGCCATCCGGCAGTCCGACGGCAAGTACTACCTGCTGCCGGGCCTGCACGAGAAGGTCAAGTCCGGCTACTCGATGTCGTTGCGCACGGACATCCTCGACAAGCACGACCTCGCCCTGCCGACCACCTGGGACGAGGTGTACGACGTCCTGAAGGCGCTCAAGGAGGAGTACCCCGGCAAGTATCCGATGACCGACCGCTGGAGCACCAACACCCCGTTCCCCTGCGGCGCGTTGTTCCAATACCTCGGCCAGGCGTACGGGGTGCGGGCCGGCTGGTCGTACGACAACATCAGCTACGACGCCAAGGCGAAGAAGTTCGTCTTCACGCCGACGCAGGACGGCTACCGGGCGATGGTCGAGTACCTGCGCAAGCTGGTCGCGGAGAAGCTGCTCGACCCCGAGGCCTTCACCCAGCAGGACGACCAGGCCGTGCAGAAGCTGCTCGCCGAGAAGTCGTATCTCATGAGCGCCAACCCGCAGGAGCTGGTGCAGAACTACCGCTACAACCTGAAGAAGCAGGTCAAGGGCGCGAAGATCGAGATGATCCCGGTGCCGCTCGGCCCGGCGGGGGCGGTGGTGAACAGTGGCTCCCGCCTGGAGAACGGCGTGATGATCTCCAGCAAGGCGCTCAAGGAGGACACCTTCGTCGCGATGATGCAGTTCGTGGACTGGCTCTTCTACTCGGACGAAGGCCAGGAGTTCTGCAAGTGGGGCGTCGAGGGCGTCACGTACACGAAGTCCGGCGGCGCGTACAAGCTCAAGGACGGCATCACGCTCATGGGATCCGACCCGGACGCCCCGGAGGACCTCCAGAAGGACTTCGGCTTCTTCAACGGCGTCTTCACCTACGGCGGCAGCTGGGAACTGGTCTCCTCCAACTTCAGCGCCGACGAGCAGAAGTTCCAGGACGAGATGTCGAAGCGCAAGGAGCTGCCGATCGGCCCCGCGCACCCGCTGCAGTCCGCCGAACAGGAGCAGGCCACGCTCTGGGACACCCCGCTCAAGGACCACACCATCCAGAACACGCTGAAGTTCGTCCTCGGCAAGCGGCCGATGTCCCAATGGGGCGATTTCCTCACGGAGTTGAAGGCGAAGAACATGCAGCAGCTGGTCGACCTGCACAACAAGGCGGCCGACCGCTTCGCGAAGGAGAACGGGTGACGGCGGTGACCGGCCGGGCGGCCGCCGCCGTCGCGCGCGGTGGCTTCGGCACGGGACCGCTGTCCCGCGCCGCGGCGCTCGTCCACACCCTGCTCACCGTGGAGGCGATGCTCCTCGCGGCGGCCTCGCCCGGCCTCGCCGGGATGCTCCTGCTCGGCACCGACCCGTCGAACCTGCCGCTGATCGCCCTGTGCCTGGTGCCGCTCGGGCCCGCGCTTTCCGCCGCCCTGTACGCGCTGCACCGGCGCGGCCGCGAGCTCACGGAGCTGCGGCCCGCACGGACGTACTGGCGCGGCTGGCGGCTGAACGCGGTGCCGGTGCTGCGCCTTTGGGTGCCGCTGCTCGCCTGGCTGACGGTGATCGGCTTCTCGCTGACACACTTCCCGGCCGCCGGGGTGCCCGGCTGGTGGGCGGGGCTGCTCGTGGTGGTCGGCGTGGTGTCGCTGCTGTGGGGCGGGCATGCCCTCGTGCTCGGCTCGCTGTTCGCGTTCCGCTCCGGCGACGTCGCCCGGCTCGCCGCGTACTTCCTGCTGCACCGTCCGGCGGTGTCGCTCGCCACCGCCTCGCTGCTCGTCCTCGCCGGGGGCCTGACCGTGCTCGGCACGGAGGCCCTGCCGGTCCTGCTCGCCGCGCCCCTGCTCCTTTCCCTGCTGCACGCCTTCCGCTCGGAGATCGCCGAGGCCCAGGAGGACTTCACGGCATGAGTGGCCCGCACATCGCGACGAGGCCGGCGAACGCCACGAGAAGGGCGAGCCGCTCACGCTCGGCCCGCTGGGCGTGGCGGTGCTCCGCGTCGAGTGACGCGGAGCACCACATTGATGACACGGGCGCGGGGACGAGGGTGAGGGCTGCTCAGTGGATGAGCCGCCCCGCCCCGTCCGGCACTCCCGACTTCCGTAGGAAGTAGCTGTTGACCTGGTCCCGCCACTCGCGGGCGCAGCGCAGCTGCTCCTCGTACAGCTCGCTCACACGGGCGTGCCGGGCGGGTGTCATCAGCCCGGCGAGCGACGCCCACACCTCCTGCGCGGCCACCACTTCCTCGACGCCCTCGAAGTGCGTGTCGTAGATGTGCTGGATGACGGTCGTGCCACTGTGCAGTACGTGCCCGTAGGGCACGTGGTGGAAGAACAGGAGCAGCTCATCGGGGCAGGTGTCCGGGGTCTCGTACGTGTCCGACCAGGGCGGCGCGTACTGGCCCGCGTACCCGGTGCCGGTGGCGCGGCTGCGGTCCACCCCGACGCCGTCACGGTCGGCGAAGTGGTACGTGCCCCAGGGGCTGTACTCGTAGCCGTCGACGCTGGGCCCGTAGTGGTGGCCGGGCTGCACCATGAAGCCGACACCGAGGGGCGCGGTGTACTTCTCGTACGTCGCCCAGGACCCGGCGAGCACGGCGCGCAGCCCGTCCCGCAGCAGATCCGGATCTCCGGTCGGCTCCGGCGTGAACGTCAACTCGATCCACTCGGACAGGAGTTGTTCCGGATCGGCATCCGGGTTCCAGGCCAGCCGGCCGAAGGCGTACAGGTTGAACTGGGCGAGCGGATGCCCGGTCCAGAACGGGTCGTCGCCCGCGTTCGACACGGCCACCAGGCCGCCACCCGAGGCGAGTTCCCCGACCGTCGGCCCGCCGTCCCCGCCGGGCCGGAACCGCAGCACTTCGCTCCACATCGGCGCGAGCGCGCACACGTGCCGCTGCTGCCCGGTGTACTCCTGGGTTACCTGGAGCTCGACGGCGACACGGGTGGCGGGCAGCGCGCCGATGACCGGTGACGCGGGTTCGCGCACCTGGAAGTCCATCGGCCCGTGCTTGACCTGGAGGACCGCGTTGTCCCTGAACTGCCCGTCGAGCGGGGCGAAATGGTCGTACGCGGCGCGCGCCCGGTCCGTGCTCCGGTCGCGCCAGTCCTGGCGGTGGTCGTACACGAACGCCCGCCAGTGGACGGTGCCGCCGTGCGGGGCGAGCGCGTCGGCGAGCAGATTCGCCCCGTCGGCGTGCGAACGGCCGTAGGCGAAGGGCCCCGGCTGCCCCTCGGAGTCGGCCTTGACGACGAAGCCGCCGAAGTCGGGGATGACGTCGTACACCCGGTCCACGGCCGCCCGCCACCACGCCCGTACGCCTTCGTCGAGCGGATCGGCGGTGTCGAGGCCGCCGAGCAGCAGGGGTGCGGCGAAGCTCACGGAGAGGTGGGTACGGATGCCGTAGTGCCGCAACTCGTCGGCGATGGCGGCGACTTCACCGATCCGGTCGGTGAGCAGCCGGGCCTCCGTCGCGTGCACGTTGACGTTGTTGACGCCGATCGCGTTGACGCCACTGGCCGCGAGCAGCCGCGCGTAGGCCCGCACCCGCTCCGGCTCCGCGCGCGACTTCCCGTCCCGCCAGAACAGCGATCCGCCCGCGTACCCGCGCTCCACCTGTCCCATCACGGGGTGCACGTCGACGTTGTCCCAGTGGTCGAGCATGCGCAGGTCGAGCGCGGGGCGGTGCGTTTCGGGCGGCGCGTCGAGGAAGGCGGCCCCGCCGAGGCGGACGACGTGGAAGTACCCGTGGAGCAGGCCGGCCGGGGTGGCGGCGGTGACGGTGGCACGGCCGTCGCCCCGCTCCAGGAGGAACCCTTCGGCGCCTTGATCGCCGCCACCAGTCACCTGGAGCAGCAGCTCGTACGCCTCGCCCTCCCCGACCGCCTTGCCGCCGAACTTGGCGCAGGCGTCGGCCACTTCCGATCGAACGGTGTCCACCAATAGACCCTCGCCCCGCACGAGGACGCGTCGCGCGCCGACCCCGCGCAGCGCCTCGTCGGGCAGCCACGCGGGATCGACGCCGTGCAGGGGTGTCTCGACGCCGTACGGGGGTGTATCGACGCTGTGCGGGGGTGTCACGACTGCGCCACGTCCAGCGCGCTGATCCCCACGGCTCCTGTGACGTCCCCGGGCTTGCGGCTGGTCAGCTTCAGGCGCAGCGAGCGTCCGCGTACCGCGTCGAAGGTGATGACGGTGGGCTCGCCGGAGGCCTTGGCCCAGGCGATGTCGGCGTCGTCCACGACGGTGAACGTGTCGCCGCCACCGACCGCCACCTCGATCGCGGCGGGCAGGGAGTGGGTGGCGTCGACCGTGAAGGAGACCTCGACGCGGCCCACCTGCCGTTCCTCCGCCCAGGTCACCGAGACCCAGTCGTCCGGCCGCGCCCCCTTGAAGGCGGGCAGCAGGGCGGTGGCGGCCTTGTTGAACGCGTTGGACCACTGGGTGGCCGGGTCGCCGTCGAGCATCGCGGCGGGGAGCGTCTTGGCGGCTCCCGAGTAACTGGCGTCGGCGTGCGGGTACTTGATAGCGCCCGGGCCCGGGTCGGGAGCGAAGGGCTCGGCCGGGGTGACGGGATCCCCCGCCGGGCCGGTGACGCGCAGCGTCGCCCTGCCCTGCCGCAGCCCGTCCGCGCGCGCCGTGACGGTGAGGGAACCCGGCTCGGTGCCCGCGCGCACGATCGCGAGCGCGAGCCCGTGGAACGTGGTGCGGGTGCTGGCCTGGTAGCGCTCGGCGGACTCCTGCTGCCCGTTGTCGACGCCCGCCAAGTGGCCGCCCTTCACGCTGAATTCCAGGAGCCGCGCGGCGTCGGGGACGACGGTCCCCTTCGCGTCGACGACCTCCGCGGTGACGAAGGCGAGGGCGCGTCCGTCCGCCGCGACGGACTTCCGGTCCGCCGTCAGCCGCACGGCATGCGGGGCTCCCGCCGTGCGCAGCACATCCGTCGCCACCGTCTTGCCGCCGCGCCGCGCGACGGCCTTCAGCTCACCGGCCGCGAACGGCACCTTCCACGTCAGGTGCAGCTTGCCCGCGCTGCCGTTCGGCGAGGTGTAGCTGCCGGGGTAGGGGCCGGACGTGACGGTCTTGTCGTCGTGGGTGGCCTCCGTGGTCTCCAGGTACGGGCGGCCGTCGACGGTCTTCTTCGCGTCGAAGGAACGCACGCCCAGGGAACGGCCGTTGAGGTACAGCTCGACCTCGGCGACGTTGGCGTACGCCCACACCTCCACCTCCTCCCCGTCCTCGTACGTCGTCCAGTCCATGGGCAGCAGATGCACCATCGGCTCGTCGACCCACTGGCTGCGGAAGAGGTGGTACATGTCCTTCGGGAAGCCGGCCGTGTCGACCGCGCCGAAGAACGAGGCCTTCACCGGGAACACGTCGTACGGGGTCGGTTCGCCGATGTAGTCGATGCCGGACCACAGGAACTCGCCGGCGAAGAAGCGCCGGTCGCGGTCCTTCTTCAGGCCGTACTCGCCGCTCATGGTCCAGGAGGCGAGGTTGTTGTCGTAGGAGGAGGTGGCGCGCTTGCCAGGCGTGTAGTTCTCGCCCGTGTTGAGGTGCTGCGGCTCCTGGTACGTGCCGCGGCTCGACGTCTCGGACGAGGACTCGGACTCGAAGAGGAACAGGTGCGGGTAGCGCTTGTGCAGGGCGTCGACGGAGGCGGCGGTGTTGTAGTTCAGGCCGAGGCCGTCGAGTCCGGCGACGATCTTGTCGGCGGGTGAGCCCACGGCGGGCAGCGAGCGGTACTTGTCGGAGCCGATGACGATCGGCCGGGTGCCGTCGAGTTCCTTGACGTCGGCGATGAGACGCTCCGCCATGGCGATGCCCTGCGTCTGGGTGGAGTCGGGGATCTCGTTGCCGATGGACCACATGAGGACGGCCGGGGAGTTGCGGGCGGCGCGCACCATCTCGGCGATGTCGGCGTCGGAGTGCTCGTCGAAGAAGCGCCCGTAGTCGTAGGTGTTCTTGCCGGTGCGCCAGCAGTCGAAGGCCTCGACGAGCATGATCAGGCCGAGGTCCTCGCAGGCCTCGATGACCTCAGGCGCGGGCGGGTTGTGCGAGGTGCGCAGCGCGTTGACGCCCATGGACTTCATGATGGTCAACTGGCGCCGGACGGCGTCGGGTTGCACGGCGGCGCCGAGCGCGCCGAGGTCGTGGTGCAGGTCGACGCCCTTGATCTTCGTGTGGGTGCCGTTGAGCGAGAGGCCGTCGTCGGGGTCGAAGGTGGCGTGGCGGAGGCCGAAGCGGGTGCGGTAGGTGTCGACGGTGCGGCCGTCGACACGCAGGTCGGTGACGAGCGTGTAGCGGTTCCCCGGGGTCTCGATGGACCACAACTCCGGTTTCGTGATCCGCAGTTGTACGTGATCCGTCTTGCCGTCCTTGCCCACTCCCGCGAGGGTCGACTCGGCGCGGGCCACGCGGCGGCCCTTCGCGTCGCGGACCGTGGAGAGGGCCGTCACGTCGCGCGCGGCGCCCGAGACGTTGGCGACGGTCGTACGCACGTCGACGGTGGCGTACCCCTTCTTGAGGGTCGCGGCGAGGTCGGGTGTGGTGACGAACGTGCCCCAGCGCTCGACGTGCACCGGCTCGGTGACGACGAGGCGGGCCCTGCGGTAGATGCCACTGCCGGAGTACCAGCGGCTGCTGGGCAGCCGGTTGCGGACCTCGACGGCGAGGAGGTTGGGGGTGGCGCCGTCGACGTGCAGCAGGTCGGTGATGTCGTGGGCGAACCCGGTGTAGCCGTAGGGGTGATGGGTGACGAGCTCACCGTTCACGTAGACGTTGGCGTCCATGTAGACGCCGTCGAACTCAACGGAGATCCGCTTGCCCGCGTACGCCTTCGGCACCGTGAACGTCTTGCGGTACCAGCCGAGTCCGCCGGGCAGGAAGCCCGTGCCGCTCGTCGTGTTGTGCTCGGTGGTGGGCGTCTGCTCGATGGACCAGTCGTGCGGGACCGCGACCTTCCGCCACTTCGCGTCGTCGTAGTCGGGCCGCTCGGCGTCGGCGTACGCGCCGGTCGGGTCGGTGATGCCGTCCGGGCTGACCAGCGCGAAACGCCAGCCGTCGGCGAGTTCGACGGTGCGGCGCCCGACGCTCCCCGCGGGGCCCTCGGCGGCGCCGGCCGTGGGCGCGGCGAGCGCCGACACGACGGGGGCGACCGCGCTCGCAGCCAGCACGGATCTACGACTGACGGATCTACGACTAGCAGACATGCGGAAATCCCCTCGAAGCCAACATGACTCGCCACAATCGAACGTGAGCCAACAGATTCTTGTTGCTTCGCGTGGGGATTAGTCAATAGCCTTACCGAATAAGGTGCTTGAGAAGCCCGTGACACGTGAGACTTCCGGCCACTCCTTCGGCGTGGGGCGAGCGGCGGGGCCCATTCCCGCGTGGTGGCGAGCGGCGGGGCCAATCTGAGCCCCGCTTGTGTACGAGAGCCAGCGGGGTCCGGGGCAGAGCCCCGTGACGTGGGCACCGACGCCGGAGCCCTACGTGTCGCCGATCGTCGGGTACGGGAACTTGACCCCGGTCCCGCCGTCCACGACGAGCGTCTGCCCGGTCACGTACGAGGAGAGCGGCGAGGCCAGGAAGAGGAGGGCCGCGGCGATGTCGGCGGGCTGGGCGACGCGGCCGAGCGGCGCGTTCGCCGCGTTGGCCGCGCGCCCCTCCTCCCCGAGCAGCCCCGCGACCCGCGGCGTCCACACCACACCCGGCGCCACCGCATTGACCCGCACCCCACGCCCCCCGTACTCGACGGCAGCCGTCCGCACCAGGGACATCAGCCCCGCCTTGGCCGCCCCGTACGCACCGTGCAGCGGCGCCGCCGTGAGCCCGGACACGGACGCCACGAACACCAGCGGCCCGCCGCCCGCCGCGGCCACCGCCGCTCCCCCGTACTGAACGGCGAGCCAGGCGTGCCGAAGCACCAGGTCGAAGTGCCACGCCCACCCGTCGCCGTCGAGCGTGTCCAGGGCCTCGTAGCGGGCCATGCCGACGATGTCGACGACGCCGCCGACAGGCCCCAACTCCCTTTGCGCGTAAGCGAAGAGCGCCTGCATGTCCTGCCGCCGCGTCACGTCCGCCACGTACGGGACGCCGCCGGTCTGAGCCGCGACCGCCTCCGCCCGCTCCTTGTCGACGTCCACGCACAGCACGCGCGCGCCTGCCGAGGTGAGCGCGTGGGCGGTCTGCCGTCCGATGCCGTTGCCCGCGCCGAGCAGGACGAAGGCGCGGCGGTCGACGCGGTGCAGGGCGGCGTAGTCGGGGACGGGGGTGTCGTCGAGGTCCATGGGCGAGCTCCTCCGGTAGCCGGTCCGGTGGGCGTGCGCGGGGCGACGATGCGGGAGATCTGACGAAGTGTCAATACCGGCGGGCGTGGCGCGGGGGTCGACGCGGGGCCCGCCCGTGCCCGGGAATGTCCGGACTCCGGTTAGCGTTGTCCGCGAAGACGGACAACCTGGTGGAAGGCGGCACACCGTGCACGGCGAGTACAAGATCCCCGGCGGCAAGCTCGTCGTCGTCGACGTGGACGTGGCGGACGGCGTGCTGCGCCAGGTCCGGGTGGCGGGCGACTTCTTCCTGGAACCGGACGACGCGCTCCTCGCGATCAACGCCGCGCTCGAAGGCGCCCCGGCCGACGCCGACACCGCCACCCTCGCCGCCCGGATCGACGCGGGCCTGCCGGCCGGCACGGTCATGCTCGGCCTGACGACCGAGGGCGTCGCCACCGCCGTGCGCCGCGCGCTCGCCCAGGCCACGGACTGGCGGGACTACGACTGGCAGCTGATCCACGACGCGCCGCAGTCCCCCGTCCTGCACATGGCGCTGGACGAGGTGATGGTGGAGCAGGTCGCGCTCGGCAAGCGCCCGCCGACGCTGCGCGTGTGGGAGTGGGACCGGCCCGCGGTGATCATCGGCAGCTTCCAGTCGCTGCGCAACGAGGTGGACCCGGAGGGCGTCGAACGCCACGGGGTGACCGTCGTCCGCCGCGTCTCCGGCGGCGGCGCCATGTTCGCGGAGCCGAAGTCCACGATCACGTACTCCCTCGCGGTCCCCGAGTCCCTGGTCTCCGGCCTCTCCTTCCAGGACTCGTACGCCTACCTGGACGACTGGGTGCTCGGCGCCCTCTCCGACATGGGCATCAAGGCCTGGTACCAGCCGCTCAACGACATCGCCACGGACGTCGGCAAGGTCGCGGGCGCGGCGCAGAAGCGGGTCGCGGCCGGGCAGGGCGCGGTGCTGCACCACGTGACGATGTCGTACGACATCGACGCCGACAAGATGGTCGACGTGCTGCGCATCGGCAAGGAGAAGCTGTCCGACAAGGGCACGAAGAGCGCCAAGAAGCGCGTCGACCCGCTGCGCCGCCAGACCGGCCTGCCCCGCGAGGAGGTCATCTCCCGCATGATCGACTCGTTCCGGAGCCGGTACGGGCTGACCGAGGACAAGGTGACCGACGAGGAACTGGCCCGCGCCCGGGACCTCGTACGCACCAAGTTCGGCACGGACGAGTGGACGGCGCGGGTCCCGTAGCCCTCGGCCGGACGGCCCCGGGGCTACACCTACACCGTCGCCTGGTCGCTGTCGCGGAACTCGCCCCAGCCGTGCCAGCGGTCGATCTCCATGACCGCCGTGAACCGGGCCCGGTCACGCTCCGGGTAGGGGCCGCCCGCGTAATGGGTCGAGATCCGGTCGATGTCGGCGAGGCCCTTGTCCTCGCGGATCTCGACGGCTCGGCCGATGAGGGTGATGTGGGTGTACCAGCTGTCCTTGTCGAGGACGGTGAGGGTGAGCCGCGGGTCGCGGCGCAGGTGCCCGAGGCGGACGCGCCCCTCGTCCATGTTCAGCAGCACCCGGCCGTCCTCCCAGAGGTACCAGGTCGCCGCGGACACGGGCGACCCGTCCTTGCGGAGCGTGGCGACGGTGGCCGGGTTCGCTTGCTCGAGCATGGCGACGGCTTCAGCGGACAACGGGGGCTTGGACACGGTTCCTCCTGATACGTCGAGGGTTACTCGGTCGACCATAGTGACGTGCGCCGCCGACGGCGACGGGTGGGCAAATCCAGCCCCGCCGGCGTTTGAGGCGCGGGGTCCGGGGCAGAGCCCCGCGACGTAGGACCGGTCGACCGCAACAGCCCCCGCCTAAAGCAACCGCAGAAGCGCATGCAACGCCGGATTGTCATTCGCCTTTCGCCACACCAGATGCAACTCGACCGGCCTCGCATCCGACAGCTCCAGCGGCCGAAACGCGATACCGGGAAACCGCATCTGCGCCGCCGACTCGGGCACGAAGGCGATGCCCCACCCGGCATGGACCATGGCGAGCAGACTGTGCACCTGGCTGAGGTACTGCGTGAACCGCGGCCGCACCCGCGCCTCACGGAAGATGCTGACCAGCAGTTCGTGGAAGTACCGGGCCTCGATCGGCGAGTACATGAGCACGTCCTGCCCGTCGAACTCGCCCATCGGCAGCGGCCCTTCACCCTCGGCGAGCGGATGCGCGCTCGGCACCGCGGCGAGCAGCCCCTCGCGGGTGGTCGACCGGGTCTCCAGGTCGGGGCCCGTGCTGGAGGGGCGGATCATGCCGAGGTCGAGGGAGCCCTCGGTGAGGGCCTCCAGCTGGTCGCGGGTCACCTTCTCGCGGAGCACGATCTCCGTACCCGGCATGGAGCTCCGGGCGACGTCGAGCAGCGGGCCGAGCGCGGAGTAGGCGCTCGCCGCGGTGAAGCCGACGGCGATGGCGCCCGCCTCACCCGTGGACACCTGCCGCGCGGCGAGCGTGGCCGCCTCGGCCTGCCGCAGGATCGTGCGCGCCTCGTTGAGGAAGGCGCGGCCGGCGGGGGTGAGCCGGACGGTGCGGTTGGTGCGGTCGAGGAGCTGCACGTCCAACTCGTGCTCGAGGAGCTGGATCTGCCGGCTGAGCGGGGGCTGTGTCATCCGCAGCCGTTCGGCGGCCCGCGTGAAGTGCAGTTCCTCCGCGACGGCCACGAAGCTCGACAGCTGCGCAAGCGTGAACAACGATGCCCTCCAGGTATTGGATCATCCAAAAACTATGTTTGACGTGGATCAATCGCCGACCTTAGCGTCAACAGGAACCAACGGCTCACACCCCCAGGGATTCGCAGTGGTGACCAGCACGTCCACAGCCAGTTCAGCCGCCTCCCGTCAGGGCGAGGCGACCATCGACACCATCGCCTGGATCAAGCTCTCCTCCGTCACGCTGCCCCTCGCGACGCCGATCAGCGACGCCAAGGTGCTCACCGGTCGCCAGAAGCCGATGACCGAGGTCGCCTTCCTGTTCGCGGAGATCGAGACCACCGAGGGCCACTCCGGCATCGGCTTCGGCTACTCCAAGCGGGCCGGCGGCCCCGCCCAGTTCGCACACGCCAAGGAGATCGCCGACAACCTGATCGGCGAGGACCCGAGCGACATCGGCCGCCTGTGGACGAAGCTGGTGTGGGCCGGCGCCTCCGTCGGCCGCAGCGGCGTCGCCACGCAGGCGATCGCCGCGATCGACATCGCCCTGTGGGACCTCAAGGCCAAGCGGGCCGGGCTTCCGCTCGCCAAGCTGCTCGGCGCCCACCGCGACTCGGTGCAGTGCTACAACACCTCCGGCGGCTTCCTGCACACGCCGACCGACCAGGTCCTCGACAACGCCACCGCCTCCCTGGCCAGCGGCATCGGCGGCATCAAGATCAAGGTCGGCAATCCGGACCGCAAGGCCGACCTCGCCCGGCTGACCGCCGTACGCGAGCACATCGGCGACGACGTCCCGCTGATGGTCGACGCCAACCAGCAGTGGGACCGGCCGACCGCCCAGCGCATGGGCCGGGCCATGGAGGAGTTCGACCTCGTCTGGATCGAGGAGCCGCTCGACGCCTACGACGCGCAGGGCCACGCCGCGCTGGCCGCCTCGCTCGACACCTCCGTCGCCACCGGCGAGATGCTCGCGTCGGTCGCCGAGCACGTCGAGCTGATCAAGGCGAACGCCTGCGACGTCATCCAGCCCGACGCTCCGCGCATCGGCGGCATCACCCAGTTCCTCAAGCTGGCGACCCTCGCCGAGCACAACAACCTTCAGCTGGCCCCGCACTTCGCGATGGAGATCCACCTCCACCTCGCCGCGGCCTACCCGATCGAGCCGTGGGTGGAGCACTTCGACTGGCTGGAGCCGCTGTTCAACGAGCGCCTGGCGATCAGCGACGGCCGCATGCACCTGTCGTCCCGCCCGGGTCTCGGCATCACCCTCAGCGAGCAGGCCCGCGCCTGGACCGTCGCGACGCACGAGGTGGGCGCCCGCCCGTAACCCGCTCCTCCCCGCCCTCTGGCGCGGGCCCCGCTGACGGACAGCGCGGGGCCCGCGCCAGAGTCATGTCCGAATCACCCCCTCGATACCGACCAGGTATCACTGGATGCAAAAACAGTGTTGGACGGGCATGAGTGACGCCTCGTAATGTCGTACTCACACCACCTCTTCACCGTCCCCCAGCGTTCAGCAGGAGCAGACCACCCATGTCGTCCTTCACCCCGTCAGAGCTCGGCGCCCGCATCGGCTCGGGCCTGCTCTCCTTCCCGGTCACCCACTTCAAGGCCGAGGACCTCGCGTTCGACGAGCAGGCCTACCGCGCCAACATCGAGCGCCTGGCCGAGCACGAGGTCGGCGGTCTGTTCGCCGCGGGCGGCACCGGCGAGTTCTTCTCGCTGACCGCCGCCGAGACGGAGCAGGTGGTGACCGCGGCCGTGCAGGCGGCGCCCGAGGGCACCCCGATCCTCGCCCCGGCCGGGTACGGCACGCGGACCGCGATCGAGTACGCACAGGCGGCCGAACGCGCGGGCGCCGACGGCCTGTTGCTCTTCCCGCCGTACCTGACGGAGGCCTCGCAGGACGGCCTGGCCGAGCACGTCGAGGCGGTCTGCAAGGCCACGAACCTCGGCGTCATCGCCTACGGCCGGGCCAACGCCAAGTACAGCGCGGACACCCTGGCCCGCGTCGCCGAGTCCTGCCCGAACCTGATCGGCTACAAGGACGGCGTCGGCGACATCGACGCCATGACCCGCATCTACACCCGCCTCGGCGACCGCTTCACCTACGTCGGCGGGCTGCCCACGGCGGAGATGTTCGCGCTCCCGTACCTCGAACTCGGCGTCACCACCTACTCGTCGGCGATCTTCAACTTCCTGCCGGAGTTCGCCCTCGACTTCTACGCCGCCGTCCGCGGCCGGGACCACGCCACCGTCCTCAAGCACCTGCGCGACTTCGTGCTCCCGTACACGGAGCTCCGCAACCGCAAGGCCGGGTACGCGGTCAGTATCGTCAAGGCGGGCATGACGGCGACGGGCCACACGGCGGGGCCGGTCCGCCCGCCCCTCACGGACCTGACGGAGTCTGAACTGGCCGAGCTGAGCGCTCTGATCAAGCGGGTGTGAGGCACCTTCGCCGCCACGTCACGGGGCTCCGCCCCGAACCCCGCTGCTCAATCGCCGCAGGGGCTTGATGGTCGGATCCGCCCCAGATCCCGCGCCGCCTGGTCCAAAAGCGAACGCATCGCGGCCTCCGCCGCGTCCGCGTCCCGCGCGCGGACCGCGTCGAGGACGGCGCGGTGGCTGGGGACCGGGTCCTTGGGGTGGCGGCCCGTGCCGTGGACGAGGCGGTCGCGGTGGGCGAGGCCCGCGGCGATCACCAGGTCCATGCGTTCCAGCAGTTCGTTGTGGGAGGCCCGGAGCAGGGCGCCGTGGAAGGCGAGGTCCGCCTCGACCGCGCGGGCCGCGCCGCCCTCGCCCGACTCCCCCATCGCCTCCAACGCGGCGTCGAGGGCGGTGAGATCGGTCTCCGTGCGGCGGCTCGCCGCGAGCCGGACCGCGGCCGGCTCGACGATGCCGCGCACCTCGTCCAGGTCGCCGAGCAGCGGATTGCCCGCGCCCGCCGCGAGGCCGCCGTCCAGCGACTCGAACTGCCAGCGCAGCACGTCCGCGTCGAGCAGATGCCAGTCCGCGCGGGGCCGCACGAAGGTGCCGCGCTTCTGCCGGGCGTCGACCATGCCCTTCGCCGCGAGCACCTTCAGGGACTCCCGCAACGCGGTGAGGCTGACACCGAGTTCGTCCTGGAGCGCGCCGAGGTCGAGGGTCGCGCCCTCCCCGATCCGGCCGCTCAGCACCCGGTGCGCGATGGTCTCCACGGTCTGCCCGTGCACTCCGCGGCGCGCGTACCCCGCCATGTCCTACCTGCTGTTCTCTCGACGTCTCCGGCCCGCCAAGTATCGCCGGGGCGGCGGGAGTTCACCCCACGTTCGGCGTCCGTTCACGCCGAGGACTTCATCACGCTCCACCCGCCGTCGACCACCAGGCTCGTCCCGGTCACGTACGAGGCCTCGGGCGAGGCGAGGAACGCGATCGCCGACGCCACCTCGTCGGGACTGCCGAAGCGGCGGGCCGCTGTCCCCGCAACGCTCGCCGCCCGCTCCTCCTCGGGCACCCGGTCCCACACCCCGGTCAGGATCGGCCCCGGCAGGACCGTGTTGACCCGCACCGAGGGGCCGTATTCCACGGCGAGTTGGCTGCTGAGCGACAGCAGGCCGCCCTTGGCCGCCGCGTACGCCGGGTGGCCCGGGATGCCGTGCCGCGCGTGCACGGACGAGACCAGGACGACCGCCCCCTGCTGCTCGCGCAGGTCGTCGAGGCAGGTCCGCACGCCGAGGAACGCCGCCGTGAGCCCGATGGTCAGCTGACGGTTCCAGGACTCGGGCGAGGTCTCGTGCGCCGGGGCGACCTCGATCTTCACGGCATTGCTCACCAGCACCCCGACGGGCCTGAAGGCGTGCGCGGCGGCCAGCGCCTCCCGCCAGGCCTCCTCGCGCGCGACGTCGGCGGGCACGAACGCCGCCCGGCCACCGTCCCGTTCGATCTCCTTGGCGACCTCGGACCCGTGCCGCTCGTCGATGTCGGCGAGCACCACGGCGGCGCCCTCCGCGGCGAGCCGCCGCGCGGTGGCGGCGCCGATGCCCGCGGCGGCTCCGGTCACGATGGCGGTGCGCCCGGCGAAGCGATCGGTGGCGCGCGGGGATGTCATGGGCTGCCTCCTGGGTCCGGTGACCTGCGAACATGATCGTCAACTGTTCGGCTGGTCAAGGGGGTTGACCCCCTTGACCCTCGCTCATATATTCCGCCACGTTAATTCCTAATTAATGGATTGAACAGGGCCGTGGGGCCCGACGGATCGAGTGAGGTGCGATGCTCCACTTCGGCGCCGACTACAACCCCGAGCAGTGGCCCGAAGAGGTCTGGGCCGAGGACACCCGGCTGATGAAGGAGGCCGGGGTCACCATGGTCACGGCCGGGATCTTCTCCTGGGCCAAGGTCGAACCCCGGCCCGGTGCCTACGACTTCGACTGGTTCGACCGCGTCATGGACAACCTCGCCGACGCGGGGATCCGGGTCTGCCTGGCCACCATGACCGCGTCGCCACCCCCGTGGCTCTCGCGCCTTCACCCGGAGATCCTCCCGGAGACCGAGGACGGCCGGCGCAAGTGGCCCGGCGGCCGCCAGCACTACTGCCCCTCCAGCCCGGTCTACCGCGAGCACGCCACCCGCCTCGTCGAGCGCCTCGCGACCCGCTACGCCGACCACCCCGCTCTGGACACCTGGCACATCGGCAACGAGTACGGCTGCCACACCCGCCAGTGCTACTGCGACGTGTCCGCCGCCGACTTCCGCCGCTGGCTGCGCGAGCGCTACGGATCCGTCGACGCGCTCAACGAGGCCTGGTCCACGGCCTTCTGGTCGCAGCGCTACGACGGCTTCGACGAGGTCCTGCCGCCTCGCCTCGCCCCCACGTTCGCCAACCCGGCCCAGCAGCTGGACTACTGGCGCTTCAGCGACGACGCGCTGCGCCAGTGCTACCTCGCCGAGCAGGCCGTGCTGCGCCGCGTCACGCCGGGCGTGCCGATCACCACGAACCTGATGCCGAACCACAAGCCGGTCGACGCCTTCGCCTGGTCCGAGCACATGGACGTGATGTCGCTCGACCACTACCAGGACCCGTACGAGGACGCTCCGCACCTCACCGCCGCGTACAACTTCGACCTGATGCGCTCGGCGCGTGGCGGACAGCCGTGGCTGCTCCTGGAGCAGGCGGCCGGCGCGGTCAACTGGCGGCCCCGCAACAGCCCGAAGCAGCCCGGCCGGATGCGCCTGTGGAGCTGGCAGGCCGTCGCGCAGGGAGCCGACGCGGTCCTCTACTTCCAGTGGCGCCAGTCGCGCGGCGGCGCCGAGAAGTACCACTCGGCGATGGTCCCGCACGCCGGGACCAACACGCGGATCTTCCGCGAAGTGTCCTACCTGGGGCGCGAGTTGGCGTCCGTCCCCGAGATCGCCGGGACCCGCTCGACCGCCGACGCCGCGCTCCTCACCGACTGGAACAGCTGGTGGGCCCTCGAGCTGGACTCGCACCCCTCCACGGCGCTCAACCAGTCCGAGATCAACCTCGCCCACCACCGCGCCCTGTTCGACGCGGGTGTGCCGTGCGACATCGTCCCGCCGGACCGCGACCTCTCCTCGTACAAGCTCGTCGTCGTGCCGAACCTGTACCTGCTCAGCCAGGAGAACGCCGAGCGGCTCACGGCGTACGTCGAGGGCGGTGGACACCTCGTCGTGTCCTTCTTCTCCGGCATCGTCGACGACTGCGACCGGGTCGAACTCGGCGGGTATCCCGCCCACTTGAGGCGCCTGCTCGGCATCCGCACGGAGGAGTTCTGGCCGCTGGACGAGGACCAACACCTGACGCTGAGCGGCGAGTTGTCCGGCCGCGCCGACCTGTGGTCCGAGGCCATCGACCTGGAGGGCGCCGAAGCCGTCGCCGTCTACGAGGACGGTGAGCTCGCGGGCCGCCCCGCCGTCACCCGCCACACGTACGGCGAAGGCACCGCCTGGTACCTCGGCACCCGCCTCGAACCGACCGCGCTGCGCGCCCTGTTGGACCGGGTGCGGGCGGAGGCCGGGGTGACACCCGTACTGCCGGACCTGCCCGAGCAGGTGCAGGCCACCGTCCGCGAAGGCGCGGCCGGCCGCTTCCTGTTCCTGCTCAACCATGGCAAGAGCGAGGCCGAGGTCTCCCTGCCGACCCCCATGCGAGACCGCCTCACCGCCGAGCCGGAGCCCACCACCAGCGTGTCCCTACCGGCGTACGGCGTCGCCGTGCTCCAGGCCCAGACGTTGCACTGACAAGGAGGTCAGATGCCCCAACCACCCACCCGCCGAAAGGTCCTCACGTGGGCCGCCGCCGCAACCGCGGCCCCCGCCCTCGCGGCCTGTGGCGAATCCGCCGGCGCCGCCCGCATGACGAAGGACCACGGCCGCAAGCCGGGCCAGAAGGTCACCCTCAGGCTCTGGACCTGGGTGCCCCTGCAGAAAGCGGTCGCGCTGTGGAACAAGCGCAACCCGGACATCCAGGTCGTCGCGCAGATGGTGCCCGCCAACACCTCCGGCGGCTACCAGAAGATGCACGCCGCCGTGAAGGCCGGCAATCCGCCGGACCTCGCCCAGGTCGAGTACTACGCGCTGCCCGAGTTCATGCTGGAGGGCGGCCTGACGAACCTGAGCGAGTACGGCGCGGACAAGCTCAAGGACAGTTACGTCGACTGGCAGTGGAAGCAGGGCGTCTTCGCCGGCGGCACGTACGCGATCCCGCAGGCCTCGGGCCCCATGGGCCTCTTCTACCGCAAGGACCTCCTGGAGAAGTGGGACATCGAGGCCCCCCAAACCTGGGACGAGTACCGCGCCGCCGCGAAGAAGGCCAAGAAGCAGGGCTCGTACATCACCGCCTTTCCGCCCTCCAACGCCCAGTGGTTCGCCAGCTTCCCCTGGCAGCGCGGCGCGCACTGGGTGCGCACCGAGGGTGACACCTGGATCGTCGACCTGACATCCCCGGAGTCCCTCGAGGTCGCCGACTACTGGGACGGACTCGTCCGCGACCGCTTCGTGCTCCAGACGCAGGACGCGCAGAGCGCCTTCTACAAGGCCCTGCAGACAGGCGAGTTGGCGACCTGGCCGGGCGCGCAGTGGTACGACGCGCTGATCCGCGGCAACGCCCCGCGCACCAAGGGCAAGTGGGCGGTGTCCGAACTGCCGCAGTGGGAGGCGGGCGCGCACGCCTCCTCCAACTGGGGCGGCTCCTCCACCGCCGTCCTCCAGGGCTCCCAGCACCCGGTCGAGGCGCTGAAGGTGGCGCACTGGCTGAACACGAATCCGGACAGCATGAAGCTGCTGATCGAGGCCGGATACGGGTGGCCCGCCGCCAAGATCGACCTGCCGAAGACGCCGCTCGGCAAGTCGGACCCGTTCTTCGGCGGCCAGCGCTACAACGAGGTCTTCCAGGTCTCCGACCGCAATGTCGACACGTCCTGGCGGTACGCGCCGACCACCACGCAGTCCTTCACGCACATCCAGGACAACCTGGCGCTGGCCCTCGCGGGCAAGGGCTCGTTCGTGGACGCGCTGAAGGACGCGCAGACCAAGTTCGTCGACGACCTCAAGGCCAAGGGACTCAAGGCGAGGAGCGCACGATGAGGAGCGCACGATGACGACATCATCCGTGAAGTCCGCGCAGCCCGGCGCCGACGGCTCCGCGCGCCCGCCCGCACCCCCGAAGGCCACCGGCCGCCGCCGCACCCGCCGCGCCAGGCCCGACCGCAAGGCGTGGCTGTTCCTCGGCCCGTTCCTCGCGGTCTATCTGTTCGCGATGATCATCCCGGTGTTCTACGCGATCTACCAGAGCCTGCTGAAGGTCGAGCGTTCGGGACCGCTCGGGCTCGGCGCCCCCAAGGTCGTCTTCGGCGGCCTCGACAACTACGCCGTCGCGCTCCAGCAGGACGCCTTCCTGGAGGGCTTCGGCCGGGTACTGCTCTTCGGGATCGTGCAGGTCCCGGTGATGCTGCTGCTCTCGCTCGTCCTCGCGCTGCTGCTCGACCAGATATCCGACCGCTGGGCCGGCCTGATGCGGGCGACGTACTTCCTCCCGTACGGCATCCCCGGTGTCATCGCGACGATCCTATGGGGCTTCCTGTACGTACCCGGCATCAGCCCGATCACCGAGATGCTCGGTGACCTGGGCTTCCAGGTGGACTTCCTCGGCCCCGACAACGTGCTGTGGTCGATCGCGAACATCGTGATCTGGGAGTTCGCCGGCTACAACATGCTGATCATCGTCGCCCAGCTGAAGTCCGTCCCGCAGGAGCTGTACGAGGCGGCGAGGATCGACGGGGCGGGTCCCTGGCAGATCGCGCTGCGCCTCAAGATCCCGCTCGTCCGCCCGGCCCTCATCCTCACCTGCGTGTTCTCCATCATCGGCACGATGCAGCTGTTCGCAGAGCCGCTGGTCCTGAAGAAGATCGCGCCGGCCGTCACCCCCGACTACACGCCGAACCTCAGCGCGTACTTCGACGCCTTCTCCAACGCCAACATCTATGTGGCGGCGGCCAAGTCCGTGATCCTCGCGGTGGTCGCGATGGTCCTGTCCTTCGGCTTCCTGAGCCTCGTCACCCGCAAGCAAAGGAGCGAGCGGTGAGCGCCGTCGACGTCAAGACTCCCCCCGCCACACCCGTGACACCGGCGCGCAGGCCACGGCGCCTCACGCCGGGCCGGATCGTGCTGGTCGCGGTCCTCACGATCGCCGCGATCTACTTCCTCGTCCCCGTGTACTGGCTGATCGTCGCCACGACGAAGAACAACGACAGCCTCTACGGCTCCTTCGGCTTCTGGTTCGACAACCCGCAGCTGCTGCACAACCTGGGCAACGTCTTCGCGTACGACCGGCACATCTATCTCCAGTGGGCGCTGAACTCCCTGCTGTACGCGGGGGTGGGCGCGGTGCTCGCCACGCTGTTCTCGGCGGCGGCAGGATTCGCCCTCGCGAAGTACCAATTCCGCGGCCGCGAGGCGGTGTTCAAGTTCGTCCTCGCGGGCGTGCTGCTCCCGTCGACGGCCCTGGCGCTCCCCCTGTACCTGCTCTTCAGCAAGCTGCACCTGACGGACACGTACTGGGCGGTCCTGATCCCCAGCATCGTCTCGCCCTTCGGCGTCTACCTGTGCCGGATCTACGCGGAGGCATCCATCCCCGACTCCGTCCTGGAGGCGGCGCGGGTGGACGGCGCGGGCGAGGAGCGGATCTTCGCGACGCTGGTCCTTCGCATCATGACTCCGGCGCTGGTCACGGTCTTCCTCTTCCAGTTCGTGCACATCTGGAACAACTACTTCCTGCCGTTGGTGATGCTCTCCGACGACCGGAAGTACCCGATCACGCTCGGCCTGGTCACCTGGCAGCAGGCCGCCGACCGGGTCCCGGAGCTGACGCAGTACACCATCGGCGGCGCCTTCGTCTCCGTCATCCCGCTGGCCTTCGCGATGCTCGTCCTCCAGCGCTTCTGGCGGACGGGTCTGACCGAGGGCAGCGTCAAGGAGTAGGAACACGGACACCGCCACCCAGCAAGGGAGCAACTGGCTTGAAAATCACCCGAGTCGAGACCTTCGCCGTCCCGCCGCGCTGGCTGATGTGCCGGATCGAGACGGACGACGGTCTCGTCGGCTGGGGCGAGCCCGTGGTGGAGGGCCGCGCGGACACCGTCCGCACGGCCGTCCACGAACTCGCCGACCAGTTCCTCGTCGGCGCGGACCCACTCCGCGTAGAGGACCACTGGCAGCTGATGACCAAGGGCTCGTTCTACCGGGGCGGCCCGGTCCTCTCCAGCGCCGTCGCGGGCCTCGACCAGGCGCTGTGGGACATCGCGGGCCAGGCGTACGACGCGCCCGTGCACCAGCTCCTGGGCGGTCCCGTACGCGAGCGGGTGCGCGCCTACTGCTGGGTGGGCGGCGACGAGCCGGCCGAGCTGCGCGACCAGATCGCCGAGCAGTCGGCGGCCGGTTTCACGGCGGTGAAGATGAACGGTTCGGGCCGCACCGACCGCCTGCCGACGGTCGCCGACCTCGACGCGATGGCGTCCCGCGCCTCGGTGGCCCGCGAAGTCCTGGGCCCTGAAGGCGACTTCGCGGTCGACCTCCACGGCCGGTTCACGGTGGCGGGCGCGGTCCGCGCGGCGGCGGCCCTCGAACCGTACGGCCCGATGTTCATCGAGGAACCGGTCCTGCCCGAGTACACCCACCGCATCGGCCGGGTCGTGGAGTCGACGACGACACCGATCGCGACGGGCGAGCGCCTGTACTCCCGTACGGAGGTGCTCCCGGCGCTCCAGTCGGGGGTGGCGGTCGTCCAGCCGGACCTCTCGCACGCGGGCGGCATCTCGGAGTCCCGGCGCATCGCCTCGCTCGCCGAGACCTTCGACGCACTGGTCGCCCCGCACTGCCCACTCGGCCCGATCGCCCTGGCGGCCAGCCTCCAACTCGCCTTCTGCACCCCCAACTTCCTCATCCAGGAACAGTCCATCGGCATCCACTACAACAACGGCTCCGAACTCCTCGACTACGTGGCGGACCCCGAGGTCTTCCGCTTCCACGAGGGCCACTTCTCCCGCCCCACCCTGCCGGGCCTCGGCATCCGCATCGACGAGAAGGCGGTCCGCGCGGCGGACGGCTCGGCGGTGAGCTGGCACAACCCGGTGTGGCGGCACGGGGACGGGTCGTTCGCGGAGTGGTGATGCGCGCGGAGTGGTGACGTCCGCCACAGTCTCCGCTCACCCCTGTGACCAGCATGCGGACAAGTGGACGAATACCTTCCGGTGGCTGCCTACGATTCCGTGACACACCTGTCACCCGCAGCAGACCAGCACACCAGCACCCCCGGAAGGCCCCCGTGAGCTCCACTTCCTCCCTGCCCTCACCCACGCCGGCGGAGGCGGCGTCCGGACCCGTGCCGATCCGGTCCGCGGCCGACGTCTCCGATCTGGTCAACTCCGGCACGGCGCGCGGCAAGCACGCCCGGATGATCGTGATCATCGCGCTCGGCGGCATCTTCCTCGACGCGTACGATCTCAGCTCGCTCGCGTACGGGCTGCCGGACATCACGAAGCAGTTCGGCCTCAGCTCCACGATGGCCGGCGTGGTCACCGCGTCGATCAGTGTCGGCTCGCTGATCGGCGCGCTCGTCGGCGGCTGGCTCGTGGACCGAATAGGCCGCTACCGGGTCTTCATGGCCAACATGCTGTTCTTCGTCGTCACCGCGTTGGTGTGTGCGGTCGCGCAGGACGCGTGGACGCTGATCGGCGCCCGCTTCGTGATGGGCATCGGCGTCGGCATGGACATCCCGGTCGCCATCGCGTTCCTCGCCGAGTTCTCCCGGCTGCGCGGCAAGGGCAGCAAGGGCTCGCGCACCGCTGCCTGGTCGCCCGCCTGGTACGCGGCGACCAGCGGCTGCTACCTGGTCATCATGGCGCTGTACTTCCTGCTGCCCGACGCCCACCTGGGCTGGCTGTGGCGCTTCACCGTCGGCTTCGGCGCGATCCCCGCGCTCGTCGTCCTGCTGCTGCGCCGCCGCTACATGAACGAGTCCCCGACCTGGGCCGCCGACCAGGGCGACCTGGAGGGCGCGGCGAGCATCCTGCGGCAGTCGTACGGTGTGGAGGCCTACGTCCCGGACGACGTGCAGGGCAAGACCGAGCGCCCGCAGCGGCCCGGGCTCGCCTCCTACGCGCGGCTGTTCAAGGGCCCGTACCGCACCCGCACCATCCAGTCGGTGGCCGTCGGGCTCGCGGAGACCTTCGGCTACAACGCGGTCGCGTTCGGCCTGCCGATCATCATCGCCACGCTCATGACGCAGGGCCCGCTGACCACGATCGCGTCGTCCTTCACCCTGAACCTCGTCTTCGCGCTGACCGGCGGACTGCTCGGCATCCGCTGGGCGTCGACGAAGGGTGCCTGGCCGATGATGTCGCTCGGCTTCGCGATCCAGCTGGTCGCCATCACGGTGCTCGCGCTCATCGGACAGCCGTCGGGCACGGCCGTCGTGACGGCGGGCATCCTGATGCTCGGCGCGTTCATGTTCGCCCAGGGATTCGGCCCGGGCGCACACATCATGAGCTACGCCTCGCTGGGCTTCCCCACCTCCATGCGCGGCGTCAGCATCGGCTTCAACCAGGCGGTGCTGCGCCTCGGTTCGACGCTGACACTGTTCTTCTTCCCGATCCTCAGCACCGGCCTCGGGACCGGCGTGTACTGGGTGATTCTCGGGGCGCCCGTCCTCGGCCTGATCGCGCTGCTCGTGAAGCGCTGGGAGCCGGTGGGCTTCGACGCGGACGCCGAGGAGCGGGAGCTCAGTCTCCGGTCGACCTGAGGGGGACCGCGCCCACGCTGTGGCCGCGCCGGTCGAGGAGTCGGCCGGCGTGCTTCAGCGTGCGCAGCACCACCGCGCGCTCCGTGATGCGCAGGCCGAGGTCGGCGAGGCGGCGGTTGAGGAGGGCCTCCGTGGTGTGCACCTCGGCCAGCGTGCGCAGCCAGATGTCCAGGATGAGGTTGTGGGTGCCCGCGGTGATGCTGCACATGCGCAGACCCGGCAGGGTGCGCAGTGCCTGCACGGCGGGGTCGAGGTTCTCGGCGGGCACGGACCCGAAGTAGACGGCCGACACGGGGAATTCGGTGAGCGGGCGGGCCAGCGTGCAGCGCAGCGAGAGCCGCCCGCCCGCGGTCAGCGCGCGCAGCCTGCGCCGGACCGTGGCGGTACTCGCCCCTGTGGCCCGGGCCAGGCCCGACAGCGGCATCCGCCCGTCCGTGCCGAGCGCGTGCGCGATGCGCCGGTCGATGGGACGTATCGGCTCGTCGGGGACCGGGCTCTCGGCGTCCGCGTGCTCGGGCCGCAGCACCGCGCGCTGGCTCGGCGTGAGGCTCCGCAGCCGCCACTGCGCGCCCTCGAAGGGCACCGCCGTGATGACATGGATCCGGGTGCCGCGCACGCCGGGCAGCCGGGAGATCCGCTCCCCGGTGTACCGGGCGAGGTCGTCGAACGACGAGGCGCCCACGATGGCCAGCAGATCGCGCCCGCCGGACGTCTGCTTGAGGCTGAGCATCCGGGAGTCCGCGGCGAGCGAGGTCAGCACGTCCTCCGGCAGATGCCCGCCGGTGTCGATCTCGACCTGCGCGTACACCGACCCCTCGTCGCGGTCGAGCGCCAGATACCCGTCGACCCAGGCGGCCCCGGTCCGCGCGAGCCGCTCCCAGCGCCGGGCGGCGGTGACCGGGTCGATGTCGAGGGCCTCGCCGATGAGTGTCCACGGGGCGCGGGTGTTGACCTGAAGGGCGTGCACGAGCGCGAGATCGAGCTCGTCGATCCGGGCGCGCTCCGCCGCAGAAGGTTCTGAATGCTGCGTGCTCACGGTGGCCGAAATCCTGCACAGATAGGTGCACCAGGTCAGGTTCCTGCGATTTTACGTGTTCGTCATCGCCAAATCCGACAGTGTTCGCTCATGAGTTCCCAACAGCTTTCCTCGCTCCGCATCACCAACACCCGCCTCATCGACGGCACCGGCGCCGCGCCCGTCGAGAACGCCACGCTCGTCGTCGACGCCGAGGGCCTCATCTCCTACGCGGGGCCCGCCGCGACGGCGCCGGACGCCCGGCCAGGCGTACACACCATCGACGCCGGAGGCCGGGCCCTGCTCCCCGGCTTCATCGACACCCACGTCCACCTCGGTGTCGAGTCCGCCCGCCAGATGGTGCGCCGCTACGAGCAGGACACCACGGTCGAGGTGTTCCGCACCGCGCAGCGGCTGCGCGCCACCCTCGACGCGGGTGTCACCACGGTCCGCGACCTGGGCGGCCTGCCCGCCGGCTACCGCACGGCCGTGGCCCAGGGCCTCACCACGGGACCGCGCATCCACACGGCGGTCCGCATCCTCAGCCACACCGGCGGCCACGCCGACTTCGCCACCGAGTGCGGCTTCGACCCGAGCTCCGGGATGGGCGAGATCGCCGACACCCCGGACGAGGTGCGGCTCGCCGTCCGCAAGCTGCTGCGCGCGGGCGCCGATGTCATCAAGGTGTGTGCCACGGGCGGCATGTCGAGCCCCTACGACCACCCCGACGACGAGGGCCTGACCGAGGACGAGATCCGTACCGTCGTCGAGGAGCTGGCCCGGCACGGCGGCCGCCCGGTCGCCGCGCACGCACAGGGCACCGCGGGCATCCTCAACGCCATCCGCGGCGGCGTCACCAGCGTCGAGCACGGCTACGGCATGTCGGCGCAGGCACGTGAACTCGCGGGCGAGCGGGGCACGTTCGTCGTCCCGACGCTCTCCACGGTCTTCGACGGCATCGACAAGGCCACGATGGAGCCGTACCACTACGAGAAGAAGGTCCGCTGGTCCGGAATCACCAAGGAGAACATCTCCGCGGCGATCGCCGAAGGCGTGAAGATCGCCATGGGCACGGACGCGGCGATGGTCCCGCACGGCCGCAACCTGCGCGAGCTCACCCACCTCGTGGCCCTCGGCATGACACCGCTGCAGGCGATCACCACGGGCACCCGCTCCGCCGCCGAACTCCTCGGCCTGGACGCCGAGATCGGCACGTTGGAGGCGGGCAAGCGGGCCGACCTGGTGCTGTGCGAGGGCGATCCGCTCTCCGACATCGCGCTGCTCGCCGACCCGGCGAACGTCGTCCTCGTCGCGCAGGGCGGCACACTCCACAAGAACGGACTCGGGACATGACGACACAGGCGCCGGCGCCCGAGACGGCCCCCACGAGACGGGGGTTCATCGACAAGGCCATGTCCGGCATCGAGCGGGTGGGCAACAAGCTGCCCCACCCGGCCCTCCTCTTCCTCGGTCTGTTCGTCCTCGTGGGCGCCGCCTCCACGGCGCTCGCGGCGGCGGGCGCGACGGTGCGGATACCCGGCGAGGACAAGACGGTCGCGGTACAGGGGGTGTTCACCGGGGACGGCGTGGTCTGGCTCCTGGAGAACTTCATCCCCAACTTCACTGGCTTCCCGTCGCTCGGCACGGTGCTGCTGATGATGGCGGCGGTGGGCGTGGCGGAGCGCACCGGCCTGCTGGAGACGGTGGTCCGCGCCTCGATCTCCCGCGCCCCCGGGTGGCTCCTGCCCTACCTGGTCGCCTTCGTGGCGGCGCAGGCACACCTCATGAGCGACGTGGCGATCCTGGTGATCCCGCCGCTGGCCGCGCTGGTGTTCAAGAACGCGGGCCGCAACCCGGTCGCGGGCCTGATCGGCGGCTTCGCCTGCGTGTGCGCGGGGTACGCGGCGGGCTTCACGATCGGCGCCCTCGACGCGCTCTACACGGGCATCACCCATCAGGCCGCGCAGGTCCTCCCGCAGGGCGGGGACGCCCCGACGCACATCCTGATCAACTACTTCTACACGGCCTCCGCGAGCGTCGTCCTCGCCCTCATCGGCGGCTTCCTCATCTCGCGGGTCCTGGAGCCGCGACTGCCGCAGCCGACCGCGGACGGCTCCCAGACAGACGGAGAAGTCACCACGGGCGAAGTGACCACAGAGGTCACCGAGCTTCAACGCCGCGGCATGCTCCGCGCCGGACTCGCGGTCCTCGCCTACGCCGCCGTGGTCATCACCTGCTGGCTGCTGCCCGGCTCCCCGCTGCGCGGCGAAGGCGGGGCGCTGGTCCCCTCCCCGGTCCTGGACGGCATCGTCCCGCTGCTCTTCGTGGCGTTCCTGCTGGCCGGCGCGGTCTACGGCCGTACGGTCAAGGCGGTCACGCGCTTCGAGGACGTGCCGCGCATGATGGCCGACGCGATCACGGGCATGTCCGCGTACATCGTGCTCATCCTGGTCATCGCTCAGGTCATCGGCGTCTTCGACTGGACGAACCTGGGCACGCTGCTGGCCGTGAAGGGTGCGGCGCTGCTCGAATCGGTGGGCCTGACGGGCTACTTGGGCCTGGTGGCCTTCGTCCTGCTGGTGTGCGTACTGAACCTGTTCATCACGTCGGGCTCGGCGCTGTGGTCCTTGGTGGCCCCCGTCTTCGTACCGGCCTTCATGCTCCTGCACATGGAACCGGCGGTCACCCAGGCGGCGTTCCGCATCGGTGACTCGGCCACCCAGATGATCACGCCGCTGAACCCCTACGTCTTCCTGCTCCTGACGGTCCTCAAGCGGTACGAGCCGGAGGCCCAACTGGGCTCCCTGCTCTCGCGGTTGTCGGTGTTCGTGGTGCCGTTCCTCGTGGCGTGGCTGGCCGTGCTCGGCATCTTCTACGGCTTCGACATACCGCTGGGACCGGGGGCCTCTATCAGCACACCCCGACCTGCGCACATTTTCTACACTTTCTCGTTACTGCACACGCACATGTCATATGCTCGCGGGGCTCCACTGGAACCACTGAGGGGGGAACCTCATGCGTTACCGCTACGCCCTGCCCGCCGTCTTCGCCGCCGCCGCGCTCGCCGCGACCGTGTCTCCCGCGCAGGCCGCCGAGTACTCCTCGGCCCTGAAGATCAGGGGCGTTCAGTACGACGCCCCCGGCACCGACTCCAACCGGTGCTCGGGCGGCAACACCAAGAGCGAGTACGTGACCATCAAGAACTACTCGCGCACCGCGACGGTCAACCTCAAGGGGTACGTCGTGAAGGACGCCACGGGGAACCGCTTCAAGTTCACCGCGAGCCACTCCCTGCAGCCCGGTGACTACGTCAAGCTGCGCGGCGGCAACGGCAGCGACTCCGACGCGAACAACGTCGTCTACCGCGACAACTGCAACTTCATGTGGAACAACGACAAGGACACCATCTACCTGTACAAGCCCTCGGGCTCCCGCTCCGACGTCCACTCGTACACCAAGTCGGCGAACGACCGGGACCGCAACGGATACATAGCGTTCCACGGCTGACCGGGCCGCTGACCGGACCCGGGCAACCGGCGCATCGGATGTCACCCGCCCACCGGTTGGGAAACCGGTGGGCGGGGTGTCTTGCGGCTACTGCGCGTACGTCTCCAGCTCCGCCACCTGAGGTGTCGCGCTCGCGCTGGTGATCTCGAGCGTGAGCTTCTTCAGCGAGGTCGCGGGGAAGGAGGCGACACCCGCCCCGGTGCCGGAGGTCAGCACCGCGCCGGTGTCACCGTTGATGACTCGCCAGGCCTTGACCCGGCCCGTGGCTCCCGCCGTCTCCCGGATGTTGGCCTTGGAGACCGAGGTGGCCGTGCCCCACTTGACCGAGACCGAGCCGGTCGTGCCGCTCGGCGACCAGTAGGTGGTCATGCTGCCGTCGCGTACGTTGCCGTAGCTGGTGCCGTCCGCCTTGCTGGATCCGTCCGCGCCGGCGCCGAGGCTCAGGTTGGTGCCCGAGGGCTGCGTGGGCGTCGGCGTGGGATCCGTGGGTGTGGGCGTGGGGTCGGTGGGTGTCGGGGTCGGCGTGGGTGTCTGCGTCGAGCAGCTGCCGTCCGACACCTTCATGCCCTTGTTGGCGCCCGCCGTCTCGCCCACGACACCCGGCACGCAGGACGCGGCGTCGAGCTTGTAGGAGTACGGGATCGAGACCGTGGTGTTCGACGTCGGGTTCGGTCCGGCCGGCTTGTAGTCGCTCGCGGCGCCCGACCAGGTCACGTTGTCGAAGGTGTTGCCGCTGACCTGCCAGTACCCGGCGGCGGTCGTGTAGAACGTGCCGAGGACGTCCTTCGAGTTCTTGAAGTAGTTGTTGTCGACCTTGGCCTTGGCGCCCGCGCGGGAGTTGATGCCCGACTCGTTGAGGCTCACGTAGTAGTTGTTGTACATGTGCGCCGTGCCGCCGCGGAGCAGGGGTGCGCGGGAGTCGATGTTCTCGTACAGGTTGTGGTGGAACGTGACGTAGCCGTTGGAGAGTTCGGTCTCGCTGGAGCCGATGAGGCCGCCACGGCCCGAGTTGCGCAGTGTGCTGTACGAGAGGGTGACGTACTGGGTGTTGTCCTTCATGTCGAAGAGGCCGTCGTAGCCCTCCGACTCGCCGCCCGATGCGAGCAGGTTCGTGTGGTCCACCCAGACGTTGCGGACGTCGCTCTCCATGCCGATGGCGTCGCCGCCGTTGGAGGTGGGCGAGCCGGACTTCTTGACGTTCTGGACCGTCACGTTCTGGATGATGATGTTGCTCGACTCGCGGATGTGGATGCCGAGTTGGTCGAAGACCGCGCCGTTTCCGACGCCCACGAGCGTGACGTTGCTGATCTGCTTGAGCTCGATGACACCGTCGGCCGTGTTGCAGCTGTCGCCCGACACCTTGCTGGTGTTGCCGTGGTTGATCGTGCCCTCGACCTCGATGGTGATCGGGGTGCTGTCGCTCGCGCGGTTGCACAGCGCGGCGTGGATCTGGGTCCCGGTGGTGGCCCGCACGGTCGCTCCGCCCGCGCCTCCGGTGGTCCCGCCGTTCTGCGTGGCGTAGCCGGTGGCGGAGCCGGTCACGGCGGCCGAGGCCTCGGTCGTCGACAGCGTCATCGCGGCGGCTCCCGCGAGGGCGAGCGCGCCGATTCCGGCGGTGAGGCGGAGCGCGACGGGTCTGGGTAACTTCATCGTCGTGGTTCCCTTCCGGTGCAGTGCGGTGCAGTGCGATGCGGTGCGATGCGGTGCGTTGCGTTGCAAAACAGCGCAGTGCGGTGCACTGATTCAGGTGCTCTGGGCATGCCGGTGCAACCGGTGTGGCGACCGGCACTGAGAGGGGGAAAGCGCTTTCTGCGCGGGACAATAGAGTGCCGCCGGATCCGGTGGCAAGGCCCCGCGCACCGCTTGTGACTCAACTTCCCCCGACCCGCCTCCACTTGGCGGGCGGGCACGGTCACCCGCTGCCCGCGACCTCCACCCGCACCCCGCGTGCCTCGAACGCCCTGACCTGCTCCGCCGGGGCCGACGCGTCGGTCACCAGGGTCCAGCCCTCCTTCAGCGCCGCCCACGCGTGGAACGGGGCGCGGCCCAACTTGCTGCCGTGGGCGAGAACGTAGACGTGGTCGGCCCGGCGGGCCATGAGCTCCTTGAGGCGGGTCTGGCGCAGATCCGCCTCGCAGATCCCGCGGTCGACGGTGACGCCGTCGGCGCCGAGGAAGACGCGATCAAACGACATCCGTTCCAGGGCGGCCTCAGTGAGCGGGCCCACGAATCCCTGGCTGAGCGGGCGCAGCGTGCCGCCGAGGCATTCGACGTGCACGCCCTCCGCGTCGGCGAGCGCGTGCAGCGCGGTCAGGCCCGTCGTCGCGATGGTCAACTCCTTGATGGCGCGCAGCTCATGGGCGAGCGCGCCGACCGTCGTACCGGCGTCGAGGAGCAGCGTCTCGCCGGGCTCCACCGTGCGCGCCGCCCACTGCGCGATGGCGCGCTTCTCGTCGTACGCCTCCCCGGTGCGCTGCCGCAGCGAGGCCTCGGGGTGCGCGGACAGGGCCATCGCGCCGCCGTACGTACGGGCGAGGCGGCCCTCCGCGGTGAGGCGGGCGAGGTCGCGACGGATGGTGGAGGGGGTGACCTCGAAGAGCTGGGAGAGTTCCTCGACGTTGGCGAGTCCCGTGGTGGTGGCCAGGTCGACGATGCGGTCCCGGCGGGCACGGGAGCCCTGCGCCTGGGAGGTGGGCGGCTGGGAGCTCGGTGACGACATCTGGTCGGTCCTCTACGGTGCGGCGGCGGTCAACGGCGGTGCAGGGGAAGGCGGTTCGAGCCGCAGCGAAGGGCGCTTCGGACCGCCGGGGCGGAAGGCGGTTCGGTCCGCCGGGGCGTCCGGGCCCGTCTTCTACGACGCTGTGGCCATCTCGGCCGCCTGGCGAAGGGCCTCGACCATGCTACCGGCCTCGGCCTTGCCGGTTCCCGCGATGTCGAACGCGGTGCCGTGGTCGACGGAGGTGCGGATCACGGGCAGGCCCACGGTCAGGTTCACGCCGGCCTCGATGCCGAGGACCTTCACGGGGCCGTGTCCCTGGTCGTGGTACATCGCCACGATGAGGTCGTAATCGCCGCGCGAGGCGAGGAAGAAGGCGGTGTCGGCGGGGAGCGGGCCGCGCGCGTCCACGCCCGCGGCCTTCAGCTTCTCCAGGGCCGGTTCGATCTTCTCGGCCTCCTCGCCGTAGCCGAACAGGCCGTTCTCGCCCGCGTGCGGGTTGATGCCGCAGACGCCGATGACGGGATTCGGGGTCCCGGCGCGGACCATCGCCTCGTGGCCGCGGCGCACGGTGCGCTCGACGAGGCCCGGCTCGATGCGGTTGACCGCGTCGATGAGGCCGATGTGTGTGGTCACGTGGATGACCTTGACCTTCTCCGTGGACAGCATCATCGACACCTCTTCGGTGCCGGTGAGGTGTGCCAGGAGTTCGGTGTGTCCGGGGTAGATGTGTCCGGCGGCATGCAGGGCCTCCTTGTTGAGGGGGGCCGTGCAGATGCCCTGGACGTCTCCCGCGAGCGCGAGTTCGGCGGCGCGCTTCACGAACTCGTACGCCGCGTTGCCCGCCACCTCGGAGAGCGTGCCCCAGGGCAGATCGGCGGGGAGCAGGGCGAGGTCGACGACGTTCACGCGGCCGGGCGTGAAGACGGCGTCGCGGGGGTGGTCGACCGCGGCCACCTCGCACTCCAGGTTCAGGATGCGGGCCGCCTCGCGCAGCCGCGCCGCGTCGCCGATGACGACGGGGCGGCAGCGGCCGAGGACCGCCTCGTCGAGCAGCGCGGCGACGACGACCTCGGGGCCGACGCCGGCGCCGTCGCCCATCGTGACGGCGATGAGCGGGAGCTGGGGCAGGTCGGGGCTCATGGGTGACTCCTGGGGAGAAGGTGGGTGGGGTGCGCGGCGGCGGGTTCAGCCCGCTGCCGGGGTGGCTGCCAGGTGCGGGCGCAGGGCCGTCGCGATGCGGAGGAGCGAGTCCTCGGCGCCGTAGCTGCCGGGGCGGGTCACGACGCTGCGGCCGTCGGGGGTGCGGGAGTGGACGGCGCCGTGGTGGATTTCGTCGACCGGCTCCAACTCCCGTACGCCCAGGGCGTCCAGCGTGGCCCGTGCGGTCTCGCCGCCGGTGAGGACGAGGTCGGGGCGGCCGGGCCAGGCGGTGGCGAGCGCGGCGAGGGCGGCGCTGAGCGCGCGTCCGCCGCCGGGATGGATACCCGCCGAGCCGTCGATGGACAGGACGGTGTCCACCGGCGCGGCGTCTGCCCGCACCTCCACCGCACCGGCCATCAACTCCGCTGGTTCGATGGGCAGATGGCGTATGCCTCGTGCCGTGAGGTGCTCGATCTGCCGCACCACCCCCGGTTCCGCCGTCCCCGCCACCACGAGCAGCGGGGCGGCGGCACGCGCGGGCGACGGTACGGGGGCGGGCACGGTGGGCCGCGCGAGCGCCCGGCCGAGCGCGCCCGCCAAGCCTCCGCTGCCGAGCAGCCGGAGGCCGGGACCCACGCGCAGGGTTGCCGCCACGACGGCGTCGAGGTCGGCGTCGGTCTCGGCGTCCGGGGCGGGATGGGCACCGGAGGCCACCACGCTCTTCAGCTCGGCTTCGAGGCGCGGGAGTCCGGAGCGAACGACCTCCAACGGGATCGTCCGCACCGGCAGCCCCGAGAACGCCTCCGCCACCGACCTCGGAGGCGTTGCGCGTTCCGCGCGCCAGCCGCTCGTTTCGTGCAGCGGCACCCCGTCCACGTGCACGACGCCGCCCGCCACGGTGCGCCGGGCGGCGGGCAGTGCGGGCGCGATGACGAGAGCCTCGGCGCCCTCGGCGTACGCCACCGCCTCAGCGGAGACGTTGCCGCGCAGCTGGGAGTCGATCTTCTTGTAGAGCAGTCCATACGCACCGGACCTCCCGGAGCCCGGAGCGCCGGGGCCTTCGGATCCCAGGACCGAGCGCACGGCATCTGCCGCATCGGCAGGCGGCAGATGCCGCGTGTTCAGGTCCACGACGAGGTCGTGCGCACCGGCCGCCGCACCGCCGGTCGGCGCGGTGAGGCACAGGCGCACCGGGCCGCCCAGCGCACGGGCGACCTCGGCCGCGCCGGACAGGTCGTCCGCGAGCGCGAGCACTGCGAGGAGCGGGGGCGACGAAGCCACAGAATCGAACCTCCTTGGGAACGCCCGGTGTTGGGCGGCCCGCCCGGATCATGGCACAGGTTGCGCGATCTGCGCGAGACCTCTTGCGCAGATCACGCAGCCGTGCGAGCGTTCCGATGTCCGCGCCGCCGCCCCTGCGGGCAACCGCGCCACCGCCGCCCCCGTGGGCATCGGACCGCCGCCCCTGTGGGCAATCGGGCCGCCCCAGAGGGGCGGTACGGGTGGGCACAGGGGCGGCCCCCGGCGCGGGCAGCACCCCGCTCCGACCCCCACCCCGGCACCGCCCACCCGCACCGCACCGCGCCACACGCTCCCCCGGAAGGACCCCCACCGTGACCCCCGGCATCCAACTCCCGCACACCCCCGCCCCGTTGTCCCGCCTCGTCCTCGGCACCATGACCTTCGGCGACACCGCGGACCGCGCGACGGCCGCCGCGATGCTGGACGCCGCCCTCGACGCGGGCATCACGGGCGTGGACACCGCCAACGGCTACGCGGGCGGCGAGAGCGAGCGCATCCTCGCCGAACTGCTGCCGGGACGCCGCGACAAGGTGGTGCTCGCGACGAAGGCCGGCATCCCGCACCCCGACCAGGGCGAGCACGCGCCGCTGTCCGCCGAGGGCCTGCGCGCCGCGCTCGACGGCAGCCTCCGGCGCCTCGGCACGGATCACGTGGACCTCTTCTACCTGCACCAGCCGGACCGTGCGACGCCGCTCACCGAAACCCTCGCGACCGTCGCCGAGTTCGTGAAGGACGGCAAGGTGCGCGCGCTCGGTGTCTCCAACTACGCAGCCTGGCAGATCGCCGAGCTGAACCGCGTGGCCGACGAGGTGAGCGCCCCGCGCCCGGTCGTCGCGCAGCAGCTGCACAACCTGCTCGCGCGCCGCATCGAGGAGGAGTACGTCGAGTTCGCCGCGGAGACCGGGCTGCACACCATGGTCTACAACCCGCTCGGCGGCGGCCTGCTCACCGGTCGGCACACCTTCGAACAGGCCCCGGAGGGCGGCCGGTTCGGCGACTCGAAGGTCGCGGCGATGTACCGGGAGCGGTACTGGAACGAGGACCTGTTCCGCGCGGTCGGCGACCTGACCCGGATCGCGTCCGACGCGGGCCTCCCGCTCACCGACCTCTCCCTGCGCTGGCTGCTCTCCCGCCCCTCCACCGATGCCCTGCTGCTCGGCGGCTCCAAGGTCGACCACCTCAAGGCCAATATCGCGGCGGCGGCTCAAGGCCCGCTTTCGGAGGACGTGTTGACCGCCTGCGACGAGGTCGGCGCCCGGCTGCGCGGCCCGATGCCCGCGTACAACCGCTGACCCGCGCCCCCTTCTCACCTCCCCCCCCCGCCCTTTCCCTTCGTACCTCTCTTACTGGAGACACCCATGGCCCCCGGTCGCACCTCCGCCGAGTTCACCGCCGCCCTGCGAGGCCGCGAACAGCTCATCGGCTACTGGTCGTTGCTCGACTCCCCCGTCGCCGCCGAGCGACTCGCCCGCATCGGCTACGACTACCTGGCCTTCGACGCCCAGCACGGCCTCTTCGGCTACCAGGGCATGCTGAACAACCTCCTCGCCACCGACACCAAGGGCTCCACTGCCGTCGGCATGGTGCGCGTCGAGGCCAACGACCTCACGTACATCGGCAAGGCCCTCGACGCGGGCGCGACCGCCGTCATCGTGCCGCTGATCGACACCGCGCAGGACGCCGCCGACGCCGTGGCCGCCGTGCGCTATCCGCCGCTCGGCCGCCGCAGCTACGGACCGATGCGCGCCCAGCTCCGCGTCGGCCCGAACCCGGCCGACACCCACGACGCCACCGCCGTCCTCGCGATGATCGAGACGGCGGACGGGCTCGCCAACGTAGAAGAGATCTGCTCGACTCCCGGACTCGACGGCATCTACGTCGGCCCCTCCGACCTGCGCCTCGCCATCGGCGGCGCGACGTCCTCCGACCCGTCCGTGCAGGACGAGTTCGAGCAGGCCCTGATCCGCGTACGGAAGGCGGCGGAGGACGCGGGCATCGCCGCCGGCATCCACAACGCCGACGGCGCGAGCGCGGCCCGCCGCCTCGCGGAGGGCTTCACGTTCGCCACGGTGGCCGCCGACGTCGTGCACCTCCAGCAGATCGCCACGTCCCACCTGGACGCGGCCCGCGGCGGCGCGCACTGATGCCGACGACGCTCATCACCACACCCACCTTCGCCCGGCACTCGCCCCGCCCCTGGGACATCCTGGAGTCGGCGGGCGCGGGTCCGCTGCGCCCGCGCGAGGACGCGGCGCTGCCGAACGCCGAGCTGCTGAAGTACGCCGCCGAGGTGGACGCCCTGATCGTCGGCATGGACCCGATCACCGCCGAAGTCATGGACGTTGCCCCACAGTTGAAGGTGATCGCCAAGCACGGCGTGGGGGTCGACACCATCGACCTGGACGCCGCCCGCGAGCGCGGCATCCCCGTGGTGTGCGCGCCCGGCAGCAACTCCCGTGCCGTCGCCGAGTACACCTTCGGCCTGCTGCTGTCCGCGGCACGCTCGCTCACCGCCTCCCACGTCGCGGTGTCACAGGGCGGCTGGCCGAAGCTGTTCGGCCCCGAGCTGCACGGCAGGACGCTGGGCATCGTCGGCTTCGGCCGGATCGGTCGGCTGCTCGCCGGATACGCGCGGGCCTTCGGCATGTCGGTCCTGGCCCACGACCCGTACGTACCGGACGACACCATCCGCTCACTCGACGTCGAACCGGCGGGCCTGGACGCCCTGTTGGCGCGCGCCGACGCCATCAGCCTGCACACCCCGCCGGACCCGTCCGGCGCCCCGCTCCTCGACCGGTCCCGACTGGAGTCCATGAAGCGCGGCGCCCTCCTGGTCAACGCCGCGCGCGGCGGCCTGATCGACGAGACGGCACTCGCCGAACTGCTGGGCACCGACCACCTCGGCGCGGCCGCCCTCGACGCGTTCACCACGGAACCGCTGCCCGCCGACCACCCCTTGCGCGCGGCGCCCCGCACCCTCCTGACCTCGCACATGGCGGCCTGCACCCCCGAGGCGAACCAGACGATGGGCGCGATGGTCGCGGAGGACGTGGTGCGCGTCCTCGCCGGCGAGCCGGCGCACCACCAGGCCACCTGAAGCACCCGATCTACCGAGCCCAGCGAGACACCAAGCCCCACCCACGCCACCTCCCACACCCCCACACCTCCCTGTCCGGATTCCGGCGAAGACGCCGGAAGACCCCCGAGGACCTGACACATGTCCACCACCACGACCGGCGCCGTCCCCCCGGCGCCCGCGCAGGCCGACCCGTACGCCCTGCGCGCCGAAGACGCCCGCCCGGCCCCCGAGACCTTCCGCGGCAGGCTGCGACGGCTCGGTCCCGGGCTCATCCTCTCCGCGGCCGTCGTCGGCTCCGGTGAGCTGATCACCACCACCTCGCTCGGCGCCAAGGCCGGCTTCGCGCTGCTCTGGCTCGTGATCATCTCCACCGCGGTCAAGGTGTGGGTGCAGATGGAGCTGGCCCGCTGGACCATCCTCACCGGCCGCCCCGCGCTCGACGGATTCCGTGACATCGGCCCCCGGATCGGCCGCCTGAGCTGGATCAACTGGCTCTGGATCGGCATGGACTTCGCCAAGATGTTCCAGCGCGGCGGCATCATCGGCGGCACGGCCGCGGCCTGTTCGATCCTGCTGCCGATCCACGGCGGCTCGCTCAGCGTCACGTCGCTCACCATCTGGGCGGTCATCGTCACGGCCGCCGCCGTTCTCATCCTCCAGACCGGCAAGTACCACGTCGTCGAGCGGGTCGAGGTCATCGGCATCACGCTCAAGACGGTCATCACCGTCGGCCTCGCCCTGGCCCTCCCCCTCACCGCGTTCGGCTACGGCTCGGCCGACCTCGCCGAGGGCCTGAGCTTCCAGATCCCGGCGGGCACGGTGGGCATCGCCCTCGCCATGTTCGGCATCACCGGTGTCGGCGCCGACGAGATGACGACGTACACGTACTGGTGTCTCGAGAAGGGCTACGCCCGCTGGACGGGCCCCGACGACGGCACGGAGGAGCGGGCGCGACGGGCCGAGGGATGGCTCAAGGTCATGCGCCTCGACGTGGGTGTCTCCTGGCTCATCTGCACCCTGTGCACCCTGTCCTTCTACACGATCGGCGCCTCCGTACTGCACCCGCAGGGCCTGGTCCCCGAGGGCAACGACATGATCACCACGCTCTCGCACATGTACACCGACGTGCTCGGACCGTGGGCGCAGTACCTCTTCCTGGCCGGCGCGATCGCCGTGCTCTTCTCCGTGACGGTCGCGTCGTCGGCGAGCGTGCCACGCCTGTGGGCCAACACCCTCGGCCTGCTCGGTGTCATCGACTGGCACGACCTGCGCTCCCGCACACGCACCATCCGGGTCCTGACATGGTGTCTGCCCCCGGTGTGGATGTGCTTCTTCCTGTGGGTGCAGTCCCCCGTCCTGATGGTCCAGATCGGTGGCATCGGCGGTGGCATCTTCCTGCTCGCCGTCGTGATCGCGGTGTGGCGCCTGCGCTACACCGGCGTCCCGCCCCGCTTCCGCGCCAACCCCTGGCTGACCACCGCCCTCGTGATCAGCAGCGCGGCGATCGCCTGCCTCGGGGTGTACGGGGTCCTGGACACGCTGGGCCTGACACCCGGCGCCTGAACCCCGCCCCGCTTCCGATGAGCCCCTCCCCCGAGAGGTCGACGATGCCCTCACCACCTCACCCGCACCCCTCCCGCCGCACCCTGCTGCGTACCCTCGCGGCCGGTAGCACCGGCCTGGCCCTCGGACCGCTCACCGCCTGCGCGGGCCCGACGGGCGCGCCGGGGCCGCGGACACTCTCGCTCGGCCTGAACCGCTCCCTGGTCAGCCTGGACAACAAGCTCAACCAGTTCGACGCCGCCGTCACCGTGCAGCGCGGTGTGCGGCAGGCGCTCACCACGATCCGCCCGGACCTGTCGGTCGCCCAGGTCCTCGCCGACCGCTTCGAGATGACGTCACCGACGACCTGGACGGTGCGGCTACGCGACGGCATCCACTACTCCGACAAACGCCCCGTACGCGTCGAGGACGTGGCGACCGCACTGCGCCTGTACGGGAAGGTCGACGGCTCGTTCGTCCGCGGCCTCTTCCCTGAACTCCCCACGGTGGAAAGGGTCGACGAGCGTACTTTCCTCCTCCACACACGCCGCCCGGTGCCCGTGCTCGACCGCCTGATGGCGAACATCCTCATCACCCCGTCCGCGGACAACCGCGCCGAGGAGCTGCGGTCCGGCGTGGGCACGGGACCGTACCGGGTGGTCGCCGCGAACAGCGGCACCGGTGAGTACACGCTCGCCCGCAACCCGAACTACTGGGGCACCCCGCCGCACGTCGACCGGGTGCAAGTCCGTTTCGTGCCCGAGGAGTCCAGCCGGGTCGTCGGGATCCGCAGCGGCGAACTCGACGTCGTCGACACCCTCACCCCGGACTCCGCCGACCAGCTCGACGGGCTTCCCGGGGTGCGCCTGGACCGCGTCCCCGGTGTGCGGATCTGCCAGCTGTTCTACAACTTCCGCAAGCCCAGGACGCATCCGCTGTCCGACGCCCGCGTCCGCAAGGCCCTCACCCACGCCGTCGACGGGGACGCGCTCATCAAGGACGTGCTCACCAGGTCCGCGGTGGAGGCCCAGGGTGTGCTGCCGCTGGCCCTCGAAGGGGCCGTGCGCACCGGGTCGTACCGCCACGATCCGGCAGCCGCCCGCGAGCAGTTGCGGGCTCTCGGCGCCGACGGGATGCGGCTCACCATCATCTGGGAGAGCGGCGAGTTCGCGGGCGACGCCTCCGTGATGGAGGCGCTGGTGGAGATGTTGCGGGACGCGGGCGTCCGCGCGCAGCTCAAGCAGTTCCAGCCGGGCGGCGACATCCTCGCCTGGCGGCAGGGCCGCGGCGGCGACTGGGACGTCATCGGCAACGGCTTCCCCGGCACCACGGGCCAGGCCCTCACCAGCCTCCAGGCCATGTACGCGGGCACCGCCGAGGACGACAAGACGGGTGACGCCTTCATGGGCTACGTGAAGCCGCACATCGAACGCCGACTGTCGGACGCCGCCGAGGAGACGGACGCGAAGACGCGCACCCGCAAGCTGAACGCGGCGCAGCGGGCGGTCTGGGACACCTGGCCGTGCCTGTGGTCCTTCGTGCCGAAGACGGTGCAGGCGCGCCGCGACCGGGTCACCGACCTCGAACTGGCGCCGCTCAACTGCTACGACCTGTCGACCGTACGGCTGGAGGGCTGACCCATGGCCACGGCCACGTACCTCGCTCGGCGTCTCGGCCAGAGCGTCCTGACCGTCTTCCTCACGCTTACCGTCGTGTTCCTGCTGATCCGGATGGCGCCGGGCGACCCGGCGTCCGCATACGCGGGGCCGACCGCCTCGACATCCGAACTCGCCCGTATCCGCGCCCAGTTCGGCCTCGACAGACCGCTGTTCGAGCAGTACGGCATCTACCTACGAGACCTGGTCAGCGGAAACTTCGGCACCAGCTACTCGTTCCACGCCCCCGCCTTCGACGTGGTCATGGACCGCCTGCCGTACACCCTCACGCTCGCGGTGTCGGCGATCGCCGTGACCGTCGTCGTGGCGGTACCGCTCGGCGTGTGGATGGCCCATCACGCGGACAGCGCACGCGAGTTGGGCGCCAACATCTTCACGATCGCCGGCCAGTCCATGCCCGACTTCTGGACCGGCGTCATGCTCCTCACCGTCTTCGCGGTCCTGTTCCCCGTCCTGCCGGCCTCGGGCTTCACCTCCTGGGGCGGCCTCGTCCTGCCGACGATCACGGTCGCGGTCCTCCAACTCGCCCTGGTCTCCCGGCTCGTACGCCGCGAAATGTCTGCCGCGCTCGCCTCCTCGTACGTGACCGTGGCCCGCTCGCGCGGGGTCAGCGAGCGCGCCCTGACCTGGCGCTACGCCCTCGCCAACTCGGCGGTGCCGCTGATCACCGCCGTCGGCACCCGGTTCGCGGCGCTGCTCAACGGTGTCGTGGTCGTCGAGGTCGTCTTCGGCTGGCCGGGCGTCGGCTCGCTCGTCGTCCGCGCCCTCGACACCCGCGACTACCCGCTGATCCAGGCAACGGTCCTGGTCACGGCCGCACTCGCGCTGCTGGTCCAACTCGTCGTCGACCTCTGCTACCCGCTGCTCGATCCGCGGGTACGACTCGGAAAGGCGGCCTGAGCCATGTCCGCCACGCTCTCCCCCGCACCCAGCGCCGTCACCACCCGCGACCTCAGGCGGGCCACGGCGACCCGCCAGCGGCGCAGCGCCCGCTTCAAACTCTGGGTGGGCGCGGTGTGCGCGGCCCTGGTCGTGCTGCCCGTCGCACTCGCCCGCGTACTCCCCTTGCCGGACGCCAACGCGCAGAACCTGGCGGCCCGCAGGCTCCCGCCGCTCACCGAGGGCCACCTGTTCGGCACGGACCAGCTGGGCCGCGACCTGCTCGCCCGGATCCTGCTGGGCGGCCAGGTGTCACTGACGGTCGGTGTGCTGGCCGTGATCGTGTCCGGCCTGATCGGCATCGCAGCGGGTTCGGCCGCGGGCTACTTCGGCGGCTGGGTCGACACGGTCGTCTCCCGCCTCCTGGAAGCCCAACTCGCCCTGCCCCTCCTGATGATGCTTCTGTTGGTCGTCGCCCTGTTCGGCCCGTCGATCCCCGTCATCACGGCGGTGATCGCGGTGGCGCAGTGGCCGGAGGTGGCACGCCTGACCCGGTCCCTCGTCCTCGTGGAACGCGAGAAACCGTACGTGGCCGCCGCCCGCCTCCTCGGCCTGCGCGGCTGGTCGGTCCTCGGCCGCCACGTGATCCCGAACATCGTGCGCCCCGCGGCCCTGGTGATCCTGCTGCTCCTGGCCCAGGCCGTCCTCCTGGAGAGCTCGCTCAGCTTCCTCGGCGCCGGCCCCCAACGCCCGTTCGCGACATGGGGCCGCATCATCTCCGACGGCCAGGCCTACCTCACCACGTCGTGGTGGCTGGTGACACTGCCCGGTCTGGTCATCGCGCTGCTGGTGGTCGGCGTCAACCTCGTCGGCGACGGCCTGCGCGACCGCGTCCCGGCACTCAAGTCGACGAAGGGGGCCCAGACATGACATCCACTCAGCAACCGCTCCTGGATGTGACGAACCTCCAGATCGAACTGGTCACGAGCCGCGGCATCGTACGCGCCGTGGACGGCGTGAGCTTCACGGTCCACGAGGGCGAGACGGTCACGCTCATCGGCGAGTCCGGCTCCGGCAAGTCGACGACAGCGATGGGCGTGCTGCGCCTCCTCCCCGAGGGCCTCGCCGTCCTCTCCGGCAGCGCGCGGATCGCCGGAGAGGACGTGATCGCCGACCCCACCGCCGCCCGCCGCGCCCGCGGCCGTACGGTGTCGCTCATCCCGCAGGACCCGATGACCGCGCTCAGCCCGGTGCACACCATCGGCCGCCAACTCGGCGACGCCCTCCGCCTGCGCCACCCCGGCATCAGCCGCGCAGAGATACGCGACCGGGGCACGGCCCTGATGGAACGGGTCCGCATCACCCACCCCGCACGCCGTTGGAAGGCCTACCCGCAGGAATTCTCCGGCGGCATGCTGCAACGCGTCCTGATCGCCATCGCCCTCGCCGCCGAACCCCGCCTCCTGGTGGCGGACGAACCGACATCGGCCCTCGACGCCACGGTCCAGGCCGAGGTCCTCGACCTCCTCATGGCCCTCCAGGAGACGGATGGCATCGGCTTGTTGATGATCACCCACGACCTGGGCGTGGCCCGCCTGATCTCGGACCGCATCCACGTCATGCGCGACGGCCGCTTCGTCGAGTCCGGCGAGGCAGAACAAATCGTCGACTCCCCGACGGAGGACTACACCCGCTCCCTACTGGCGGCGGTCCCACGGCTCGGCGCATTTATAAGCCCCTGCGGCGATTGAGCAGCGGGGTCCGGGGCAGAGCCCCGAGTCCGCAACCCCGGCAAGGAGCCAGCCCATGACCACTCCCGTTCCTCTCCTCCACGTAGAGGACCTCGTCGTCACCTACCCCACCCCCGGCGGAGCCACAACCGCGGTCGACCGAGTCAACTTCACGATCCCGCGCGGCAGCGCCCTCGCCCTGGTAGGCGAATCCGGCAGCGGCAAATCCACCATCGCCCACGCGGTGGTCCGCCTCCTGAAACCCACCTCAGGCCGCATCATCTTCGACGGCACCGACCTCGCCACCCTCCCCGAACGCCGCCTCCGCCCCCTGCGCCGCCGCTTCCAGATGATCTTCCAGGACCCGTACGGCTCGCTGGACCCCCACCTCACCGCCCAGGACATCGTGGCGGAACCCCTCCGCCTCTCCGGCCCCCTCTCCGGCACCCGCGACAGAGCGGCCCGCACACGCCGCGCGGCCGAACTCCTGGACCGCGTGGGCCTGCCCACCTCAGCCCGCGACCGCCGCCCCTCCGAATTCTCCGGCGGCCAGCGCCAACGCATCGGCATCGCCCGCGCCCTCGCCTCCTCGCCCGACCTGCTGGTGTGCGACGAGGCGACCTCCGCGCTCGACGTCTCCGTCCAGGCCCGCGTCCTGGAGCTGCTGCGCGAACTCCAGGCCGAGACCGGCATCACGTACCTCGTCATCGCCCACAACCTGGGCCTCGTACGGGAGATCAGCACCGACGTGGTGGTGCTGCGCTCGGGCCGGGTCGTCGAACAGGGCCGCACCGCCGACGTGTTGGCCTCGCCCACGGAGCCGTACACCCGCGACCTGCGCCGCGCCGCCCTCGACCCGGCGGCGATCCGCGGCCGCAAGCCCCGCGAGCTGCTGCACGCGCGCGGCCGGGCCCACACCCCGGCGTGACACACCACCCCACTGGAGACACACCATGCCGCCCATGACACCCACGACGCCGACCACCGGGACACCCACCCTGCCCGGCCACACCCGCACCGACCGCGCCCTGCCCACGCCCACCGTGCAGAGCCACGCCGCCAACCTGACCGTGCTGCCGGACGGCGAGCTCGGCTGTGTGTGGTTCGGCGGCACGCAGGAAGGCATGGCCGACATCTGCGTCTGGTTCTCCCGGCTCCCGGCGGGGGGCGCCGAGTGGTCCGAGCCGCAGCGTCTCTCCGACGACCCCGACCGCTCGGAGCAGAACCCGATCCTGACCGTCCTGCCGAACGGCGAGTGGTGGCTGCTGCACACCGCCCAGCAGGGCGGCCGCCAGGACACCGCGCAGGTGCGCCTGCGCACCAGCCGTGACCGAGGCGGGAGTTGGGAGGCACCGCGCACACTCTTCAGCGCGGAGTCCGGCGGAATATTCGTACGGCAGCCTCCCGTGGTGCTGCCGACCGGCCGGATCCTGCTCCCGGTGTTCCGCTGCACGACCCCCGAGGGGGTGGCGTGGACCGGCGAGCACGACACCAGCGCGGTGGTGGTGTCCGACGACGGCGGCACGACGTGGCGCGAGCACACCGTCCCGGCGTCGACCGGCCTGGTGCACATGAACGTCCACGCCCTGCCGGACGGCTCCCTGCTCGCCCTCTACCGCAGCCGGCGCGCCGACCACGTCCACCGCTCGGTCTCGTACGACGAGGGCCTGACCTGGACGGAACCCGAGCCACTCGACCTGCCCAACAACAACTCCTCCGTCCAGTACGTGCCACTGGCGGACGGCCGCCTCGCGCTCGTCTACAACCACAGCAGCGCGGCCGACGCCACCGACCGTCGTGTCTCCCTGTACGACGAGATCGACGAGTCGGGCGCCCTGACCGAAGCCAAGGCACCAGAGGCACCGGCCGCCGGTTCCGCCTTCTGGGGCGCCCCCCGCGCCCCGCTGAGCCTCGCCCTCTCCTCCGACGCCGGCCGCACCTGGCAGCGCGCCGCGGACCTGGTCACGGGCGACGGCCACTGCATGACCAACAACTCCCGCGACGGCCTGAACCGCGAGCTGTCCTACCCGTCCGTGGCCCAGTCCGCCGACGGCGCGCTGCACATCGCGTACACCCACCACCGCAAGGGGATCCGCCACATCCAGCTCACACCGCACGCCTGACCGCCGGGGGCACCGCCCCTGCCACTGCACCCACACCCCGCCGGTGTGATCGGCATCACCCTGTACTCCGCGTTGACGTCAGGTCATCATATGACCTGCGTTCGACGGCCCCACGGGCCTCGACCCACGGCCCTCGGCCCACGGCGAGAGACAGGGACAGACATCCATGCACGACCAGGATCACCCGGCCCCGACCGCCCCCACGACCCGCGTCGGCGTCGTCGGACTCGGGGCCATGGGGCTCGGCATGGCGCGCAGCCTGCGCGCCGCCGGGTTCCACGTGGCGGTCCACGACCTGCGCGCCGACGTGGCCGCCGACTTCGCCCGCGAGGGCGGCGCCGCGTACGACACGGCCGGTGACCTGGCGGCCGACGTCGACGTCCTCGTCGGTGTCGTGGTCAACTCGGCGCAGGTCGAGTCGGTCCTCTTCGGCGACGGCGGCGCGGCCCACCGACTGCGCCCCGGCTCCGTCTACGTCATGTGCTCCACCGTCGACCCGACCTTCTCCGCCCAACTGGAGGCCAGGCTCGGCGAGTTGGGCGTCCACTTCCTCGACGCCCCCATCTCCGGCGGCGCCGCCCGCGCCGCGACCGGCGAGCTGACGATGATGACCTCCGGCTCCCCGGAGGCGTACGCGCTCGCCGATCCCGTGCTCGACGCGATGAGCGCCACGGTCTACCGGCTCGGTGACACCGCGGGCCTCGGCTCCAAGGTCAAGATCGTGAATCAGCTGCTCGCGGGCGTGCACATCGCCGCCGCCGCGGAGGCCATGGCCCTCGGCATCAAGGCGGGCGTGCCGGCCGAGTCGCTGTACGAGGTGATCACCCACAGCGCGGGCAACTCGTGGATGTTCGAGAACCGCATGGCCCACGTGCTGGCCGGTGACTACACACCGCTCTCCGCCGTCGACATCTTCGTCAAGGACCTCGGCCTCGTCCTCGACTCCGCGCGGCCGGAGAAGTTCCCGCTGCCGCTGTCCGCGACCGCCCACCAGATGTTCCTTCAGGCCTCCGCGTCCGGCCTCGGCGGCGAGGACGACAGCGCGGTCATCAAGATCTTCCCGGGCATCGAACTGCCAGAACCGGGCATCGAACTGCCCCACACCCAGGACCAGGAGGCCTGACGTGCCCATCCGCCTCGGCTGCATCGCCGACGATTTCACCGGCGCCACCGACCTCGCCAACAACCTCGTGCGCGCGGGCATGCGCGTCGTCCAGCTGATCGACGTACCGGCGGCGGCCACCGAGCCCCCGGCGGACGCCGACGCCGTCGTCATCGCGCTCAAGTCGCGGACCGTCCCGGCGGCCGAGGCCGTCGACTCGTCGCTGCGCGCCCTGGAGTGGCTGCGCTCCGCGGGCGCCGAGCAGATCTACTTCAAGTACTGCTCCACCTTCGACTCGACGCCGGCCGGCAACATCGGCCCGGTCACCGAGGCCCTGATGGACGCGCTCGGCACCGACTTCACCGTCGCGACGCCCGCCTTCCCCGACAACGGTCGCACCATCTTCAAGGGACACCTCTTCGTCGGTGACGTGCTGCTCAGCGAGAGCGGCATGCGCCACCACCCGCTCACCCCGATGACCGACTCCAACCTGGTGTCCGTGCTTGCCGCGCAGACCGAGCGCCCGGTCGGACTCATCGACCACAAGGCCGTCGCGGCGGGCCCCGAGGCCATCACGGCGCGCATCGAGGAACTGCGCAAGGACGGCATCGGCGCCGCGATCGTCGACGCCGTGTCGAACGACGACCTCGTACGCCTGGGGGCGGCGGTCGCCGGCCTGCCGCTGGTCACCGCCGGTTCGGGCCTCGCCATCGGGCTGCCCGCCAACTGGGGCATCGAGCCGTCCCCGGAGGCCGCCGAACTCCCCGCCGCCTCCGGCCACTCGGCCGTCATCGCGGGGTCGGTGTCCGCCGCCACGAACGGTCAGGTGCGCGCGTTCCTGAACACCGGGCGGCCGGCCTTCAGCGTGGATCCGCTGCGGATCGCGGCGGGCGAGGACGTGGCTGCCGAGGCGCTCGCCTTCGCCGACACCCACCTGTCGTCCGAAGGGCCGATCCTCATCTACTCGACCGAGTCCCCCGACGCCGTACGCGATGTGCAGGGGCGGCTCGGGGCCGCCGAGGCCGGGGAGTTGGTGGAGCGGACGCTCGCGCGCGTCGCCCAGGGGCTCGTCGAACGCGGTGTCCGGCAGCTCGTCGTCGCGGGCGGCGAGACCTCCGGCGCCGTCGTCCAGGCCCTCGGCCTGACCGCCCTGCGCATCGGCCCGCAGATCGATCCCGGTGTGCCGTGGTGTGCGGCACACCTCGCCGACGGTGACACCCTCCACATCACCCTCAAGTCGGGCAACTTCGGCGGCCCGGACTTCTTCACCGCATCCTTCTCCCGCCTGAACGAGGTCACGGCATGACCCCCGACACCGCACGCGCCGAGATCGTCCGCGTCGGCACCAGCCTCTTCTCCCGCGGCTACGTCCACGCCAGCGCCGGCAACATCAGCGCCAAGCTCGACGACGGCGAAGGCGAGGGCGCGGGCCACCTCATCACCCCGACCGACGCGGCCCTCGGCTTCCTCTCCCCCGACCGGCTCGCCCACGTCGACGCCGACGGCAGGCAGATCGCAGGCGACCGCGCCAGCAAGACCCTCACCCTGCACCGCCGGATCTACGAGGCCGACCCCACGGCCCGCTTCGTGATCCACACCCACTCGACCCACCTGGTCGCGCTCACCCTCGCCGGTGTGTGGCACCAGGACGATGTGCTGCCGCCCATCACCCCGTACTACGTGATGAAGGTGGGACACGTCCCACACATCCCGTACCACCGGCCCGGCGACCCGCGCGTCGCCGATCTGGTGACCGAGCGGATCAACTCCCGTGCCGCGCACGGCACTCCGATCCGCGCGGTCCTGCTCGACCGCCTCGGCCCCGTCGTCTGGGGCCCGGACGCCGCCTCCGCGCTCGCCGTCCTCGAAGAACTCGAGGAGACGGCCCGCCTCTGGCTGACGACCGACCGCAAGCCCGCACCGCTCCCCGACGAGGCCATCGCCGAGCTGAGAGACACGTTCGGCGCGGCCTGGTAACACCCGCTCGCCCCTCCCCTCCCCCACCTGAGCCGCACAAGGAAGTGCCCCTCATGTCCACGACCGTCCCCACGGCCGACACACCTGAACTCGCGCGTGAGAACGCCGTGTTCCGCAAGGTGATCCGCCGCATCGTCCCCTTCCTGATCCTCTGCTACGTGGTCTCCTACCTGGACCGCGTGAACGTGGGCTTCGCCAAGCTGCAGATGTCCTCGGACCTCGGCTTCAGCGAGGCGGCCTACGGTCTCGGAGCCGGCCTGTTCTTCATCGGCTACTTCTTCTTCGAGGTCCCCTCGAACCTGCTGATGCAGAAGGTCGGCGCCCGCACCTGGATCGCCCGCATCATGATCAGCTGGGGTCTGGTGTCCGCGGCGTTCGCCTTCGTCAACAGCGAGGCGACGTTCTACGTACTCCGCTTCCTGCTCGGCGCCGCCGAGGCCGGCTTCTACCCCGGCGTGATCCTCTACTGCACGTACTGGTTCCCGTCCCAGCGCCGGGCCCGTGTCATCGCGATGTTCATGTCGGCGATCCCCGTCGCGGGCATCTTCGGCAACCCGCTCTCCGGCTGGATCATGGACGTCTTCGACGACAAGGCCGGCTGGAGCGGCTGGCAGTGGCTGTTCGTCGTCGAGGCGATCCCCGCCCTCGTGATCGGCGTGGTCTGCCTGTTCTGGCTCGACAACAGCGTGCGTGACGCCAAGTGGCTGAGCGACGACGAGAAGTCGGTCATCGAGCGGGCCCTCGCCGCCGACGCCACCCACCATACCGTGCACGGCCGCGCCCTCGACGCCTTCCGCAACGGCAAGGTGTGGCTGATGTGCCTCATCTACTTCTGCTTCGTGATGGGTCAGTACGCGCTGACGTTCTGGATGCCGACGTTCGTGGAGTCGACCGGCGTCGAGGGCGGCCTCGCGATCGGCGCCCTGAGCGCGGTTCCGTACCTGGCCGCGCTGATCGCCATGAACCTCTTCGGGTTCTCCGCCGACAAGCGCCGCGAGCGCCGCTGGCACCTGGTGATCCCGTCCCTGATGGGCGCCGTCGGCTTCTCGATGGCGGCGAGCTTCACGGGTTCGACCCCGCTGGCCCTCATCTCCCTGTCGATCGCGGCGGCCGGCGTCCTGACCTGCGCCCCGCTGTTCTGGTCGCTGCCGACCGCGTTCCTCGGTGGCACGGCGGCCGCGGCGGGCCTCGCGGCGATCAACTCGGTCGGCAACCTCGCCGGCTTCGTCAGCCCGTACATGATCGGCGCGCTGAAGGACGCGACCGGTTCCACGGCGATCCCGATGTACGTTCTGGCGCTGTCGCTCGTCATCGGTGCGGCGGCCGTCCTGACGACGAAGAAGAGCGTCGTCAACCGCTGACGCACCCACCTCTCTCGATAGGAGTCACCATGCCGAGGTTCGCGGCGAACCTTTCCATGCTGTATCCCGAGTACGACTTCCTGGACCGCTTCGCCGCGGCCTCGGCGGACGGCTTCGAGGCCGTCGAGTACCTCTTCCCGTACGCGTACGGGACCGGGGAGCTCCGCGCCCGCCTCGACGAACACGGCCTGAGCCAGGTCCTGTTCAACGCCCCGCCCGGCGACTGGGACTGCGGCGAACGCGGCATCGCGGCGCTGCCCGGCCGCGAGTCGGAGGTTCGCGAGGGCATCGACAAGGCCCTGCACTACGCGGCCGCGCTCGGCAGCCCGCGCGTGCACATGATGGCGGGCCTCGTGCCCGAAGGTGTCTCGCGCGCCGAGTGCCGGGACACGTACCTGAGCAACCTGGCGTACGCGGCCGAACAGGCGGCGCCGGCGGGGGTCGACATCCTGATCGAGCCGATCAACACCCGTGACATGCCGGGCTACTTCCTGAACCACCAGGCGGACGCCCACGCGGTCGTACGGGAGATCGGCGCGGCCAACCTCAAGGTCCAACTCGACCTGTACCACTGCCAGATCGTCGAGGGCGACCTCACCGCCACCCTCCGCCGCGACCTGCCGACGGGCCGCGTGGGCCATCTGCAGATCGCGGGCGTCCCCGACCGCCACGAGCCCGATGCGGGCGAGCTGAACCTCCGTCACCTCATGTCCTGTGTGGACGAGTTGGGCTTCGACGGCTGGATCGGCTGCGAGTACGTCCCCAAGGCCGGCACGAGCGAGGGGCTCGGCTGGCTGAAGAACATCCAAGGAGAGCAGCACGCATGAGGATCGTCATCACGGGCGGTTTCGGCTTCCTGGGTCGCCAGGTCGCCGAGGCCCTGCTGGAGCGGCGCACGTTCGACGGCCTGCCCATCGACCGCCTCACCCTCGCGGACAAGTTCGTCCCGGACGAGTCGCCGCTCAAGGCGGACCCGCTGGTGGACGTGGTGCGGGGCGACCTCACGGACCGGCTCGCGGAGTTGTTCGCTGAGCCTGTCGACGTGGTCATCCACCTCGCGGCGGCGGTGTCGGCGGAGTGCGAGGCGGACTTCGACCTCGGCATGACCGCCAACCTGGACACGACCCGCGCCCTCCTCCAGGCGGCCCGCGCCCAGTCGGAGGCGGGCGGCCCGACCGTACGCCTCGTCCTGGCCAGCAGCGTGGCGGTCTACGGCTCGGACGCGGCGCTCCCCCTCCCACCCGTGGTCAGTGAGTCGACGCTGCCGACGCCGCAGTCCAGCTATGGCGTGCAGAAGCGGATCTGCGAGCAGCTGGTCGCCGAGTACACGCGCCGCGGATACGTGGACGGCCGCGTGACGCGCCTGATGACAGTGTCGGTACGCCCCGGCAAGCCGAACGCGGCGGCCTCCGGCTTCCTGTCCGGCGTGGTCCGCGAACCCCTCGCGGGCCTCCCGGCGACGTGCCCGGTGAGCCCGGACACCCAGGTGGCGCTGGCCTCCCCGCGCCGCACGGTGGAGGGCATCCTGCGCGTGGCGCAAGCCGAACGCGGCGCACAGGAAGGCCAGTTGACCGGCAACATCCCGGTGAACCTCCCCGCCCTCACGGTCACGGTCTCCGACATCCTCCACACGCTCCGCGAGGTGGCAGGCGACACGGTCGCCGACCTGGTGACGGTGTCACCGGACTCCTCCATCGAGTCGATCGTCGGCTCCTGGCCGGCCTCCTTCGACAACACCCGCGCGGCAGCGCTGGGCCTCTCCCCCGACCCGGACTTCGCCTCGGTGATCCGCCAGTACGTCGCCGACCACCCGGACGCGGTCACGGCCGAGGTGTCCGCGGCCACGTCGATAGACTGACGCCATGTTCAACAAGGTGGACGGGCCCGTGCGGCTCGCCGATCGCGTCGCCGCGATGCTCACCGAGGAGATCGAATCGGGGCGGCTCACGGCGGGCGACAAGCTGCCGACCGAGGTGGAGCTCGTCAAGCAGCTCGGCGTCAGCCGCACGGTGATCCGCGAGGCGGTCTCACGCCTTCGCAACGCGGGACTGGTGGAACCCCGCCAGGGCAGGGGCGTCTTCGTGCTGCCCCGCCGCACCCGTCCCCTGGACCTGGAGGGCGACACCGAGTCACCGGGCACGCTGGCGAAGGTCCTCCAGATCGTCGAGGTCCGCCGCGCGATGGAGGCCGAGGCCGCCCATCTCGCGGCGACCCGCGCGAAGCCCGCCGACATCGTGCGGATGCGCGCGGCGCTGGCCGCGATCGACACGGCGGTCGCAGCGGGCGGCGACGGCACGGACGAGGACCTCGCCTTCCACCGCTCCATCGCCGAATCGACGGGCAACCCGATCCTGGTCTCGACGGTCCACTACCTCGGCGAGGTCTCCCGCGGCGGCATCCGCGTCACCCGCGCCAACGAGGCCCGCCGCGACGACTTCTTCGAGGCGGTCCGCCACGAACACCAGGCGATCCTCACGGCCATCGAATCCGCCGACCCCAAGGCCGCCCGCGCGGCGGCCCGCCGCCACATGAAACACGCCGCCACCCGCCTCCAGAAGGCGGACCCGGAATTCTGGGACGAGGCGGAGGCCCTGGACGTGGACGTCGACCTCGACCTGGACGCGGGGGCCTGAGCCGAGCACGTAGGCGCCGTTCCGCCGGTTTCGCGTAGGGCCGGTCAGGCCCCCTCGTCCCACGCTCCGCCCAGCGCCAGCAGCTCCGTGCTGTGTTCCACCTGGGAGATCCACTCCGGGGGCCAGGCCGCGATCCCGTGGTGGGCACCCGCGAAGGCACCCGTGAGCGCGGCGATCGAGTCGGAGTCGCCGGATGTGCACGCGGCGCGGCGGACCGCCGTGACCGGGTCGTCGGGGAAGAGCAGGAAGCACAGCAGGCCGGTGGCCAGGGCCTCTTCGGCGATCCAGCCCGCGCCCGTGGCCAGGCACGGATCGGCCTCCGGGTCGACACCGCCGGGCGCGGTGGCAGCGGCCAGGCGTTCGAGGACGCTGATGCATTCCTGCCAGCCCCCGTCGACGTAGGCCGCCCCCTGGGGTGCGAGGTCACCGAGCCACTGGCCCCAGCCGGGCGGCGGTGTGAGGACCGAGGCGCGGGCGTACGAGAGCAGCAGCTCGGGCAGGAGGGCGGGCGCCGTGCCGTGGGCGAGGAGCCGGATCGCGTACGCGGTCAGGTCGCTGGCGGCGAGGGCGGTGGGGTGGCCGTGGGTGAGGGCGCTCTGCAACTGGGCGAGCAGAGCGCGGTGGTGGGGCGCCGGGCCGGGGACCAGTGCGACGGGTGCGACGCGCATGTTGGCGCCGCAGCCCTTGGAGCCGGCGATCGTCGCCTGTGCCCACGGGGTGCCCTTGCGCAGGGCGCGGCACGCCGTCATACAGGTGTTGCCGGGCGCGATGCCCGGGTGGTCGAGCCAGGCGGCGAAGCGCTCGATGAGCGCGCTGGTCACCGGCTCGGGCCGACTCAGCCCACCGGCCTCCTGAACGTCACGCAGGGCACGCGCCACCGCGAGCGTCATCTCGGTGTCATCCGTGACGAGCGCGACGCCGTCGTGCCGCACGGGAAACCGCATCCCGCGCCACGGCCCGTACTCGGCCTCGATGCGCTCGACGGCGAGGAACTCGGTGGGCTGCCCCATGGCGTCACCGAGGGCGGAACCGATGAGGGCGCCGGTGGCGGGGCGTTTGTTGGTGAGGCGCATGGTGGTGCTTGGTCTCTTTCGTTGTGTTTTCGTCGCTTGGATCAGCCGAAGACGCCCATGGAGATGTCGGACACGGGGATCATGACGCTGGGCCGAAAGCCTCGGTTGATCGACAACCACTGTGCCGTGGGCTCCTGGCCGAGTAGCTGCTCCACCGTGCCCGTGCCGGTGCGCGGCCAGTCGCTGGGAACGTACTGGTCGCTCGTCGCGACCTCGAGGACCCCACGGTGCCGGGCATTCTTGTAGTCAACGACGCGAGGGCGGTCGCCGTCCGGGAGCGGGCAGCGCACCTCGGACCGGCGCAGCACCTTCAGGAAGTCGGCCGCGGTGAGGCGGCCGGCCTTGAGGAGCATGAACTTGTTCTCAAGGTCGTTCTCCGGGTACCGGAATCCCATGCCGGCCGGTGAGGGCTGCCACTGGGGGTTGGCCTCGAACTCGGTGAGGGAGCCGTCGGGGAGGATCTGCCACCTCCCGACAAGTCCCTCAACCGGGATCTTGCTCTTGTCGTAGAGCGGGAACGCCTGGTCGACCACGAACCACGTCCGCTCGCCGGCGTCCGGCTTGGCAAGTTCGGCGGTCTTCCGCATCTCGTCGGTGACGTCCACGGTGAAGCCCTGGCCGCGGCGGAAGACCGGGAAGTGGTGCGAGAAGAGAGTACGTCGGTTCACGGGCACGCCGCCCGGCGTGGCGAGCTGCTGCCGCAGGACGTCCTTACTCTCGGCCTCCCCTTCGCTGCCGGGAATGACGCGTCCCGGGTACGGCCACGCGCCGAGACCGGCCTCTTGGGCGTGCACGAGGTATTCGGTGGGGGAGAGACCGCGGGAGTAGGCGTCTCTTCTGCGCAAGATCCAATAGGTCTTCGAGTTGGAGGCCGGATCTCCCTGCTCCCTGATGGACATGACCCCTGCGGCACCTTCCGCGTCCGAGGCCCACAGGCAGCCGATAACACCCAATGGGTTGCCCAGGAGTACGTACTTCACGGGGCCGGAGCACAGCGTCTCATAGTCCGGCGGGCTGTACACGAGGGTGGGATGCAGGTCCTCGGACAATGGGCCGCCGGCCACCCTGTGCCCGTTTCCTGGATCCGGATTCCTGTTCACTTCAAAATCTCCCCATAGATATGGTGCTGCCCGCCCTTCTCCACGACCGACGTGACGTGGAACTCCTTCCCACGGCCGAGAAGCAGCTCTCGTTCGCCCGCGTTCTGCGAGATTCCGTCGACCCAGATTCCCTCTGTACCTTCGGGGGCACGGAGGTGAAGGATCGCGGGCTTGTTACCAAAAGCCGCGGGGCCCAGCGAAGCGGACATGTAGCCCTTTTCGTCGATAACTTTACCTGTCAGCTCCTCGACGTTGTCCACCTTGAACTCCTCGAGCCAATGGTCAACGCCCGTACCACGGTGGACGACCAGATCTTCGGGCAGAGCGGACCTGGACATCGCCGAGTCCATGTCGTTGATCCAGCTGCTGACCTGCTCGGTCCCCATGGCCTTCCCTCGGAGGAACTGGTTGATGGGCACATAGCTGTTGCCCGAGTAATCGACCAGGGCGTCCCGCTCATGGGCGGGCAACGAGTCGACGAACCCTCCCCAATTCGACTTGCCGTATGCGATTCCCTGGGCCTCGTCGAAGTCACGTGCCCCATCGAGGACTCGATCGGGTCTCCCGTGGGATGCGTCACCGGCGGTGGTTCCGTCGGGGGAACCCGTGTGGGGTGTGTCCGGTGCCGTTGTGTCGGGGCCCGCCGTGTCCGTTTCGCCCCAGTTGGGGCGTTCGCTAGCGTCGGCGGCTTGATGGTCCGCGGGTGACCCGAGGTCGTCCGCCGGGCCGGCGGAGGGCGGCGGCTCCTTGGTCCAGCCGTCCGGCAGGCCCGACGGGTTGGAGGCGGTGGGGGTGGGAGTGGCTTCGGATGGGGCGGCTTCCCACGGGTCGGTCGTGTGCTTGGCGCCCGACTCACCGGCCGATTCGGCGAAGTCCTCCGCCGCATGCCGCCCCGCGCCCCGAGCCGCCGCCTCCGTGGCCTCCTCGGCTCCGTCGCGCGCCACCGCGGTCAAGCCACGCCGCGCCGCCGACGCCCCTGTCGCCGCGCCGCCCGTGGCGACGTCGGTCGCGGCATCGAAGAGGAACGTACCCGTCGCCTCCACCGGGTCCTTGGACCAGCCGGAGCCGGCCAGGCCCTTCACCAGGTCGACGGGGTGGTTGGTGCTCTTGACCAGCCCCGCGGTCAGCCCGCTCACGTTGGAGAGGTACTGCATCGGGTGCGTCAGGTTGTACGGCGTGATCGGCTGCACCGTGTTGATCAACCGTACGGTGTCCGAGCCGCCCTTGATGAAGCCGCCCAGCAGGTGCTCGGTGCTGACGATGCCGGACTTCGTGTAGTCCCCGACCGCAGACAGGAGTTGGGTCCCCACTCCCGGTGCGTCGGGGGCGCCCTTGGACGCCTCGACGACCTTGGCCTTCGCGGTGGCGGCCGCCGAAGTGCGCTGGCTCCGCGCCTCGTTGAGGATCTCGCGGGCCTCCTGCCGCCCCGACTCCCCTGGGTCGTGGAAGGCTCCGGGGTCCTTGGGCGCGGGCCCCTGTTCGGCGCCGAACGACCCGGCCACCTTGTAGTCCCACACCGCCTGCTGCTCGCGCTCGTACGCGGCCCGCGCGTGCTCGGAGCGCTGCTCGGCGGCGCGCCAGGTCCGGACGGCCACGGCCGCCTGCCCCCGCGCCCACTCGACGGTGTCGGCGTACGCGTGCAGTGCGGTCGCGGCGTCGTGGCAGGCGTCGGCCGCGGTCAGCCACCGCTTGGGGTGCGCGTCGAACTTCTCGCGGAACGCGTCGCCCGCCGCGCCGCTCCACTCCCCGGTGGCGATCTTCCGCAGCGCCTGCCCGGTCGACTCGAAGGCCTTCGCGAACTCGGCCAGGTGGTCGGCGGCCTCGCGCAGATCGCCGGGCGAACCGTGGACGAGCTCGCCCGGCTCGACCGTCTCGTCGAGTTCGCGCTCGGACACGTCCATGCCCAGCTTGTCGCCGGCCCATTCGAGGCCGTCCTTCGTGCCCTCGACGACCGTGTCCTTCACGGCCCCGACCTTGTCGGAGACCCAGTCGGTGACGCCCATCAGCCGTCACCGCCGCGGCCCGCACCGTAGGCGGATTCGAGCAGGTCGATGCTCGCGCCCCTGACGCCGCTGGTGGCGGAGTCCTTCATGGCGCTCGACCACTGCCGACGCATGTCGTCGGTGGCCGAATGGAGCGCGTCCGGCGACGCGTCGGGCCGGACGGTCTCCTGGATGCCGTCCCCGATCTCGCCCCACGACATCTTGCTCGCCTGCTCGCCGGTGACCGTCGGGGCCCCGTACTGCGCCATGACGGCGTCCTTGACGATGCCCTCCCCGTACTCCTCCATGTCGTGGTACGTGCCGGCGGACAGATCCAGCTTGTCGGCGACGTCATTGCCCTCTTGTACGAGTTCGCGCACGCCCCAGGCCCACCGCTCGCCGAAGGTCGTCAGCGCGGCGGCCAGGCCCGCGTCCCCGACCTGCAGCTTGCTCAGCGAGATGTCCTCGAAGCCGCGCCCCACGGCGCCGTCCCCGACCGCGTGCAGCCCGCCGAGCGACTGCAGCTCGTCGATGACCTGGTTGATGCCCTTGGCCGCCTGCTTGAGCAGGTCGGGGTCGACCCCGTAACCGCCGCCGCTCATGCCATCGCCCCCTGCGCGAGGGTGTCGACGGCGATCGCGTCCGGGACGATGCCGGACGTGGGCGGCAGCAGCATCGGATACGCGCCGACCACGTCGACCGCGATGCCCGCCGGCTCCCTCACCTCGCGTACGAAGTCGGGCAGGACGTCGTCCAGAAGCCGGAAGCCGAGCACGGTCACGAAGCTGATCCGGCCGTGCTGCGCGGCGAGATCCGCGTCGTCGTGCGCGCCCTTGGCGTGCACGAACCGCTCCAACTCGCCCTGCGAGGTGAAGGCGTACAGCCACCGTGTGCCTTGCACCGAGCCGTTCCACAGCGAGCGCGGCCCAGCCATCGGCACGATGACCGCCGCCTCACGGAACGCCGCGAGCAGCGCGTCCCGATCCCCACGCTCCGCGTAGAAGTCCCGTATCTCGGCCGCCAATTCGGCCCGCCCGACGTCACCCGCGGCCATCTGGGCATGGCTGGGCCCCGGTTGCGCGTGCATCATGCGTTGCTTCCTCCCCGTGCGCGGCGCGATGATCATGCAATCACAAACGTGCGTGCACGCCACAACGACGGTTCGAAAAGCAAAAAGTCCTGGTCGAGATTGCTCTCGACCAGGACTCTCAGCGGAGCCGTAGCTCACTGAACGTGTCCGAGGGGGGACTTGAACCCCCACGCCCGATAAAGGGCACTAGCACCTCAAGCTAGCGCGTCTGCCATTCCGCCACCCGGACAAGGTGTACGCCGCTCGGGGGCTGGCCCCGTGGCGACGAAGAGAACCTTATCAAGGTTGCGGAGTGGCTTTCACCAGCACCTATGCGGTGCTGCGGGCTCCGCGGTGCTGCCCGACGTTCCTACGGCGCCGTCATCCGCTCCTCCACCTCCGGATGCTTCTTCAGCCACGCCGTGACCGCCTCCGCCTGGTGGCCCTGGCCGTGCTTGTTGATCTCGATCTCCAGGGTGCCGAGCTCGTCCTCGGTCATCTTGAAGTTCTTGAACCACTTCGTGAGCTGCGGGTACTGCTTGATGAACGCCTTGCTGGTGACCGTGCGGATGGTGTCGCCCTTGCCGAAGAGGCCCTTGGGGTCCTTCAGCTTGGTCAGGTCGTACTTGCTGTACGCCCAGTGCGGCGTCCACAGAAGCACCGCGATCGGCTCCTTCTTGGCGTACGCGCGCTTCAGCTCGGCCAGCATCGCCGGCGTCGAGCCGTTGACGACCTTGTACTCCTTGTCGAGGCCGTAGCCCGGCACGACATCCTTCGTGAGGATGTCCATCGTGCCGGTGCCGCCCTCGATACCGACGATCTTGCCGTTGAACTCCTTGGCCCTGCCCTTGAGGTCCTCGAGCGACTTGATGCCCTTCACGTACGACGGAACGGCGATCTCGAGCGAGGTGGGCCCGTACCAGGAGCCGAGGGTCGCGACCTTGTTCTTGTACTTGTCCCAGTAGCTCTTCTGCGTATACGGCAGCCAGGCGTCGAAGTTGACGTCGAGGTCACCGGTGGAGAGACCCGTGTAGACCGGGCCGACGTCCATCTGCTTCAGGTTGAGCTTGTAGCCGCGGTTCTCCAGAACGTGCTTCCAGAGGAAGGTGACCGCGATGTCCTCGTCCCACGGGAACCAGGCGACGTTCACCGGGCGCTTGGCCTCGGCCGGGGTCGACTGCTTCTTCACCGGGGCGAGCTTGTCGACGAAGCCGGGGTCCTGCTGCTTCAGCCACGCCTTGACGGCGTCCTGCTGCTTGCCCTTGCCCGACTTGTTGATTTCGGCCTCGAGGCTGGTGAGCTGCTTGTCGGTCAGCTTGAACGACTTGAGCCACTTGTCGACCTCGGGGAAGTCCTTGCCGAAGCCCTTGCGCCCGATGGAGTGGATGCCGTCACCCCTGCCCCAAGTGCCCTTCGGGTCCTTGAGCTTGGTGAGCTTGTAGTCGTTGTACGCCCAGTGCGGCGACCACAGCGGCACCACGATCGGCTTCTTCTTGGCGTACGCGCGCTTCAACTCGGCCAGCATCGCCGGCGTCGAGCTGTCGACGACCTTGTACTCCTTGTCGAGGCCGTACTCCTTGAGAACCTTGCTCTTGAGCAGCGCCGACTCACCGGCGCTGGCCTCGATGCCGGTGATCTTGCCACCGAACTTGTCCGCCTGGCCCTTCAAGTCCTCCATGGACTTGATGTCCTTCATGTACGAAGGCACCGCCAGCTCCAGAGAGGTCGGGCCGTACCAGGAACCCAGGTCCTCGAGCTCCTTGCCGTACTTCTTCCAGTACTCGGCGTGCGTGACCGGCAGCCACGAGTCGGTCTGGAAGTCGACCGAGCCCTCGGCGAGCGAGGTGTAGAGCGGGCCGGCGTCGAGCTGCTTCATCTCCACCTTGAAGCCGCGCTGCTCCAGGACCTCCTTCCACAGGAACCCGGAGGCGACGGCGTCGTCCCACGGCACGTAGCCGAGGGTGATCTTCTTGCCCTGGCCGACGTCGGTGGACGCGGCGGTCGGGGAGGTGGCGGCGTTGTTCTGGCCGAACATGCCCATGCCGCCGGCGACCAGCGCGAGGACGACGACACCGACCACGGCGACTGCCGGACGGGGGCGGTACGACCAGATCTTCAGGCCCTGCGTGGCCCGCAGCTTGTTGAGCGCGCGGCGGCCGAGCGGGGACACCTGCTGGCCGAGCGAGCTGGTCATGCGGTCCAGGTAGATCGCCAGGATGACGATGGAGATGCCGGACTCGGCGCCCAGGCCGACGTTCAGCTGGCCGATGGCCTCGTTGACCGCGCCACCGAGACCGCCGGTGCCGACCATGCCCGCGATCGCGGCCATCGACAGGCCCAGCATGATGACCTGGTTGACGCCCGCCATGATCGTCGGGAGAGCCAGTGGAAGCTGGACGCGGAACAAGGTGTTGCGTGGTGTCGTGCCGAACGCGTCGGCGGCCTCGACCAGCTCCTTGTCGACCTGCCGGATGCCCAGCTCGGTCATGCGCACGCCCGGCGGCACCGCGAAGATCAGCGTCGCGACGATACCGGCCGGAGCGCCCGAGCCGAAGAACAGGATCGCCGGGATCAGATAGACCATCGCCGGCAGCGTCTGCATCAGGTCGAGGACCGGACGGAACAGGTTGCTGACCCGGCTGGAACGCGCCGCCCAGATGCCCAGCGGCACACCGATGATGAGCGCGATGAGTGTTGACACGAGGACGAGCGACAGGGTCTCCATCGCCTTGTCCCACAGCTCCAGGTTCTGGATGAACCAGAACCCGATGAATGTCAGTACACCGCCGAGTGTGCCGCGCAGCCAGAAGGCGATGACGGCGAAGATGCCCGCGAGCAGGAGCGGCTCGGGGGCCTGGAGGAGTTCGGTCAGGCCGTTGTAGACACCGTTGAAGATGCTCTCGAAGAAGCCGAACAGCCAGTCCAGGTGGACGAGCATCCACTGGACGACGTCATTGACCCAGTCACCAAAGGGAATCCTAGGCACCGGCGATCACCTTCTCCGCCGGCTCGTCCTCGATGAGGTCGGCGGCCGCTGCGCCTGATTCCACGGTCTTCGTCGGCTCGCCGAGCACGGCAAGCAGCCGCTCGCGCGGGACCACACCGACAAGGTCACCCGCGTCGTTCACGACGGCCACGGGTATCCCGCTCGTCGAGCACGGTGTGAAGAGCTCGGCGATCGGTGTGTCCTCGTGGACCCTCGCCGGGGCGTCGGCCATCGCGTAGCCCTCCGCCGGCTCGGCCATGATCGCCCGCGCGCTCAGCACACGGGAGCGGTCGACGTCCTGCGTGAAGGAGGCCACGTAATCGTTGGCCGGCGTGACGAGAATGTCCTCGGCCGAACCGATCTGGACGATACGACCGTCACGCATCACCGCGATGTTGTCGCCCAGGCGCATGGCCTCGTTGAGGTCGTGCGTGATGAAGACGATCGTCTTCTTCAGCGTCTTCTGCAGCTCAAGCAGCTGGTCCTGCATGTCGCGCCGGATCAGCGGGTCGAGCGCACTGAAGGACTCGTCCATCAGCAGCAGGTCGGCGTCGGTCGCGAGCGCGCGGGCCAGACCCACACGCTGCTGCATACCGCCGGACAGCTCGTCGGGGAAGGACTTCTCCCACCCCTCAAGACCGGCCAGACGCAGCGCCTCGACCGCCCGCTCCTCACGCTCCGCACGCGGAACGCCCTGCACCTCCAGGCCGTAGCCCGCGTTCTCCATCACGGAACGGTGCGGGAACAGCGCGAAGTGCTGGAACACCATGCTGATCTTGTGCGAGCGGACCTCGCGCAGCTCCTTGGGAGCCAGCGCCGGCAGGTCCTCACCGTCGAACCTCACATGCCCCGACGTCGGCTCCAGGAGACCGTTGAGCATCCGCAGCAGTGTCGACTTGCCCGATCCGGACAGGCCCATGACCACGAAGATCTCACCGGACTCGACCGTGAACGACGCGTCGATCACGGCGGCGGTGGTTCCTTCGGCGCGCAGCTCTTCACGGTCTGCACCGCTGCTGAGCTTCTGCACAGCCTCATCGGGTCGTCTGCCGAACACTTTGTACAGGTGCTCGGCCACCAGTCTCGGGGGCACACGGACCTCTATTCTTCTTTGACCTGTGAAAGGTTGAAAAGCCATACACATGGCTCCAGAGCCCGCCTGCCCCCGCCGGACCAGCGCAAACACAAAAAAGTGCCGGTCGAGAAGAATCTCGACCGGCACTCCGTGAGTGTCCGAGGGGGGACTTGAACCCCCACGCCCGATAAAGGGCACTAGCACCTCAAGCTAGCGCGTCTGCCATTCCGCCACCCGGACAAGGTGAGCGTCGCGTGACGGGGCGTTCCCCGCGGCGACACCTCAACAATACCAAGGTTTCGGAGTGGCTTTCACCTGCGTATTGGTGCACTCCCGAACACGGAGGGTTACTTCTTGATGCCGATGCCCTTCGGGTTCAGGTGGGCGATGTGACCGCTCTCCGTACCGGCCGACGGGTCGATCACGCAGTCGATGAGCGCGGGGCCGCCGGAGGCGATCGCCTCGGTGAGGGCGGCCGTGACCTCGGCGGGCGTGGTGGCCCGGTAGCCCTTGCCGCCGAAGGACTCGATCATCTGGTCGTGCCGGGCCGCGCTCATCAGCGTCGTGGGCGCGGGGGCGTCGCCGATCACCTCGTCGCCCCGGTAGACACCGCCGTTGTTCATGATCACGGTGACGACCGGCAGGTTGTAGCGGCAGATCGTCTCCAGCTCCATGCCGCTGAAGCCGAAGGCGCTGTCGCCCTCGATGGCGACGACGGGCGCCCCGCCGCTCTCGACCGCGGCCGCGATCGCGTAGCCCATGCCGATACCCATGACGCCCCAGGTTCCGGAGTCGAGGCGGCGGCGCGGGTGGTGCATGTCGATGACGTTGCGGGCGATGTCGAGGGTGTTGGCGCCCTCGTTCACGATGTACGTCTCCGGGTGCTGGTGGACGACGTCGCGGACCGCCTTGAGCGCGCCCATGAACTGCATGGGGTGCGGGTCGGCCTCCAGGCGCTTGGCCATCTTGGCGACGTTCTGCTCCGAGCGGGCCGCGAGCTCCTCGCGCCAGGCGGTCGGCGCCGCGATCTGGCCGGGCTTGGTGCGGTCGGCGAGCTGGTCGAGGACGGACTCGATGTCGCCGACCAGGGGCGCCGCGATGGGCTGGTTGGAGTCCATCTCCCTCGCCTCGATGTCGACCTGGATGAACTTCGCGTCCGGGTTCCAGCCGCGCTCACCGTGGTTGAGCAGCCAGTTCAGGCGGGCGCCGACCAGCATGACGACGTCGGCCTTCTTCAGGGCGAGGGAGCGGGCCGTCGCCGCCGACTGCGGGTGGTCGTCGCGCAGCAGGCCCTTCGCCATCGACATCGGTACGTACGGGATGCCCGTCGACTCGACGAGGTGCCGGATCTTGTCGTCCGCCTGCGCGTAGGCGGCGCCCTTGCCGAGGACGATCAGGGGGCGCTCCGCGTTCTCCAGGAGGTCGATCGCGCGGTCCACGGCCTCGGGGGCGGGCAGCTGGCGCGGCGCCGGGTCGACCAGGCGGGAGAGGGTCCGCTCCCCCTCCCCCTTGTCCATGACCGCGCCGAGGACCGCCGCCGGGATGTCGAGGTAGACGCCGCCGGGGCGGCCGGAGACCGCGGTGCGCAGGGCGCGGGCGATGCCGCGGCCGATGTCCTCGACGCGGCTGACACGGTAGGCGGCCTTCACGAAGGGCTGGGCCGCGGCGAGCTGGTCCATCTCCTCGTAGTCGCCCTGCTTGAGGTCGACGAGGTGGCGCTCGCTGGAGCCGGAGATCTGCACCATCGGGAAGCAGTTGGTGGTGGCGTTGGCGAGGGCGACCAGGCCGTTGAGGAATCCGGGGGCCGAGACGGTCAGACAGATGCCGGGCTTTTGGGTGAGGTAGCCGGCGATCGCGGCGGCGTGACCGGCGTTGGACTCGTGGCGGAAGCCGATGTAGCGGATGCCCTCGGCCTGCGCGAGGCGGGCCAGGTCCGTCACCGGGATGCCCACCAGGCCGTAGATGGTGTCGACGTCGTTCTTCTTCAGGGCGTCGACGACGAGGTGGTAGCCGTCGGTGAGCTCGGCCGGCGCGTCGGCTCCTGCCGCGGCCTCGGCGGTCTGTTCAGCGGTCGAGTCAGCGGTCATGATCCGGGTTCCTCCTTGGACGGGTCCCTGCCGGTGCGCCTCATGCGCGTACGGCCGGTGCGGCTCCTGTTCTCACCTTCGACAGGCTGCGGCGCCCCGTCCAAGACCCATCGGCTTCCAGGCGATAAATGGCGTCTATCGAGAGTCAAGCGTGCGTCAAATCCCCTGCTGGGTGCGGCCGTTCGGACTTCATAAGCAGCTGCTATCGGGTGTTCGTGAGTGCGTATTGGACGTGCGCGGCCGCTGACCGCACGCTCGCTGAGGATGGGAGGTGGAAGGCATGGCCACGTCGGCCCTGACCGTCACGGGGCTCGCCGATCTCCTCGACCGGCAGGCTCGTGCGCGGCCCCACGCTCCCGCGCTCCTCGCCACCGGCCGGTACGGTGACGAGCGGGTTCCCCTGTCGTACGAGGCGTTGGACGCGCTCGCGGAGCAGGAGGCTGGGCGGTTCGCTGCCGCGGGTCTGGGGGCGGGTGATGTGCTCGGGATCGTCGCGGGGAACACCGTCGAGTTCGTAGGCGCGCTGCTCGGGGCGGCTCGCGCGGGGGTGGTCGTCGCTCCCTTGGATCCGGGGTTGTCGGATGCCGAACTGCGTTTGCGAGTCGGCGATTTGGGGGCGAGCGCCGTGCTCGGCGGCGACGGGGTCATCGGCGTTGATGCCGGCGCCCGGCGTCGTGCAGGGAAGGAGGACGCGCTCGTCCTGTTCACCGCCGGAGCCACGGGTCGCGCCCGCATGGTGCCGCTCACGCACGCCAATGTCGCGGCGTCCGTCAACAACATCTGTGCCACCTACGCATTGGGGCCCGACGACGCGACCGTCGCGGTCATGCCGTTCTTCCACGGGCACGGGCTCTTCGCCTCGCTCCTGTCCACGCTGGCCAGCGGAGGGTGTGTGCTGCTGCCGGCAGTCGGGCGGTTCTCGGCCGAGACGTTCTGGGCGGATCTGCGGGCGGCGGGGGCGAGTTGGTTCACGGCGGTGCCGACGATCCACGAGGCGCTGCTCGATCGCTCGTCGGAGGCCGCCGACGTTGGCGCGCCCCCGCCGCTGCGGTTCGTTCGCAGTTGTGGCGCGCCGCTCAACGCCGCGTCCCAGCGGGCCCTTGAGCGGATGTTCGGCGCGCCGCTGCTGTCCGCGTACGGGATGACCGAGGCCGCGCACCAGATCGCCAGCGAGCCACTGCCGGAGCGCGGGCCGCTCAAGCACGGCACGGTGGGGCGGGCGACCGGGGTGCGGCTGCGGATCGTCGACCAGGACGGGAGGGTGTGTCCGGCCGGGGTGCGGGGTGAGGTGTGGGTGTCCGGCCCGACCGTGACGGGTGAGGGATGGTTGCGCACGGGGGATCTGGGGTCGCTCGACGAGGACGGGTACCTGTCGTTGACCGGGCGGATCAAGAGCCTCATCGTGCGGGGTGGGCGGAAGATCTCGCCCGAGTACGTGGAGGATGTGCTGGCCGGGTGTCCGTCGGTGGCGGAGGCGGCGGTGTTCGCGGTGGGTGCGGAGCGGATCGGGGCCGCGGTGGTGGTGCGTGGGGAAGAGTGTGTGGGCGCGGAGGACGTGTTGCGGTACTCGCGGGAGCGGTTGGCCGCGGCGGCGGTGCCGGACCGGATCGTTTTCGTGTCCGCCCTGCCGCGGACGGCGCAGGGTGGGTTGGATCGGTTGGCCGTGCGGGAGCGGTACGGGTGAGTGGACGTCTCTGGGCGCTGCCCGGGGCCCCGCGGGCCTGGTCCCTAAGCGGGGCTCAATTTGCCGGGACCCTCTGGTCGAAGACCTGGTCCAGGTTCAGCGCCGTCGCCGCGCTCACGAACGCCCGTGCCGCCACCGAACCCGGGGTTCCCGCGTGGATGGCCACCGAGACCTGGGCGCCCGCCTCCGGGTCGATCAGTGGCAGCGCTCGCGTGCGGCCGTCCACCGGCATTGCGCGCAGCCACGTGTGGGGAACGACGCTGGCCCAATCGCCGCCGCCCACATGTGCGTACAAGGAGGCGATGGAGTCGGTCTCGACCTGGGGAGTGACTTCCAGGCCCTTGTTCGCGAAGACCTTGTCGATGATCTGGCGGATGCGCATGTCGGGGGTCAGCAGTGCCAGCGGGAGTTGCGCCGCGTCCGCCCAAGTGAGGCTGTTCGTACGGGATTTGAACTGGTCGTCCGAGACCAGGAGCATGTAGCGCTCCTGGTAGAGGGGGACCACTTGCAGGCCCTCCTGGTCGTCCGGGTCGAAGTGGGCGATGGCCACGTCGAGTTCGAAGTCGCGGAGTTGGCGGTGGAGTTCCTTCGTGGAGAGGCGCGAGCGGACCTGGACCTTCGCCAAGGGGTGTGCCGAGCAGAAGGCGCCCACCGGGAGGGCCAGCGTGGTGGATGCCGTGGGGTCGGTGCCGAGGCGGAGTGTGCCCGTGATGCCGGACTGGACGGCCGCGACCTCCGCCTTGAACGCGTCCTGCTCCGCGAGGATGCGTTTCGCCCACACCACCAGGCGCTCGCCCTCCGGGGTGAGGCCCTGGTAGTTGTGGCCGCGGTTGATCAGCGTGACGTTCAGTTCGCGTTCCAGCTTGGCTATCGCCGCGGAGAGCGCGGGCTGGGAGACGTAGCAGGACTCGGCGGCGCGGGCGAAGTGCCGCTCGCGCGCCACCGCCACGAAGTACTCCAACTGCCGGAACAGCATGTACGTCTCCTCTGCCACGTGATCTTCATCCGTAGCGTGCTACGGCAGCACGGTGCGTGCCAATAGGTCGGTCGCCGCGTGGATCGCACGCAGCGTGGGTGCCTCGGCCCCGGTGATGTCGGCCATTTCCACCACCGCTGTCACGATGGCGTCCAACTCCAGTTGCTTGCCTGCTTCCAGGTCCTGGAGCATGGATGTCTTGTGGGCTCCTACGCCCTCTGCGCCGCGCAGGCGTTTCTCGATGGAGATCTCGGGTGTTGAGCCGACGCGGGCGGCGATGTCGAGGATCTCCTCCATGACGCGGGCGACCATGGTGCGCGTCAGCGGGTGGCGGCACATGTCGGTCATGGTGGCCCGGGTCAGCGCGCTGATCGGGTTGAAGGCCGCGTTGCCCATGAGCTTGATCCAGATGTCGTCGCGCAGGTTCTGCTCGACGGGGCACTTGAGGCCGCCCGCGACCATGGCCTCGCTCAGCTCCGTGCACCGCCGCGACACATCGCCACTCGGCTCCCCGATGGAGAAGCGGGTGCCTTCCAAGTGCCGTATGACGCCCGGGGATTCGATGACCGTGGCCGGGTAGACCACGCAGCCGATCGCGCGCTCGGGCGGCAGCACCTTGCTCGTCGCACCGCCCGGGTCGACCGCCTCGATGCGCCGGCCCTCGTAGGGGCCGGTCAGCTTGTGGAAGTACCACCACGGGACGCCGTTCTGCCCGGCCACCAGCGCGGTGTGCTCGCCGAGCAGCGGCGCGACGAGCGACCCGCACGACGGGTACGAGTGGGCCTTGAGGCCGAGGAACACATAGTCCACGGGCCCGATCTCGTTCGGGTCGTCGGTGGCGTGCGGGTGGGCGGTGAAGTCGCCGCGCGGGCTGAGCACGCGGACGCCTTCGGCCTGGATGGCGCGCAGATGGTCCCTGCGGGCGACGAGGTGCACGTCCGCGCCGCCGCGGTGCAGGGCCGCGCCGACGTATGCGCCGATGGCTCCGGCGCCGACAACTGCGATCTTCATCGTGGTGCCTCCTGGGTTCGAGGGTGTGGAGGTACGTGCACATGTGCCGTCGGCTGCCGCACCCACGCGCCGCACAGCACGGGGGTGCCCGATGACATCACGTACGGAGATGCAGGAATGGGCGCGGCCGCCGCGCGTGCCCTGTCGCGCGGCGGCCGCTGGGAAGGTGGCCCGGGGAGGGCCTCAGCGCATGAGCTTCACGGCCGCGACGACGAGCGGGTCGAAGCCGTCCGCTCCGTCGTCCACGAGTGCGTAGAGCCGCTGCCGCATCCTCGGGTCCCAGAACTTCGTGACGTGTCCGGCGATCGCCTCGGCCGCCGCCGCGTCCGACAGATGGCCCTGGTTCGCGGCGATGTCGTTCGCCATCCGACGCTCGGCCGGGACGGTGCCCGCCATGTCAGTCCACCACCGTGACGAGTTCGTCCGCCGCCTCGCGGGCGGCCCGGGCCTTCGGCGCGAGGCCGACCTGCACGGCCGTGACCTTGTACTCCGGGCAGTTGGTCGCCCAGTCGGAGTTCTCGGTCGTCACCACGTTCGCGCCCGTCACCGGGTGGTGGAACGTGGTGTAGACGACACCAGGTGGCATCCGGTCGGAGATCTGCGCGTGCAGCGTCGTCGCACCGACGCGGCTGGACATCGTGACGAGGTCGCCGTCGGTGATGCCGCGCTCCTCCGCGTCGTGCGGGTGCACCTCCAGGATGTCCTCGGGGTGCCAGGCGACGTTGCCGGTGCGGCGGGTCTGCGCGCCGACGTTGTACTGACTGAGGATGCGACCCGTGGTGAGGACCAGCGGGAAGCGCCGCGTGCTGCGTTCGTTGGTCGGCACGTAGGAGGTGACCGCGAACTTGCCCTTGCCGCGGGTGAAGGAGTCCACGTGCATGGTCGGTGTGCCCTCGGGGGCCTGCTCGTTGCACGGCCACTGGATGCTGCCGAGCTTGTCGATGAGGTCGAAGGAGACACCCGCGAACGTCGGGGTGACCGACGCGATCTCGTCCATGATCTGCGACGGGTGGTCGTAGTCCATGGCGTAGCCCATGGCGGTGGCGATCTCGCACACGATCTGCCACTCGTGCTTCCCGGACTTCGGCGGCATCACCGACCGCACCCGGTTGACGCGCCGCTCGGCGTTGGTGAACGTGCCGTCCTTCTCCAGGAAGGAGGCGCCGGGCAGGAAGACATGGGCGAACTTCGCCGTCTCGTTGAGGAACAGGTCCTGGACCACGACGAGTTCCATGGCTGCGAGGGCCGCCGTGACGTGCTGGAGGTTCGGGTCCGACTGGGCGATGTCCTCGCCGTGCACGAACAGGCCGCGGAAGTCGCCTTCGATCGCCGCGTCGAACATGTTGGGGATGCGCAGGCCGGGATCCGGGAGCAGGTCCCGGCCCCACAGGTTCTCGAAGACACCACGCACCGCGTCGTCGGAGATGTGCCGGTAGCCGGGCAGTTCGTGCGGGAAGGAGCCCATGTCGCAGGAGCCCTGTACGTTGTTCTGCCCGCGCAGCGGGTTGACGCCGACGCCGTCGCGGCCGATGTTGCCGCAGGCCATCGCCAGGTTGGCCATTCCCATGACCATCGTCGAGCCCTGGCTGTGCTCGGTGACACCGAGGCCGTAGTAGATGGCGCCGTTGCCGGCGGAGGCGTAGAGGCGGGCCGCCGCGCGCAGGTCGGCGGCCGGGACGCCGCTGATCTCCTCCGTCGCCTCGGGGCTGTTCTCCGGGCGGGCCACGAACGCGGCCCACTCCTCGTACCCCTCGCAGCGTTCCGCGACGAAGTTCTCGTCGACGAGGCCCTCCGTGACGACGACGTGCGCCATCGCGTTGACGACGGCGACGTTCGTGCTGGGTCGGAGCTGGAGGTGGTGCTGCGCCTCGATGTGCGGGGAGCGCACCAGGTCGATGCGGCGCGGGTCGACGACGATCAGCTTGGCGCCCTCGCGCAGGCGGCGCTTCATCCGGGAGGCGAACACCGGGTGTCCGTCGGTGGGGTTGGCGCCGATGACCATGATGACGTCGGCCTCGGCGACGGACCGGAAGTCCTGGGTGCCGGCCGATTCGCCGAACGTCTGCTTGAGCCCGTAGCCGGTCGGCGAGTGGCAGACGCGGGCGCAGGTGTCGATGTTGTTGTTGCCGAAGGCGGCGCGGACCATCTTCTGGACGACATACACCTCTTCGTTGGTGCAGCGGGAAGAGGAGATGGCGCCGATGGAGCCGGAGCCGTACCGGCCCTGGATCTCCTGGAAGCGGCGGGCCACCGTGCCGATCGCCTCGTCCCACTCGACCTCGCGCCACGGGTCGGTGATGCGCTCGCGGACCATGGGCTTGAGCTTGCGGTCGGGGTGGGTGGCGTAGCCGAAGGCGAAGCGGCCCTTGACGCAGGAGTGGCCCTCGTTGGCGCCGCCGTCCTTGTGGGGGACCATGCGGACGAGTTCGTCGCCGCGCAGCTCGGCCTTGAACGAGCAGCCGACACCGCAGTACGCGCATGTGGTGACGACGGACCGCGTCGGCATGCCGAGGTCAACTACCGACTTCTCCTGGAGAGTTGACGTCGGGCAGGCCTGGACGCAGGAGCCGCAGGACACGCACTCGGAGTCCATGAACAACTCGCCCGCGCCCGCAGACACCTTCGACTCGAAGCCGCGCCCCTCGATGGTCAGCGCGAACGTGCCCTGTGTCTCGTCGCAGGCGCGCACACACCGCGAGCAGGCGATGCACTTGGACGGGTCGAAGTCGAAGTACGGGTTGGAGGTGTCCTTCTCGGCGTCGAGGTGATTGGCACCCTCGTAGCCGTAGCGGACCTGGCGCAGGCCCACCACGCCTGCCATGTCCTGGAGTTCGCAGTCCCCGTTGGCGGGGCAGGTGAGGCAGTCGAGGGGGTGGTCGGAGATGTAGAGCTCCATGACGCCCTGGCGGAGCTTCTCCACCTTCGGGGTCTGCGTCTTCACCGACATGCCGTCCGTGCACGGTGTCGTACAGGACGCGGGGGTGCCGCGCCGGCCGTCGATCTCGACGACGCACAGCCGGCAGGAGCCGAAGGCCTCCAGGCTGTCGGTGGCGCACAATTTCGGTACCTCGATGCCGGCCTCGGCGGCCGCCCGCATGACGGACGTGCCCTCGGGGACCATCACCTGTTGTCCGTCGATCTCCACCGAGACCGTGGCCGCTCCGGGGCGTTCCGGAGTGCCGAAGTCGGGTTCCTTCAGAAGCGTCATGCCTGGCCCTCCGTTCGAGCGTTGCCCCGCTGTACGGGGTGGATCTCCAGGAGCCGACGGTCGCCGCGGGCGACGAAGTCGTCGGCGAAGTGCGCGAGGGCGCTGCGTACGGGCATCGGCGTAAGACCGCCCATGGCACACAGTGAACCATCGGTCATCAGCTCGCACAGGTCCTCGAGCAGCGCGAGATTCTCGTCCTGCTGCTCACCGGCCACGATCCGGTCGATGACCTCGACGCCGCGCACCGAACCGACCCTGCAGGGCGTGCACTTGCCGCAGGACTCCTCGGCGCAGAACTCCATCGCGAAGCGGGCCTGCGCCGCCATGTCGACGGTGTCGTCGAAGACGACCACGCCGCCGTGCCCGAGCATCGCCCCGGCCTCCGCGAGCGCCTCGTAGTCCATCGGCACGTCGAACTGCGCCTCCGGCAGATACGCGCCGAGCGGCCCGCCCACCTGCACGGCGCGCGCGGGCCGGCCGCTCAGTGTGCCGCCGCCGTAGTCCTCGATGAGCTCGCGCAGGGTGATGCCGAAGGCGGTCTCGACGATGCCGCCGCGCTTGATGTTGCCGGCGAGCTGGAAGACCTGGGTGCCGCGGGAGCGGCCGACGCCGAGGTCCTGGTAGGCCTTGGCGCCGTCGGCGAGGACGACGGGGACGGTGGTGAGGGTGAGGACGTTGTTCACCACGGTCGGCCTGCCGAACAGGCCCTCGATCGCGGGGATCGGGGGTTTCGCGCGGACCATGCCGCGCTTGCCCTCCAGGCTCTCCAGCATGGAGGTCTCCTCGCCGCAGATGTACGCGCCGGCGCCGACCCGGATGTGCAGGTCGAAGTCGAGCGAGGAGCCGAGGATGCCCGCGCCGAGCCAGCCGCGCCCGCGCGCGATGTCGATCGCGGTGTTCATGGTGGCGATGGCGTCGGGGTATTCGGAGCGGATGTATATGTAGCCCTCGCGCGCGCCGACGGCGTGGGCGGCGATCGTCATGCCCTCGATGAGCAGGAAGGGGTCGCCCTCCATGACCATGCGGTCGGCGAAGGTGCCGCTGTCGCCCTCGTCGGCGTTGCAGCAGATGAACTTGATGTCGTCGGCGCAGTCGAGCACCGTCTTCCACTTGATGCCCGCCGGGAAGCCTGCGCCGCCGCGACCGCGAAGCCCGGAGTCGGTGACCTCGGTGATGACGTCGGCGGGCTCCATCTCCAGGGCCGCGCGCAGTCCTTGCAGTCCGCCGTTTGCCTCGTAGTCCTCGGGCGAGAGCGGGTCGGTGATGCCGACGCGGGCGAAGGTGACGCGGTTCTGCCGTGCCAGCCAAGGGAGTTGGTCGACCGGGCCGAGTCGCAGCGGGTGCTCTGCACCGTCGAGCATTCCGGCGGCGAGGAGGTCGGGGACGTCTTCGGGGGTGACCGGGCCGTATCCGATGCGGCCCTCGGGGGTCGCGACCTCGACGAGGGGTTCGAGCCAGAGCAGTCCGCGCGAGCCGTTGCGGATGACATCGACGCCGAACCCGCCCTCGATAGCGGCGAGTTGGAATTGATGCGCCACCTCGTCGGCGCCGACGGAGCGGGCCGCCGCGTCGCGCGGGACGTACACAGGATTCATGTTCTCCGAAGTCACTTTTCACACCGTCCCGTTGAGGATCGCGCCGAGCCGGGCCGGGGTCACACGCCCGTGCAGCCGGCCGTTCGCCTCCACCGAGGGGCCGAGCGCGCAGTTGCCGAGACAGAAGACCTGCTCGACGGTGACACCGCCGTCGGCGCTCGTTTCGCCGAGCGTCAAGCCCGACTCCCGTACGTGGCCCAGCAGGCGGTCGGCGCCCAGGGCCTGGCAGGCTTCGGCGCGGCAGATGCGGACGGTGGAGCGACCCGCCGGCTCGCGGCGGAAGTCGTGGTAGAAGGTCACCACTCCGTGGATGTCGGCCCGCGAGAGGTTGAACTCGTCGGCGAGGACGGGGATCGCCTCCTGCGGTACGCACCCCAACTCGGCCTGCACGGCGTGGAGTACGGGCAGCAGTGCGCCGCGCTCGCCACGGTGCGCGGCCGCCGCCCTTCTGACCACGCCCTCGACCGACACGTCCGTCCCGCTGGTCGTCATGATCGATCCGCCTTCCGTCATGCGGGTCTCCGGCGCGGGTGCAGGAGACCCCAGCACTACCCCATACAGACTTCTGTATACAGAAGCCCGGTGTAAAGAAGCGGGACGAGATCGAGCGGAGTCGATCGGCCGACTTCCGTACACCGGGCGGTCGTTCACGAGGCCGCGAGCGCGGGCTCCTGGTCCGATTGGTCCGTCACGGCGGCCAGTCCGGTCAGCCACGGCAGCACCACATCGCGCACCAGCCGGTCGCCCTCCCCGTCCGCCCCGAGCAGGGCCGAGGCGGGTACGCGCACCGGGTCGGCGCAGACCGTCGAGGTCGAACTGCCGCTCGGTCCGGGACCTGCCACCCGGGCCGGCACGTACAGATCGGGAGCGTGCGCGGGGACCAGCCACAAGCTCTGCCGGTCCGGGCCGGCCCCGGGCGCCCGGCTCGACCAGAGGTAGCTGTCGGCCTCGCCCGCGGCGACGACATGCCGCTTGCGTCCGCGCAGGGTGACGACCTCGCCCGCCCGTCGCGCCACGGACTCCGGCCCGTCCTCGTCGAGGGCGAGTGAGCACAGGTGTCGTCCGGCGGCGATCTCGGCACGTACCCAGGTGCCGCCGTACACCTCCAGGACGGCGACCGCCGCATAGTGCGAGCGAAGCACTGCCGCGGCGGCCGGGCAGACGCGGGCGACATGCCCCACGACGTCGGCGGCCTCCGTCAACCCCCGTCCGCCGCCGCCGAGTTCGGGAGCGACGGTGAGACCGAGCAGCCCGGCGCGGCCGAGCGCGGTGACGCCGGAGCGGGGGAACTTGCCTTGCATGCGGGCCGGTTCGCCGCCAAGGGCGACGGCACCGGTCAGGACGTGTGCGAGTGCGGTGCGGTACGACACGGGGCGACCCCCTCGTCAGCTGAACGACTCAGCAATTGCATACAGTATTCCGGTTCCCCCTCCGCGCCACCAGAGGCGCGGAGGGCCGAATTTCGACCGGGCAGGGCTACGCGGCGATCTCCCGCAACAGCCCCGTCGTCACGTCGAAGACGAACCCGCGGACGTCGTCGGTGTGCGGCAGGAACGGCGACGTGCGCACCTTCCGCAGGGACTGCCGCACATCCTGGTCGACGTCGGTGAAGCCCTCCACCGCCCATGTCGGCCGCTGCCCGACCTCGCGTTCCAGCTCGTGCCGGAACTCCTCGGTCAGCGACTGCAGTCCGCAGCCGGTGTGGTGGATCAGCACCACGCTGCGGGTGCCGAGCGCCCGCTGACTGATGGCCAGCGAGCGGATGGTGTCGTCGGTGACCACACCGCCCGCGTTGCGGACGGTGTGGCAGTCGCCGAGCCCCAGGCCGAGCGCCGCGTGCAGGTCGATCCTGGCGTCCATGCAGGCGACCACGGCCACTTCCAGAACCGGACGGGCGTCCATACCGGGATCGGTGAACGCCGCGGCATACCGTTCGTTCGCCTCGACGAGGCGGTCGACCACGGTGCCGTCCATCTCAGATGACGCCCTGTTCGGCGAGTTGCGCCAACTCAGCCGGATCCAGGCCGAGTTCGTCGGCGTAGATGTCACTGTTGTGCTCGCCCAGGAGCGGGGAGCCGGAGATGGTGGTCGGTGAGTCGGAGAGCTTGAGCGGGTTGCCGACCGTCATGTACGAGCCGCGCCCGGGGTGCTCGACCTCGACGACCATCTCGTTGGAGACCAGCGACTCGTCCTCGATGATCTCCTTGGTGGAGAGGATCGGGCCGCAGGGAATGTTGTGGGCGTTGAGCCGGTCGAGGACCTCCCACTTGGGAAGCGTCGACGACCACTCCTCGATCAGCTGGAACATCTTGTTGAGCTTCGGGAGACGTGCCTCCGGGGTCGACCACTCCGGGTCGTCCGCCATCTCCGGCCGACCTATCAGCTCGGCTATCGGCTTCCAGCCCACCGGCTGAACGATCACGTACACGTAGTCGTTGGGTCCGCCGGGCGCGCACTTGACGGCCCAACCGGGCTGTCCGCCGCCGGAGGCGTTGCCGGAACGCGGCACCTCGTCGCCGAAGTCCTCGTTCGGGTACTCGGCCAACGGGCCGTGGGTGAGGCGCTGTTGGTCGCGCAGCTTCACGCGGCACAGGTTGAGCACGGCGTGCTGCATGGCGACGTTGACGCGCTGTCCGCGCCCGGTGTTCTCGCGCTGGAACAGGGCCGCCAGGATGCCGGCGACCGTGTGGATCCCCGTACCCGAGTCACCGATCTGCGCACCCGTGGCCGTCGGCGGTCCGTCCTCGAAGCCCGTGGTGGCCATCGAACCGCCCATGGCCTGGGCGACGACCTCGTAGGCCTTGAAGTTGGTGTACGGGCCCTTGCCGAAGCCCTTGATGGAGGCGTAGATAATGCGGGGGTTGATCTCCTGGATGCGGTCCCAGGTGAAGCCCATCCGGTCCACCGCGCCCGGGCCGAAGTTCTCCACCATGACGTCCGAGCGGCGGATCAGCTCCGTGAGGATCTCCTTGCCGCGGTCGCTCTTGGTGTTGAGGGTGATGCTCCGCTTGTTGGAGTTGAGCATCGTGAAGTAGAGGGAGTCGACGTCCGGGACGTCACGCAGCTGCTTGCGCGTGATGTCACCGGTCGGCGCCTCCAGTTTGACGACGTCCGCACCCAGCCACGCGAGCAACTGCGTTGCTGACGGGCCCGACTGAACGTGCGTCATATCGAGGACTCGCACGCCCTCAAGAGCCTTGGTCATGATCGACACCCCACCTCTCGCTTGCGCGTCAGGAGCTAGAAGACCGGCACATACCAATGTTCATACAGTATCCGTCGACTGTATGCAATCCTCTGCGACAGCATTCCCCCGCCGCCGGTCGCCCGGTCCGCTACCTGGCGCGCTGGTGGTACGACGTGCGCGTGTGCTCGGTGTGCGCGCGCATGACCTGCGCCGCCCGGCTCTCGTCCCTGGCAGCGAGCGCGGCGATCAGCTCGCGGTGCTCCGCCCAGGACTGGTGGCCGCGCTGCCGCGCCACCGGTGTGTAGTACCAACGCACCCGGCGGTCGACCTGCGCGGCCAGCTCCGCGAGGACCTCGTTCGCCGCCAACTCCATGACGGCGCCGTGCAGTTGCGCGTTGAGCGCGACCGCCGCCTCCACGTCGTCCGCCGCGACCGCCCGCTCCCCCGCCTCGCACAGCTCCTCCAGCGCGGCGACGGCGACGGCATCGGCCTTGCCCGCGGCGAGCCGGACGGCCTCGGTCTCCAGGAGCTGGCGGACCTTCAGGAGCTGGTCCGCCTCGTCCTCGGTCGGCTCGTGCACGAACGCGCCCTGCGCGGGCCGCAGATCGACCCATCCCTCGGTGCTGAGCCGCTGCAACGCCTCCCGTACGGGCTGCCTCGACACCCCCAGCTGCGCGGCGAGTTCCGTCTCGACGAGGTGCGCGCCGGGCGGCAGGGTGCGGGTGATGATGAGTTCGAGGAGTGCGCCGTAGACCCGCTCACGCAGCGGTCCCGGCCGGTCCAGTCTGGGTACCGCACCCTGCGGCAGTCCTGCGGTCGGCAACATCGGGGCCCCTTCCGTCCTGCGTCCACGGTGTCTCAACCCACGCTTCTCGCATGGGGATTGTCGTAGTTCTTGCCGAGGGCTGTCCCAGCCTGTACACAATATCCCGTCGACACATCGTGTGCGCGGGGCGGGCGAGAACTCGCCCCGCGGCACGGCGGCGGGGTTCACGTGCGACGGGGAGCGCCCCCTGCGTCGCGCGGGACCCCGCCGCAGCTGCGTCAGGGCATCAGGTGGTAGTCCGGGAAGTTGCCCGGCAGCCGCTCCCCCGACGGCCCTTCGGTGACCGCGCGGACCAGGAGTTCGCCGCCCACGAACGCGCCGCGCCACGACGCCCCGAACCCGCCGAACAGCTCGTCACGGTCCCCGCGCGAACGCGGCTTGCCGTGGCCGACCTTGAACGCCCGGATCTGCGGCGTGAGCCGCTCGTACGTCGCCTCGTCGTCGGTGGACAGGGTGGCTACCAGGGCGCCGTTGGAGGCGTTCATCGCCGCGAGGAGTTCCGCTTCCGTGTCGACGAGCACGATGGTGTCGACCGGGCCGAACGGCTCGGCGTGGTGCAGCGGCGAGGACGGCGGCGGGCCGAGGAGCGTCACCGGGTGCACGTACGCGCTGGTGTCCTGGCCCGGCAGGAACAGCGCCGGGTCGGCCGTGGAGCGGTGCAGCGGGACGGCGCCGCGGTCGATCGCCTCGGCGACCTGGTCGTGCAGCTCCTTGGCCTTCGCCGCGTTGATGAGCGGCCCGAAGTCGAGTGCCGGGTACGGGTCTTCGGGGTGTTCGACGGCCAGCGGGTGGCCGACGCGCAGGGTGCGTACGGCGGGCAGGTACGCGGCGAGGAACGCGTCGAAGGCCTCGCGCTGCACGACGAACCGCGGGTAGGCGGTGCAGCGTTGCTTCCCGTAGTCGAAGAGCTTGGGGATGGCGGCCGTCAGCTTGTCCCAGTCGGTGAAGTTCCAGATGCCCCAGGTGTTGAGGCCCTCCTGTTCCAGGATGTGCCGCTTGCCGAGGTCGGCGACGTCCGTGGCGACCGCCGCGCCCGTGTCCCGGCCGCCGACGAAGGACACGCAGCCGATCTCCGGCGCCCGCACGAGCGCCTCGGAGAGCTGCCCGCCGCTGCCGCTGACCAGGGTGACCGGGATGCCCTCGCGGGCGGCCAGCGCGCAGGCCAGAGTGAGACACGAGACGCCGCCGTCGGTCGGCGTCTTGGCGATGACGGCGTTGCCGGCCAGGGCCTGGACCAGCATGGCGTGCACGAGCACGCTCATCGGGTAGTTCCAGCTGGCGATGTTCGACACGGGTCCGGCCAGCGGGGTGCGCTCGCCGAGGATCTCGTCGATTCCGTCGACGTACCAGCGCACGCCGTCGATGGCGCGGTCCACGTCGGCCTGCGCGAGGCGCCACGGCTTGCCGATCTCCCAGACGAGAAGCAGGGCCAGGAGTTCGCGGTGCTCGGTGAGGGCGTCGAGGGTCGCGGCGACGCGGGCGCGCCGCTCGGGAAGGGGGATGTGCCGCCAGGCGCGGTGCTGGTCGAGGGAAGCACGTACGGCCTGGTGGGCGGTGTCGGCGTCGAGGCGGGGCGGGCCCGCGATGGGGCTGCCGTCGACGGGGCTGGTGGCGGGCAGGGCGCGGCCGTCGGCCTGCCAGGCGCCGTTCCACAGGTTCAGGACGCGGTCGTCTTGGAAGGCCTCGGGGGCGACGGCGAGGCAGCGCTGCCAGGCGTCGGACCAGGAGGTGTTCGCCTTGAGGGTGGTTGCCATTGTTCGGTCTCCGCTCACGGTGCACAGTCGGGGCGGTGTACTTCATGGCTGGTGGTGCTGTGGACGGGAGGTGCCCAACGGACACCTCCCGTATGCCAAGAGCCTTGTACGGATGGCCAGTTGATGCCTATGAGAAGCGTCACTGCCCGTCGGCGAGGCGGTCCAGGACGAGCTGCGCCGTCTCTGTAGGTGTCGAGCCGACGCGGACGCCGACCGCTTCGAGCGCCTCCTTCTTGGCCGCTGCCGTACCCGAGGAGCCGGAGACGATGGCGCCGGCGTGCCCCATCGTCTTGCCCTCGGGGGCGGTGAATCCGGCGATGTAGCCGACGACCGGTTTGGTGACGTGCTCGCGGATGTGGACTGCGGCCCGTTCCTCCGCGTCGCCGCCGATCTCCCCGATGAGCACGATGAGTTCGGTCTCGGGGTCGGCCTCGAACGCTTCGAGGCAGTCGATGTGCGTGGTGCCGATGACGGGGTCGCCGCCGATGCCCACACACGTCGAGAAGCCGATGTCGCGCAGCTCGTACATGAGTTGGTAGGTGAGGGTGCCGGATTTGGAGACGAGGCCGATGCGGCCCGGCTTGGTGATGTCGGCCGGGATGATGCCCGCGTTCGAGGCGCCGGGCGAGATGAGGCCCGGGCAGTTGGGCCCGATGATGCGGGTGCCCTTCCGCTTCGCGTACGCCTGGAAGGCGACGGCGTCGTGCACCGGGATGCCCTCCGTGATGACGACGGCGAGCGGGATGCCCGCGTCGGCCGCCTCGATGACGGCGCCCTTGGCGAAGGCCGGCGGCACGAAGACGACGGTGACGTCGGCTCCGGTGGCGGCCATGCCCTCGGCGACGCTGCCGAAGACGGGGACGTCGCGGCCGTCGAGGTCGACGCTGCGCCCTGCCTTGCGGGGGTTGACGCCGCCGACGACGTTGGTGCCCGCCTGGAGCATGCGGCGGGTGTGCTTCATGCCCTCGGCGCCGGTCATGCCCTGGACGAGGACCTTGCTCTCCTGGGTCAGGTAGATGGCCATGTCCCGGCTCCTTAAAGGGGGTTGGAGGTGAGGGCGAGTTCGGCGGCCTGGCGTGCGGCGCCGTCCATGGTGGTGGCCTGTGCCACCAGGGGGTGGGCGCGCTCTTCGAGGATGGTCCGGCCGCGTGCCGCGTTGTTCCCGTCGAGGCGGACGACGAGCGGTTTGGTCAACTGGACGCTTTCCAGGGCCTGGACGATGCCGTCGGCGACCGCGTCGCAGGCGGTGATGCCGCCGAAGACGTTGACGAAGACGGACTTTACGGCCGGGTCGGAGAGGATGACGTCGAGCCCGTCGGCCATGATCTGCGCGGAGGCGCCGCCGCCGATGTCGAGGAAGTTGGCGGGCCTGGCACCGCAGCCCGCGACCACGTCGAGGGTGGACATGACGAGCCCGGCGCCGTTGCCGATGATGCCGACCTCGCCGTCGAGCTTCACATAGTTGAGCCCCTTGGCCGCCGCCCTGGCCTCCAGCGGTTCCTCGTGCGCGGCTTCCTGCTCACCCCAACGTGCGTTGCGGAAGCGGGCGTTGTCGTCGAGGGTCACCTTGCCGTCGAGCGCGAGGATCTGCCCCTGCGCGGTGCGCACGAGCGGGTTCACCTCGACGAGCACCGCGTCCTCGCGGGTGAGGACCTCCCACAGGCGGACGAGGACGTCGACGGTCTGCGGCGGCAGCCCTGCCGCCTCCGCGATGCGCGCCGCGACGGCCGAGGTGACGCCGACGGCCGGGTCGATCGGGATCCGGGCCACGGCCTCGGGCCGGGTGGCGGCGACCTCCTCGATCTCCATGCCGCCCTCGGCGGAGGCGATGGCGAGGAAGGCGCCGGCCGCGCGGTCGAGGACGTAGGAGACGTAGAACTCGGTCTCGATGTCGACTGGTTGGGCCAGCATCACCTTGCGCACGGTGTGGCCCTTGATGTCCATGCCGAGGATCTGGCGCGCCGTCAGTTCGGCGGCGGCCGGGTCGGCGGCGAGCTTGACACCGCCTGCCTTGCCGCGCCCGCCCGTCTTGACCTGCGCCTTGACGACGACGCGGCCGCCGAGGCGGCGGGCGAACTCCCGCGCCTCCTTGGCGGATTCGGTGACTTCGGCCCGCGGGACGGGGATGCCGTGCTCCGCGAACAGGTCCCTCGCTTGGTGTTCGTACAGGTCCATTTGCGGCTCCTGTCTCGGTTCCTGCTTCAGCCGCTGATTCGGCTAAGGAAAGGAAAAGTGCTGCACGCCCCCTGGACACCATCCACGCAATGCGGGATACCAGTTTTCATACAGTATTCGGCGACTGTATGCAATGTACGAGCCGACGGTGGACCGACCGTGGAACCGACCGTGGACCAGTAGCGAGGTGAGTCGTTCGTGACCAAGGCACTCGAGGGTGTGCGCGTCCTGGACATGACCCATGTCCAGTCAGGCCCATCCGCCACGCAGATGCTGGCGTGGCTGGGTGCGGACGTCGTCAAACTGGAGGCGCCGACCGGTGACATCACACGCAAGCAGCTGCGTGACATCCCGGACGTCGACTCCCTCTACTTCACGATGCTCAACTGCAACAAGCGGAGCATCACCCTCAACACCAAGACAGAGCGCGGCAAGGAGCTGCTGACCGAACTGATCCGCCGCTCCGACGTGCTGGTGGAGAACTTCGGCCCCGGAGCCGTCGACCGGATGGGCTTCACCTGGGACCGCATCCAGGAGATCAACCCCCGCATCATCTACGCCTCCATCAAGGGCTTCGGCGAGGGCCCGTACACCAACTTCAAGGCCTACGAGGTCGTCGCCCAGGCCATGGGCGGCTCCATGTCGACCACGGGCTTCGAGGACGGACCACCCCTCGCGACGGGTGCGCAGATCGGCGACTCGGGCACGGGCATCCACACGGTCGCCGGCATCCTGGCCGCCCTGTTCCAGCGCGAGAACACCGGGCGCGGGCAGCGCGTCAACGTCGCCATGCAGCACGCCGTGCTCAACCTGTGCCGCGTCAAGCTGCGCGACCAACAGCGCCTCACCCACGGCCCGTTGGCGGAGTACCCCAACGAGGACTTCGGCGACGAGGTCCCGCGCTCCGGCAACGCCTCGGGCGGCGGACAGCCCGGCTGGGCCGTCAAGTGCGCACCCGGCGGACCCAACGACTACGTCTACGTCATCGTCCAGCCGGTCGGCTGGAAGCCGATCACCGAGCTGATCGGACGGCCCGAACTGGCCGAGGACGCCGACTGGGCCACGCCCGAGGCGCGCCTCCCGAAGCTCAACAAGATGTTCCAGCTCATCGAGGAGTGGTCGTCCACCCTCCCCAAGTGGGAGGTCCTCGACCGGCTCAACGCCCACAACATCCCCTGCGGCCCGATCCTCTCCACCAAGGAGATCATCGAGGACGAGTCGCTGGTCTCCAACGAGATGGTCGTCGAGGTTCCGCACTCGCAGCGCGGCTCCTTCAAGACCGTCGGTTCCCCTCTCAAGCTCTCCGACTCCCCCGTCGACGTCACCGCCTCCCCGCTGCTCGGCGAGCACAACGCGGAGGTATTCATCGGTGAACTCGGCCTCGGGGACGAAGAGTTGCGTCTGCTCAAGTCGAACGGAGTGATCTGATTGATGGCCGAGGAACGTGAGCTCAAGGTACGGGCGCTGCTCGATGCCGTGCGGGCCGAGGGACGTACAGCGCTCACCGCGCCCGAGGGGAAGGTGATCGCCGACGCGTACGGGATCGCCGTCCCCGGCGAGGAGCTCGCGACCGATGCCGACCAGGCGGTGGCGGCCGCGGCCCGCTTCGGTGGACCCGTGGTGCTGAAGATCGTGTCGCCCGACATCCTGCACAAGACCGACGCCGGCGGCGTCATCGTGGGCGTGGAGGGCGAGGCCGCCGTACGGGAGGCGTACCAGCGGATCGTCGACAACGCGTACGCGTACGCGGCCGATGCCCACATCACCGGCATCCAGGTGCAGGAACTGCTGCCCACCGGGCCCGACACCCAGGAGGTCATCGTCGGGTCCGTCACCGACCCGACCTTCGGCAAGGTCGTCGCCTTCGGGCTCGGCGGCGTCCTGGTCGAGGTGCTCAAGGACGTCACCTTCCGGCTCGCGCCGGTGACGGAGGACGAGTCCCTCGACATGCTCGACTCCATCAAGGCGGCGGAGGTGCTGCGCGGGGTGCGCGGCGCCAAGGGCGTCGACCGGGAGGCGCTGGCCGAGCAGATCCGCCGGGTGTCCCAACTGGTCACGGAGTTCCCGGAGATAGCCGAGGTCGACCTCAACCCGGTGATCGCGACGCCGAAGGGCGCGCTCGCCGCCGACATCCGCGTCATCCTCGCCGAGGGCGAGACGAAGCAGCGGCGCACCTACACCCGCGAGGAGATCCTGACCTCGATGCGGCGGCTGATGGAGCCGTGCTCCGTCACCGTGATCGGTGCCTCGAACGAGCAGGGCAAGATCGGCAATTCGGTGATGCGCAACCTCATCGACGGCGGCTTCTCCGGCGAGATCCACCCGGTGAACCCGAAGTCCGACGACATCCTGGGCCGCAAGGCGTACAAGAGTGTCACGGACGTGCCCGGCGACGTGGACGTGGCGATCTTCGCGATCCCCGCGAAGTTCGTGGCATCGGCCCTGGAGGAGGTGGGCCGCAAGGGCATTCCCAACGCGGTCCTCATCCCCTCCGGGTTCGCCGAGACCGGCGAGCACGAGCTCCAGGACGAGATCGTCGCGATCGCCGAGCGCTACGGCACCCGCCTCCTCGGCCCGAACATCTACGGCTACTACTCGACGTGGCAGGACCTGTGCGCCACGTTCTGCACGCCGTACGACGTGAAGGGCGGCGTCGCCCTGACCAGCCAGTCCGGTGGCATCGGCATGGCCATCCTGGGCTTCGCCCGCACCACGAAGACGGGTGTCTCGGCGATCGTCGGGCTCGGCAACAAGTCGGACCTCGACGAGGACGACCTGCTCACGTGGTTCGGCGAGGACCCCCACACCGACTGCATCGCGATGCACTTGGAGGACCTCAAGGACGGTCGCGCCTTCGTGGCGGCCGCGCGCGAGACCGTGCCGAAGAAGCCGGTCGTGGTCCTGAAGGCGGGGCGTACGGCGGCGGGCGCCAAGGCGGCCGGTTCGCACACGGGCGCGCTCGCGGGCGACGACGCCGTGTACGACGACATCCTCAAGCAGGCCGGTGTCATCCGGGCGCCCGGCCTCAACGACATGCTGGAGTACGCGCGGGCGCTGCCGGTGCTGCCGACCCCCAAGGGCGACAACGTCGTGATCATCACGGGGGCCGGTGGCTCGGGTGTGCTGCTCTCGGACGCCGTGATGGACAACGGGCTCGAACTGATGGAGATCCCGGCCGACTTGGACGCCGCGTTCCGGAAGTTCATCCCGCCGTTCGGCGCCGCGGGCAACCCCGTCGACATCACGGGCGGCGAGCCCCCGTCGACGTACGAGGCGACGATCCGGCTCGGCCTTGAGGATCCGCGGATCCACTCGCTGGTGCTCGGCTACTGGCACACCATCGTCACCCCGCCCATGGTGTTCGCGGAGGTGACGGCGCGCGTCGTCCAGGAGTTCAGGGAGCGCGGCATCGAGAAGCCCGTGGTGGCCTCGCTGGCCGGCGACGTCGAGGTCGAGGAGGCGTGCCAGTACCTCTTCGACCGGGGTGTCGTCGCGTATCCGTACACGACCGAGAAGCCCGTCGCGGTGCTCGGCGCCAAGTACAAGTGGGCCCGCGCGGCGGGGAAGTTGGGGGGCGGTCGATGACGTAGGCGACCGACGGATCCGGTCGGCGGTGTGCGCCGACCGGACCCAGGCCCCGTGCGCACACGAAAGAAATTTGGACAGGGGGCGCTGCCCAGATCTTTCGACGCAAGGGAAACGATCGACATGACAACAACCGATCTGCCGAGTTCCGTCCCCTACAGGGAGGTGACGGACGCCAACGGCCGGATGTACCGCGTTGGCGAGAGCGACATCGACATCATGGGTCGCGGGCGCAAGTGGATGGTCATCCTGCCCTGGGTGGGCATGATGGGCATCTCGTCCGCGGAGTACGCGTTCGCGTCCGCCGAGGACACACTGCACACCGCGCACCATTGGAACAGCGGACACATCTTCTGGATGATGACCGTCTGGGTGTTCTTCCAGGCGGCCGTGGCCATGCCCGCGGGCAGGCTCCGGGAGAGCGGCAAACTGCCGGCCCGCTGGGCCATGATGCTCGGCGCCGTGGGCACCTTCCTCGGCTATCTGTCGCTGGCCTTCGCACCGCACGTCATCGTCGCCTACATCGGCTTCAGTGTCTTCAGCGGTATGGGCGCCGGCATGGTGTACGCGACCTGCGTCAACATGGTCGGCAAGTGGTACCCGGAGCGCAGGGGCGGCAAGACGGGCTTCGTCAACGGCGGTTTCGCCTACGGCTCGGTCCCGTTCGTGTTCCTGTTCACCGGGTTCATGGACCTGACCAACTTCCGCTGGGTGCTGGTCTCGGTGGGTGTGCTGCTCGCCGCGATGGTCGCCGTCGCGGGCTCCTTCTTCAAGGACCCGCCGAAGAACTGGTGGCCGGCGAACATCGACCCGCTCAACCCTCCGGAGGACCCGCGGGCCCGCCGGTCGCTGGAGAAGAACCCGCCGGCCGTCAAGCAGTACACCCCCATGGAGGCATGGAAGACCGGCCGGGTCGCGCTGATGTGGTTCTGCCTGGCCTGTACGTCGGGTGTGAACATCTTCGGTATCGCCTTCCAGGTCGACATCGGCAAGGAAGCGGGCTTCGCGGGCGGAATCGTGGCCACCGCGATGTCACTCAAGGCGGTCGTCAACGGCACCGGTCGCGGTGTCATCGGCTGGCTCTCCGACCGGTACGGCCGCAAGCAGTGTCTGCTGGCGGTCTGCGTCATCCTGGGCCTCGCCCAGTTCGGCATCATCTGGTCGGCCTCCGAGCAGATGCTCGCGATGTTCCTGGTCTTCTCCGCGATCTCGGGATTCGGCGGTGGCGCGATCTTCCCGATGTTCGCGGCCCTGACCGCGGACTACTTCGGCGAGAACAACAACGCCACCAACTACGGCATGGTCTACAGCTCAAAGCTCGTCTCAGGGCTCGGCGCGGGCATGGGGTCCGTCGTCGTCGGCGCCTGGGGACACTCCGGGGCCTTCATCCTGGCCGGCTGCATCTCGTTCTTCGCCGGCTTCGTGGCCATCTTCCTGTCCCCGCCCGGTAGGCCCAAGAAGCGTGGGGTCCACCCCAACCCACAACCCCTTGGTGAGGAGATGGCTTGATATGACGGCGGAACCTGTCTCCGCTAGTAACACGGCACCGGCTTCGGGGAGCCGGTACCGAGAAATCACCGACGAGCACGGCCGGATCTATCGCGTCGGCGAGACCGACCGGGACATCCTCGGCCACTCCCGCAAGTTCATGGTGTACCTGCCGTGGGCCGCGATGATGGCCATCAGTGTCTTCGAGTACGCCTACGGCTCCGCCGAGGACACGTTGTCCTCCGCGCACGGCTGGACGCAGTCCAACACCTTCTGGATCCTGAGTGTCTGGGTGTTCTTCCAGGCAGGTGTGGCGTTCCCGGCCGGCTGGCTGCGGGAGAAGGGCATCATGCCGGCCCGTCGGGCCATGTACATCGGCGCCTTCATGTGCCTGTTCGGATTCCTGGCCCTGTCGCATCTGCACAATGTGTGGCTGGCCATCATCGGATTCGGCGTGATCGGCGGGCTCGGCTCCGGGTTCGTGTACGCGACCTGCATCAACATGGTCGGCAAGTGGTACCCCGAACGCAAAGGCGGCAGGACAGGTTTCGTCAACGGAGGCTTCGCCTACGGCTCGCTTCCGTTCATCTTCATCTTCAACTACGCCTTCGACACGTCGAACTACCACCGGGTGCTCGACATGATCGGCGTCTACGTGCTGATCGTGGTGCTGGTGTGTGCGTTCTTCTTCCGGGACCCGCCGAAGAACTGGTGGCCCTCGGACATCGACCCGCTGGCGAAGTCGGGCAACAGCAAGAGCCGGGCGGCACTGGAGAAGAACCCGCCGGCCGTCAAGCAGTACACCCCCATGGAGGCCATCAAGACGGGCCAGCTGCCGCTGATGTGGCTGAGCCTGGTCCTGACGGCAGGTGTGTCGATCTTCGGCATCTCCTTCCAGGTCGACTTCGCCAAGGAGGTCGGCTTCGGTCCGCTGGTCGCCGCGTCCTCGATGGGTGTCATGGCGGTCATCAACGGTGTCGGCCGCGCGGTGGTCGGCTGGATGTCGGACCTGTGGGGCCGCAAGGCGAGCCTGATCCTCGTGATCGTCGTCCTCGGCCTGGCCCAGTTCGGCATCATCTGGGCGGGCGACGTCCGCAGCGAGTGGCTGTTCCTGGTCTTCGCGTTCCTGTCCGGCTTCGGTGGCGGCGCGTTCTACCCGATGTTCGCGGCGCTGACCCCGGACTACTTCGGGGAGAACTACAACGCCACCAACTACGGCCTGGTGTACAGCGGGAAGCTCATCAGCGGCCTGTTCGGCGGCGGACTCGGCTCGATGGTGGTCGGCGCCTGGGGCTACAACGGCGCGTACGCCCTGGCCGGCGGGATATCCATGCTGTCGGCGCTCGTGGCGCTGCTGCTGCGGCAGCCGGGGCGGAACGAGAAGGCGGTGTCCTTGACATGATCACGTAAGGCACTGATCCGCGCTGGTCACGTAAAGCGCATCGGTACGAGTTGAGTGGGGGGCGGGCCGGTGGGCGGGGCCCCCACCAATGGGGGGGGGGGGCGGGGGGGGGGGGGGGTGGGCCGGGGGGGGGGGGGGGGGGT